>JAZAUD010000037.1:0-20329 GCA_036373775.1 Oscillospiraceae bacterium | reverse complement strand
TTGGAGATAGAATATCTCATGCCAGCAAAACCAGACTGATAAATCAGGTCAACAATGAGCTTCATTTCATGGATGCACTCGAAATATGCATTTCTGGGGTCATAACCAGCTTCAACCAGTGTCTCAAATCCTGCCTGCATCAGAGCGCATACACCACCGCAAAGAACAGCCTGCTCACCAAAGAGGTCAGTTTCTGTTTCAGTTCTGAAAGTGGTTTCGAGAACGCCAGCTCTTGCGCCACCGATACCAGCAGCATAAGCCAGACCGATTTCCTGAGCGTCGCCGGTTGCATCCTGCTGTACAGCAATCAGACAGGGAGTACCCTTGCCAGCCTGATATTCAGAACGTACAGTATGACCGGGGGCTTTCGGTGCAATCATGATAATATTCACATCTGCCGGCGGTACGATACAACCAAAATGAATGTTGAAACCGTGAGCGAATGCCAGTGTCTTGCCAGCGGTCAGATAAGGCTTGATGTCGGATTCATACAGAGCCTTCTGCTTTTCGTCGGGTGTCAGAATCATGATAACATCTGCTACCTTAGTAGCTTCTGCGGTTGTCATAACGGTCAGACCCTGCTTTTCAGCCTTTGCCCAGCTCTTACTGCCTTCGTACAGACCAACAACAACATTCACACCGCTTTCCTTCAGGTTCAGTGCATGAGCGTGACCCTGAGAACCATAACCGATAATTGCAACAGTCTTGCCGTCCAGCTTGTGAATATCACAATCCTGCTGATAGAAAATTCTTGCTTCTGCCATTTCAAATAAACTCCTTACATATAATTTTTATTCAGCGGTGCAAAGACCGCCTTGTATTTAAAGACTTGTCTCACTGTTCAGGTAACTACAGCCACGGTCAATCGCAACCACACCTGTACGGCACATTTCGAGAATGCCGAGCGGTTCAACAAGTGCAATAAATGCCTCAATTTTAGAGGTTTCTCCTGTAATCTCTACACAAAGTGTATTGGGGGAGAAATCTACAATTTTGGAACGGAAAATGTCAACGGCGGAAAGTACTTCCTGACGAGTTTCCGGACAATTCCTCAATTTAATCAATGCCAATTCACGGTAAACGCTCTTATCACGTTCCATAACCTTGACTTCCTTCACATTGTACAGCTTGCGAAGCTGACGGATAATCTGACTGCGGACGGATTCGTCACCAGTCAAAGAAATCGTGATTCTAGAATACTGGTTGTCTTCCGTTGCGGAAACGGTCAAACTGTCAATATTGAATCCTCTGCGGTTGAACATACTTGCTACCCTTGTCAGAATTCCGGGTTGATTTTCTACCAGAATGGCGATGACATAGCGTTCTTCGTTCATGACTGGTCACTCCTTTCCGTGATAATTTCCTCAATCGAACCCCCTGGGGGAAGCATTGGCAATACAAATTCATCTTCATAGATGGCTACATCTACCAATACAGGGCAATTTTCATTAAATGCCTGACTGATAACGGATTCCATTTCAGAGAGTTCATTCACACGATAGCCCTTCATGCCGAACGCATCTGCCAGCTTAACGAAATCGGTTTTTCTGGTGTGCAAGTCGGTATTGGAGTAGTGCTTTTGGAAAAATAATGTCTGCCACTGACGAACCATCCCCAAAACTTTGTTATTCATGATGATGATAACAAGGGGAGAATTTTCCGTCACTGCGGTTGCAAGCTCATTCAGATTCATGCCAAAACTGCCGTCACCTGTGAAGAGAACTGTCTTTTTTCCGGTTGCCTTTGCTGCGCCGATAGCTGCGCCCAGTCCGAAGCCCATTGTTCCCAATCCACCACTGGAAATAAATGTTCTCGGCACTTCAAAAGGATAATACTGTGCTACCCACATCTGATGCTGTCCAACGTCTGTGACAATGGGCGTATCAGGATTTGTATGCTTTGCAACTTCCTGAATCAATGCATAGGGGGTGATTCTGTCCTTTGCGGTGACTTTTTCAAATTGTTCCTGCTCTTCCCTTTTCAGCTCCTCAATACGAGCCATCCACTCAGGGTGTTTGGTTTCTCCAATCAGCGGAAGCAGTCTCTGCAAAGCGTTCTTGATGTTGCAGGAAATACCAAGGTCAACATTGATATTTTTATTCAATTCTGCACGGTCGCCGTCAATGTGAATAATCTTTGCATGGCGAGCATATTTCGCTACATTACCAGTTGCACGGTCGCTGAAACGTGCGCCAATGGTAATAATCAAATCTGCTTCATCCTGTCCCACGCTGGAAGCGTAATGTCCGTGCATTCCTTCCATTCCTAAGAATCGGGGATTTTTCACCGGAATCAGGGAAAGCCCCATCATGGTGCATCCGATTGGTGCATCAATTTTATCAGCAAGTGCAATAATCTCTTCGGAAATATCCGCTGAAACTGCGCCACCACCAAAATAGATATATGGTTTCTGGGATTCTGCTATCATTTGTACAGCCGCTTTCAGCTTATCATGCTTTGCCGGCTTAGGAAGCTTTTTTTCAACAACCAGAGAAGGCTCATAGGGGAACGTTGCCACCTGTACATCCTTCGGGATGTCCACGAGGACTGGACCCGGTCTGCCGGACTTTGCGATTGCAAACGCTTCCCTGATGGTGTCAGCGAGTTTGTCAATGCTCTTAACTAAGAAATTATGCTTTGTAATGGGGAGGGTCACGCCGGTAATATCAACCTCCTGAAAGCTGTCCTTGCCAATCAGACTGTTGGGAACGTTACCTGTAATGGCAACCAGCGGTATAGAATCCAGCATTGCCGTTGCAATGCCTGTGACAAGATTTGTCGCACCGGGTCCAGAAGTGGCAATACATACCCCCACTTCTCCCGTAGCTCTTGCGTAACCGTCCGCAGCGTGTGCAGCTCCTTGTTCATGCGCTGTCAAAACGTGTTCGATTCTGTCGCTTCTTGTGTACAAAGCATCGTAAAGGTTGATAACCTGTCCGCCAGGGTATCCAAATACAGTTTTTGTTCCCTGTTCAATCAGGGTTTCTACTACGATGTCTGCGCCTGTTAAAATCATGATTTCATTCCTTTCCATTATTTTGTCCCCATGCTGTCAGGGACACGATACATTTTTCGAGTTTTTACAAAAATTCACTATCTCATTTCAATTATAGCACTTTCCGGCTTTTATTGCAAGGGGGTATTTTATTTTTGATACTATGCACAAATTTCAACAGTGAATTTTATTGATTTTGATGCAACAAAAAAGTGACTCCTGAGGAAACAGGAGCATTCCAAATCAATTCAATAATCCTCATGCTGTTCCTGATACCAGCGAATCCAAGCAAAGGTATATTCTTCTCCTTTTTGGGCTAACATTCTGAGCAAGCCTTCCAAAAAGCGTGATGTTTCGGGGTGAATGTTCCTTGTGGGTTTGCCTTTCAGGAAATATTGCAACGGCATATCATTGGTAAAATTTTCGCCGTTATAAGTTTTGCTTGCGGCTAATCTGTCGCAAAACATTTCAATGACGTAATTCAGGGGCATTTTGACAGGGGTCATTTTTCGGGTTTTGGGGTCGTAATCCGTCCAATATTCGAAATGATGTTTATTACAGCCCTTATGGTGCATCCATGCTCTAGAATAGCCATTTTCTGTGCGTTCCTGTTCATTGGGGCTTCGTGTACCCTGATAATATTTCACGCTGGGAATGAATTCTTCCGGAGTATATTTGGATAAATCATGTTTCAGTCCCTGCCATAAAATACCAGCTTTTGCACAATGCCGTATGACTGCGTGACGGTGTTTGGCAACCGTCCGCAGATGTCCAGAGAAATTTTTCCAATCTATCATACAGCAAAACCCTTTCAGCTATTCGCACGTTCCACAGTCATCACGCCCCTGATTTTGCGGAGACGTTCGAATGTGCTGGTTAATTGGGAACGGTTCACAATGCGGATACTTGCATCAAAAATTGCATTTCCATTTTTCAGGATACGGGAGGAAGAATGGATAATCGGAATTCTGGATTCCGTCAAAACGGCGGTAATATCATACACCAATCCCACTCTATCCTGAGCGATAATTTCAATGCTGGTCTGCATTGCTGCATCCGTGCTTTCTGTCCACTGAATATCCACCCAGCGTTCTCTTTCTTCGGGAATATCTCTGTTGAGCATGGCACGGTAATTGACACAAGACGTAGTATGGACAGAAATTCCATGCCCTCTGGTGATAAATCCAACAATTTCATCCCCTGGGAGTGGATTACAACACTGTGCGAATTTGACGGCACAATCGCTGATGTCATCCAAAATAATCTTACTTCTGGAATGTGGAACAGGAGTAATCATCGGGAGTTCCTTTTCCTCTTGTTCCTCTTCCTTTTCGTAGAGTTTATGATACTGTTCCTTGAAATGCGGGAGCAATTTCGAAAGACTGATACCGCCGTAACCAATCGCAGCATAAAAATCTTCCAACGAATTACAGCTATGACGGCGCAAATCATCTTTCAGGAATGTTTCAAGCTCTTCTTCGGGGACATGGATATGATTATGACGGAACAATTTTTCAAGGGCTGCTTTTCCGGTCTGAATATTTTCCTCACGGCGTTCACGTTTGAACCATGAACGAATTTTCGAGCGTGCTTCGGAAGTGACGGCAATATCCAACCATGAACGGCTAGGACCTTTTGTGGGGTCTTTGCTGGTCATAATGGTACAGATTTGACCATTTCTTAATTTATAATCAAGGGGAACAATTCTGCCGTCAACTTTGGCACTCATCATTTTATGACCAACTTCTGTATGGATTTTATAAGCAAAATCAATGACGGTTGCACCAACAGGAAGGGAAATCGCTGCTCCTTTAGGAGTCATGACACAAATATCTTCCTGTGCAAGGTCATACTTGATGGACCGAACAATTTCCTCAATATCATCAGAAGTTTTCTGTGCTTCAATCATTTTGCGAATCCAAGAGAGGCGGTCTTCCATTCTGTCTTTCCCATGGATACCCTCTTTGTACTTCCAGTGTGCAGCAATGCCGTATTCTGCGGTTTCGTGCATTTCCCAAGTACGGATTTGCACCTCAAAGGGAATCCCCTCTTTCCCAAGGAAACAATCATGCAATGACTGATACATATTTTCCTTTGGATGGCTGATATAGTCTTTTCGCCTGCCTAAAATCGGCGAATAGATATTCTGAATCAAGCCACTGGCTGCATAACATTCTGCAAGGTCAGAAACAATAATTCTGATTGCATATTTATCATACACTTCTTCGGGGTTCTTATGTTGCAGATAGATTTTCTTATACATTCCGTAAATGCTCTTGACACGTCCCTCAATTTTCGGGGGCTTTTTGAAATTCATTGCCGTGGGGAGATAATCAGAAACATTCTGAATGATGGAATTCAAGAAAATCTCTCTTTCTTCCTTGTTGCGTCCCATCATGGTTTCAATGTCCGTATAGGCGAAACGGTCGAGATAATACAGTGCAAGGTCTTCCAACTCTGCCTGTACCAGCTTGATACCCAATCTTCTGGCAATGGGGGCATAGACATTCATCGTTTCACGAGCGGTTGTAAGCTGTTTATGTTCGGGGCGGAAATCCAGTGTTCGCATATTGTGAAGCCTGTCACAAAGTTTAATAATCATGACACGAATGTCTTTGCTCATGGCAAGCAAAATTTTCATCACATTTTCCGCTAACTGCTGGTCTTTGTTGAAAATCGGAATTTTTGCCAATTTGGTGACACCGTCCACTAAGGATGCAACATCCTGCCCAAATAATTTTTCAAGCTGTTGCAATGTTGCATTGGTATCTTCCACCACATCATGGAGCAAAGCCGCACAAATGGTATCTGTATCCATGCCAAGGTCAAGCAGGATTTCCGCAACGGAAAGCGGATGAATAATATAAGGCTTTCCAGATGAGCGTAATTGCCCTTCGTGCGCTTTTGCGGCGAATTCGTACGCAGAATGAATCTTGCTCAGGTCATATTGTTTATCCATGTCAAGAATCTTCTGCTCCAACATTTCGATGGTTACAACTCTGTCCTCCTTCATAACATTTCCTCCTTTGCATACTGTTCCAGTTGTGAAAGTATTTTGGAATTGTGAAGGTCAACCTTTTTCGGGACAGGTAAACGCTTCACAAATTGTTCCCCTTCCGTGAGTTCCATCAGTCCGAGTTCTGCAAATACATCTAAGCAAATGCGATATTTGCAGTAATTCATCCCGATACGATTCATTTGCATGGCTAATTTTTCCACAGAAATCGGTGTTTCTGTCACAGCCTTGTATACAGTAATACACTCCGGTCGGTTGGGAGTGATGGCTTGATAATAAGCCTTAGAAAGTGGTTCTTTCCGGCGGTATTTGTCATAAGCCTGCATGGCTGCCAATAATTTGCTTTGGTTCATGCCAGAAATGCGGATGTCCTGTACATTGAGATTTACTCGCTTTCTGCCATTCCATGTGTTGACGGATAATTTCACCATCATATGGCAAACGTCACCCACTCGCAAACCAAGGCTTTCCGGTGAAGTGCGAAACAGCAACGCTTCACAAGGAATTCCATTGATGGATACCATCAATTTGGTATGTGCGCCCTCTGAAAGTGGTCGGATTTCCTGAATCCTTGCATTTTCGACAAAGAAAAGCGGTTCGGGATTCTCTGCCCCAAAAGGTTCCAACTGTGAAAGGGTTTCCACTTCTTCCGCATTCAGGCACTTTGCATCCAAAACACAAGCGGCGGAAATCTCCGGTACGGGCATATCAGGGAATGTTTCAGCGGAATATTCCGCAATCCGTTTCTTGAATGCCGGAATGTTCTCCGCCTTGACGGTAAACCCACCAGCTGCCGGATGACCACCGTATTTTTCAAGTAAATCGTCACAAGCCTGTAAACATTCAAATACCGAAAATTCCCCGAAACTTCTTGCTGAACCGTGTCCCATCCCATCATGTACACTTATCATAAAGCATGGCTTTCCAAATCGCTCCAGCAACCTTGCCGCTACGATTCCAATGACTCCTCCATGCCAATCTTCCCCATCAAACACCATCACACGTTCATGAATCAAATCAGAATTTTCCTGAATCTTTTCATCCACTGCCTTGATGATTTCATTTTCACAATCTTTTCTTTGGGTATTGATGCGGTCAAGCTTTTCAGCAAGTTCTTTGGCTCTTTGCGGGTCTTCTTCCAGCAGTAATTCTACTGCCAATTTTGGGGATGCCATTCTTCCAGCGGCATTGATACGAGGGACAATGGAAAACGCTACATTCATCGAATTCAATGGTTTGTCTTTCATTCCACTGATTTCACGCAGTGCAAGCAACCCCTGACGCTCTGTATTTTTCAGATAATCAAGCCCTTCCTGCACCAAATAGCGATTTTCTCCGGTCAATGCCACAACATCTGCAATGGTAGCTACTGCTACCAAATCGCCATATTGTTCCATTGCAAAGCGAATATCTCCGTCATTCATTGCCGCTACCAACAATAATGCGATTCCTGCCCCACAATAAAAACGATACGGTGACAAATTATCCTTCCGGTGCGCATCTACCACCGCTAATGCTTCCGGCAATTCTTCCCCTGCTTGGTGATGGTCTGTGATAACCAATTCAATGCCTAATTTTTTCATGAGTTTGGCTTCTGGGATTGCTGAAATCCCATTATCGACAGTAATAATCATCTGCACTCCATCCTCATGCATTTCCCTGACCGCCTGTTCATTTAAGCCATAGCCTTCACTGCGTTCAGGAATGCGCCATGTCACATCTGCGCCCATCTGCTCCAGAAACGTGTACAGAATGACCGTAGAAGTCACCCCGTCACAATCGTAGTCACCATAAACACAGATTCTCTTTCCGGCATCTATCGCCGCATTGATTGCCTCTACAGCCGGTTTCATGTCACAAATCAGAAATGGGTCTGAAAGTTCAGTGCATCCCATTCTCTGCCCTGCTTGCTCAATGCTGATACAGCCTTGTGAAACAAGTACCTTGCAGGAAAGCTGTGACAAATCACTCTTACTCTGCAAGTCTGCCGTGAATTTCGAATCCGGTTGATGTATTACCCATTTTTTCATGAAACCTCCTGTCTTCCGGCATTCCTTCTGCCGGATATTGTTATTTTTTACCATGTGTACGATTTCTGTCAATATTTTGAAAATGTTATAACTTTTATTATAACATTTTTTATCAATCTTTGCAATAGTTTTTTAAAAAATTTTTTCAAAAATTTTTTCGAAAAAAGTATTGACAAAATGGTTTGAATATGCTATAATATAAAAGCTGGTTCAGGGAGAAGACAGCATACCCTTAAAAATAATGGAGAGATGTCCGAGCGGTTTAAGGAGCTAGTCTTGAAAACTAGTGATACGGCGACGTACCGTGGGTTCGAATCCCACTCTCTCCGCCAATTTCATACTTCTATGGTTCATCATATGCGGAAATACCCAAGTGGTGAAGGGGCTCCCCTGCTAAGGGAGTAGGTCGGGAAACCGGTGCGAGGGTTCAAATCCCTCTTTCCGCGCTTGAGAAGGCTCTTAATATGGAAAAATTTGAGAGCCTTCTTATTTTTTCATTCTTCATGTAAAATTTTTGAAAAAATTTTCAAAAACCTCTTGACAAATGGAAACAAATGTGGTATAATAGCTAACACAAACGGAATTGTAGGAAACAGCTACTTCGAATTTCAGAGTTGTATGTGTAATACCCAATGGGTATTGAGTTTTGTCTGTTTCCGATTTCATCCGTTTTCTTTTTGAATAGCGGTATTGCAAACAACAGTTACTTCGTGAAAATATGGTTGCGTGAAATTCTGGTTCGAATCCAGATGCCAACAACAGTCGGTATAGTTTAACCGGTAGAACGCTTATGATGCTGTTTTTGATTTTATCCGCTATTAAGTGGCATTGTGTATGACGGTTACTTCGCTTTTAACGTAGAGTTTCCGGTTCAAGTCCGGACGTGACGAAAGTCAGTGTAGCTTAACTGGTAAAGCACTAATATGTACTGTCATCGATTTTATCCACTATCATATTTGAGTACAAAGCAAACGTGCATTGCGGAAAACAGTTACTTCTTGGCAAATCTTTTTGAGAAATGGTTCGAATCCATAGCTGCCTAGTGCAGTGGAGTTTTTTCACTGTTTTCAAATTTATCACGTTTGTTTTTTGTTTTTAAGGAGGGTTTACCAATGGGAAAGTTTAATAATCCAGCAACGATGAAAACCGAAAATGCAGAAGGTCATGTTGCTTATGCAATGGATGATAAGTCCAAACTGGTGACAATGGTCTTAACTTCTTTTTTCAATGAAAGCAAATTTTACGGCGACAATTCCGCTGAAATGGAACAATTGATTCCGGAAGTCATCCGGCAAGATGCGGAATTTGTTTCTAAGTTGGCGGTTTATGCAAGGAGAGTATTTCATATGCGTTCCGTTTCGCACGTCCTGACGGCATACCTCGCCCATGAGCCGAATGGAAAACCCTTCGCACGAAAAACCGTGAAAGGCGTTGCCCTGCGTGGGGATGATTTGACGGAAATCATGTCTTTCTATCTTGCCACTTTCGGGAAGCCGATTCCTCAATCCCTTCTCAAAGGCATTGCAGACGTTTTGAAGGGATTTGACGAATATACCCTTGCGAAATATGCCGGTAACAAAAAGGCTGTCAAGATGAAGGATTTAATCATTCTCTCCCATCCCAAGCCTAAGGATGAAGAACAAGCCAATTTATGGAAACGTTGCATTGAAGGAAAGCTTGCAACCCCAAAAACATGGGAAACCGAACTTTCCACCAAGGGCAATAATACCCAAACATGGGAAAATCTCATTGAATCGGGAAAAGTTGGCTACATGGCACTTTTGCGAAATCTGCGAAACATCATCAATGCCAAACCTTCCAATATCGAAAAAGTTTACCAGACTATCGAAAATCCGGAAGCTGTCAAGCGTTCCAAACAGCTCCCTTTTCGATTCCTTTCAGCATATGCGCAAATTGAAAACACCTATCAAAAGCGTGCTTTGGATGCGCTGGAAAATGCCGTGAATGCTTCCATTGAGAACATTCCTAAAATTGCCGGAAAAACCCTCATTGCAATTGATGTATCCGGTTCTATGACAAGTACCATCAGTGCAAAGTCTGATGTACGCTGTTCCCAAATCGCCCTTTTATTGGGAATGATTGCATACAAACTTTGTGAAAAAGGGATTGTCTACACATTTGATAACCAGATTCGTGTATTTTTACCTCCCGAAAATTTCGGCATTTTACATAGTGCCTTTCATCTCCCTGTCAGGGGTGGCGGTACTAATATGGGTCTCCCCTTTACCAAGCTCATGGAGAAACATATCAAGGTGGACAGACTGATTATTTTATCAGACAATATGTGTAACTGTGGTGAAACTTACTATGGTTATGAACCGGTGCAGAGACTTGCAGACGAATACCGCAAAACTTCCGGCTGTGACATCTGGGTACACGCCATTGACTTGCAAGGCTACGGAACACAGCAGTTCCACGGCAAAAAAACGAATATTATCGCTGGATGGAGCGAGAAAATTTTCGACTTCATTACCCTTGCGGAACAGGGCGAAGACACCCTGATTCAGGCAATCAGTCACTATACATGGTAAAGTAAAAACCATCCCTCAAATGGGGGATGGTTCACTTTTATAATAAATCAGAAATCCGGATGCTCAATTCTCGGTTGTAAATTCCGACAGGTATCGGGGTATCAAATGTGTAAATATTCGGCAAGTGACTTTTTTCGAAGAAATAAACCAATGTTTTTTGTTCATCCGGCACGACAATCCAATATTCCCGAACTCCGTTTTCTTGATAATATGTGAATTTTTTCCCGAAATCATCGCCCTTATTGGTGGAAGTCACTTCAATCACCCAATCCGGCGCACCATTACAGCGTTTTCCATCCATTTTAGAGGGGTCACAAACAACAAATACATCCGGCTGTACGACAATAGTATCTGTCAGTTTTACATCAAACGGCGAAATCATCACTTTGCATTTTCCTTTATTCTTTCTGATAAAATCGTCAATGATATGACTACTGCGCATCACAATATTCTGATGCTGTTCATTTGGGGATGCCATTGCAACGATTTCCCCCTCATGCAGTTCGTAGCGTTCTGAATTGCTCTCTTCGGGGAACATCTCGAAAAATTCGTCCGCAGTCATCTTTTTGAATGCTCTTTCTGGTAATGCCATAATTACACTACTCCTTTCATAAAAGTTCAGAAATTTGAATGCTCAATTCTCGGTTGTAAATCTCGACAGGTATCGGAGTTTCAAATGTGTAAATATCAGGGAAATCATTCTTTTCCCAGAAATAAACCAATGTCTTTTGATTTTTCGGGTCAACAATCCAGTATTCACGAACTCCGGCATCTTGGTAGATAGCCAGTTTCTTTGTAAAGTCGTCACCCCGATTGCTGGAAACCACTTCAATCACCCAATCCGGCGCACCGTTACAGCAACGCTCATTCAAAATCAAGGGATTGCACACTACAAATACATCCGGCTGTACAACATCATCCCCAAGCACCACATCAAAAGGCGAAATCATAACGTTGCATCTGCCCTTGTTTTTCGTAATATAGCCAAAAATAGTATAGTGCAAACGTGCAACAATATTCTGATGTGTACGACTAGGCGCAGCCAATGCCACAATTTCCCCGTCAATCAATTCTAAACGCTCAGTGCTTTCCTCTGTGAGTTGAAAGAATTCGTCCGCAGTAATTTTCTTCAACGCTCTTTCTGGTAATGCCATAATTACACTACTCCTTTCATAAAAGTTCAGAAATTTGAATGTTCAATTCTCGGTTGTAAATTTCAACAGGTATCGGGGTATCAAATGTGTAAATATCAGGGAAATCATTCTTTTCCCAAAAATAAACCAATGTCTTCTGATTTTTCGGGTCAACAATCCAGTATTCACGGACTCCGTTTTCCTGATAATACATGAGTTTTTTCCCGAAATCATCGCCCTTATTGGTGGAAGTCACTTCAATGACCCAATCCGGCGCACCGTTACAGCGTTTTCCATCCATTTTAGAGGGGTCACAAACAACAAGTACATCCGGCTGTACGACAATAGTATCTGTCAGTTTTACATCAAACGGTGAAATCATCACTTTGCATTTTCCGCCTTTTTTGCGGATAAAAGCACGGATTTCACTGTAAGCCCCTCCAATAATATTCTGGTGCTGTTCGTTTGGTGAAGCCATTGCAACGATTTCCCCCTCATGCAGTTCGTAGCGTTCTGAGTTGCTTTCTTCGGGGAACATCTCAAAAAATTCGTCAGCAGTGATTTTTTTCAATTCTCTTTCTGGTAATGCCATAATTACACTACTCCTTTCGAAATTTATTTAATACTATGATACCACAAAACCGCCAAAAAAGCAAGCTTTTATTGAAAAAAATCAGCCCGACACAAATCGTGTCAGGCTGATTCTAATTCTATCGAGGTTACTCAATTTCATCATGATGCGCCTGCAAGGACTTCACACCGAAATGCTTATTTTCCTTGATAGCACGGATACCTTCCACACTAGCCTTAGCAGCTGCCATTGTGGTGATATAAGGGATTCTGTGCTTGATAGCAGCTTTACGGATATAGCTGTCATCATGCATACTTTCCTTTCCAACAGGAGTATTCACAATCAGGGTAATTTCTCCGTTGGTGATAGCATCGCCAATATTGGGGCGACCGCCTTCATACATCTTGAAAATACGCTCGCAGGGAATGCCCTCTTTCTGGAGGAGCTTATAGCATTTGTGAGTAGCCAGCACCTTGAAACCAAGCTCTACAAATCCTCTAGCCACTTCGGGAAGTTCGGGCTTATCACGTTCGCAAACGCTTAACAATACTGTACCGCTGGACGGTAACTTTGTCTGAGTGGCTTCTTCTGCCTTATAATATGCTTCACCAAATGACTGGGAAATTCCCAATACTTCACCAGTGGAACGCATTTCAGGGCCAAGCAGGGGGTCAACTTCGGGGAACATATTAAACGGAAATACTGCTTCCTTGACACCGTAATGCTTGATAACCTTGTCTTTGAGTTCCGGAACAGGTGACGGATTTCCAGTGATTTCAGAAGTGATAATCTTAGTGGCAATCTGTACCATGTTGATACTGCAAACTTTGGAAACAAGCGGAACGGTTCTTGATGCTCTCGGGTTTGCTTCGAGTACATAGACGGTATCGCCCTCAATTGCATACTGCATATTCATCAAGCCACGAACGCCCATTTCCACAGCGATTTTCTTGGTATAGTCCTTGATGGTTGCAATCTGTTGTTCCGTCAGGTTCTTGGACGGCAGAATACAAGCAGAGTCACCGGAATGCACACCAGCTAATTCGATATGTTCCATCACAGCCGGTACAAAGCAATTTGTACCATCAGAGATTGCATCCGCTTCACATTCTGTTGCATGGTTCAGGAATCTGTCAATCAGAATCGGTCTGTCAGGGGTCACACCAACCGCAGCGGACATATAAACCCTCATCATCTCATCATCATGAACGATTTCCATACCACGACCGCCCAATACATAGGAAGGACGTACCATCACCGGATACCCAATCTGATTTGCAATCTGCAAAGCCTCATCTACATTGACAGCCATTCCAGCTTCCGGCATAGGAATGTTTAATTTTTCCATCATTGCACGGAAATGGTCTCTATCCTCTGCGAGGTCAATGGTTTCGGGAGATGTCCCCAGAATATTGACACCGTATTTTTTCAGGTCATTGGCAAGGTTCAAAGGAGTCTGACCGCCGAATTGTGCGATAACACCCACGGGCTTTTCCTTTTCGTGGATTGCCAGAACATCTTCCAATGTCAACGGCTCAAAATACAGCTTGTCGGATGTGTCGTAGTCAGTGGAAACGGTTTCAGGGTTGCAGTTGACAATGATACTTTCAAAGCCGAGTTTCTTCAATGCTAATGCGGCATGAACACAACAATAGTCAAATTCGATACCCTGACCGATTCTGTTAGGACCTCCGCCGAGAATCATAATCTTTGGTTTGTCCGTATTGCAGGGGGATTTGTCCTCTGTCAGATGATAGGTAGAGTAATAGTAAGCGGAATCCTGTGTGCTGGAAACGTGAACACCCTCCCACGCTTCCTTGATACCATAGGAATAACGAGCGTTTCGGATGTCCTCTTCTGAGACTTCCAGAATCTGGCTCAAATATCTGTCAGAAAATCCGTCCAGCTTCGCCTGTCTGAGTTCGTTTTCCGCCGGAACAGTACCCTTATTTTTCAGGAGTGCTTCTTCTTCGTCAACGAGTTCCTTCATCTGTTCGAGGAAATAATGTTTGATTTTTGTCAGGTCATAAATTTCCTGAATGTCAGCACCTTTGCGGAGTGCTTCATAAATGATGAACTGCCGTTCACTTGTAGGATAGTTCAGCATGGCAAGCAAATCCTCTTTTGACTTGTCGTGGAAATCCTTTGCAAAGCCCAGACCGTAACGACCTGTTTCAAGGCTTCTGATTGCCTTCTGGAATGCTTCTTTGTAGGTCTTGCCAATGGACATGACTTCCCCGACAGCCCTCATTTGTGTACCAAGCTTATCTTGTGCGCCCTTGAACTTCTCAAAAGCCCATCTTGCGAACTTAATAACCACATAATCGCCGTCTGGTACATATTTATCAAGAGTGCCATATTTTCCGCATGGGATTTCATCCAGTGTCAAGCCACAAGCCAACATTGCAGAAATGAGCGCAATCGGGAAACCTGTCGCCTTAGATGCCAATGCAGAAGAACGAGACGTTCTCGGATTGATTTCGATAACAACAATTCTGCCTGTAACTGGGTCATGTGCAAACTGACAGTTACAACCGCCGATAACCTCAATGGCTTCCACAATCTTGTAGGAATATTCCTGCAATTTCTTCTGTACCTCTTCGGAAATGGTCAGCATCGGTGCAGAACAGAAAGAGTCACCAGTATGCACACCAATCGGGTCAATGTTCTCAATGAAACATACTGTAATGATGTTATTCTTCGCATCACGAACAACCTCTAATTCGAGTTCTTCCCAACCGCTGATACATTCCTCAACAAGTACCTGATGTACCAAAGATGCCTGTAACCCTCTTTCACAGACGGTTTTCAGCTCTTCGACATTGTACACCATGCCACCGCCTGCACCGCCCATGGTGTAAGCCGGACGCAGTACAACCGGATAATGCAATTCCTCTGCAATCTTCACCGCTTCTTCCACGGAATACGCTTCATGAGAACGAGGCATTTCAATGCCGAGTTTCGTCATAGTCTCTTTAAATTCGATTCTATCCTCACCACGTTCGATAGCATCTACCTGTACCCCAATGACCTTGACATTGTATTGCTCCAATACACCAGCTTTGGAAAGTTCCGAACAGAGATTCAAGCCGGATTGTCCGCCGAGGTTCGGCAATAATGCATCCGGACGTTCTTTTTCAATAATCTGTGTCAGCCTTGCAAGGTTCAGCGGTTCAATGTAAGTGATGTCCGCCACATCAGGGTCTGTCATGATGGTTGCAGGATTGGAGTTGACCAGTACAATTTCATACCCCAGTTTTCGCAAAGCCTTACAAGCCTGCGTTCCGGAGTAGTCAAACTCACACGCCTGACCGATGATGATAGGTCCTGACCCAATAATCATAATCTTGTGAATATCCTGTTTCTTTGGCATAATTTCGCTCCCTACCCGTGCCAATGCACGAAAATTTTAGCACTGTCAATTCATATACAATATGCTCAACTTCTATTTTACCATAAAGTTACGAAAAAAGCAAGAGGATTTTTCAAATTTTATCAATTTTCATCAGAAAATCAAAAACAGGAGACGGAATGCCGTCCCCTGTCAAAATCTAACTTTTGTGAATCATTTTGTTTATTCCAATGTTTCCAGCCCGACAACGGATTTCAGGATTGCGAGAACGTCTGTATCCTCCACCTTTCCATTGTGGTCAACGTCGGCGGCGAGAATGCCGTAATTGCTCGGCTGATAAATGCCTAACAAATATTGATTGGTTGCCAATACGTCCGCAATGTTGACTTGCTCATCTGCGGTCGTGTCGCCTTTGTTGATAGCAGAATCATCAATTCTTGCACCATCAAAAGCAAACCGCTCATCGAAAGCAAAAAGCTCACTCAATGACAAAATGTTTTCTGCTAATTCATGCCTTACAGCTGTCACTGCTTCCTCACCCAAAATATCCGCTACATTTCCGATAAACTCCGGAGTACTAAAAATCTTCATACGACCTGGATACATTTCTTCAGGACAAATATAACCACCTGAAAATACATCCCCAATCTGCAAAGTCTTCCCATCAAGGAAACCATTTGTATCACTAACTTTTAAAATTAACTTGTCAGAACTTAAAACTCCCCCCCCTGAGAAATGTTCCCACTCCCCAAATGTTCTATTGTAAGGAATCACAATATATGCACAAGGTTCTGTTTCGTTTTCCTGATAGCAAACCCCTGTTACAATTGAGAAATTATCAAAAGGAATGGCATCTTCTGAAATACGCTGAAATCTAACATTCTCAAAAGTGAATAAGTCTGTTTCAATCGTCAGCGGTTCAGGGGATTCATCAGCGGAAACTTGCAACGGCGCAGAAATGCTCAACGCACCTAATACCACTGCTAATAATACACTTAATTTTTTCTTCATAACAAACCCTCCTTAAAAGTTTACTGTGTGTTATCCACATAAACAGCGTTTGGATTATTCAGGTAAAATTGTTGATGATACTTTGTGAATCTAGCTCCTAAATTATGCGCACTTCCATGAGAATCTGAAGCACAGCCACCACTAACAAGTGAAAGTGCAGTATAAACATAATATGTACTTCCATTTTTTGAACCCTTAGTGATGGTATATATCGGCGAACCACTATTTCCTCCAGAAGTATCCACATTATGGTACAATAACCTATCCATATGAAAATCATAACCATCGCCTGCTGGGTGCATAACATTTCCCATTTGGGAATACAATTTATGACTGTAATTCCCACCCCCATTTACCCAATTCGGACATCCTGTCACAAACAGTGGTGTGGTCGCCCATTTGTTTGCAGATAAATTATAGGTAGTACCGATTGAAAAATGTGGGAAGTTAGACAAATCATCACTGACTGTAATCAAAGCATAATCATAAATTGAACGGTCATAAAAAATCTGTCGATTTTTCTCTTCAAGAACTGTAAAATTATTATCATAGTCAATAGTGTAATCATTAGGAATATGTACTTCAACTGGGTGTAATTTGTTAGTTGTTGGATTCCCAGTAGGAGAATAAGTGTAAATACTCACATCTGTATAAAATTGTTTTGAAGCATCGTTAAACACACAATGCGCAGCAGTAGCAATTTGATGGTTTCCCACAATAAATCCGGTAATAATATTTGTCCCACGCTTAAGTTCTACAATTCCTGTATTTTCAGGCAAAGTTGTGGAATAACGGTTATCACTTCCATCTACAATCCCATTTATGCTATCTCCATTCTGATTAGTGCTTACTGGAGTATTCCTAGGCGTTAAATTATAACTTGAAATCTGTCCACTAGTGTAGTTGAGTTTAATATATCCACGAGAAGTAAACGAGGTAGCATCAGGGTCAAGAGTAGCTCCTGAAACACTAGGAAATGCAACTTCAACATTATTCACCTTTGAGCCGGTATAAGTTCTAGAGATGAACGTCTGCTCTGGAACATCATTAACAAGGTATCCCAAAACACAATCTACATCAGCAGAATCCACAATTTGGTTTTCGTTCACATCCAAACGATTATAGTTCGGCTCATACAGCATTCCCAAAAGATACTGATTCAACGTCAGCGCATCAGCAATGTCTACCACACCATTCATATCAATATCATATTTAGCATCATAACTGGCAAGAGATGTAATATTCTCTTCCATGGGAATCAATTCTTCTGCACTGGCAGGAACAGCCACACCCCCACCGATAGCAGATACTGCAAGCAACACGGCAAAGGCTTTTTTCAACTTGTTCATTGTGAACACCCCCATAATTCATTCTCTATATTGTACCACGTTTTAACAAAAATGTCAAGTATCAACACCCAAATTCAGCACCATATACAAAAATAATGTACAATTTTTGGCAATTCAATGCCCCGAAAAAACCGCCCTCAAAAGAAGGCGGTCTTTCCGTGTGTATAGGGGTTTAGGAACTGTCATCATGAAACAAACAAAAAGACACTGAGGGCATGAAAGCCGTCAGCGTCTTTGCTGTCTGTATAAGTATATTGTAGCACAATTTCCGGCATTTGTCAAGGGGTTTGCAGGAATTTTTGATTCTGCTTGACATTTTTCCCAAAAAGTAGTACAATAGGAATGGTTAATGTTTGCCGGAAATTCTGGGGCGCAGTCGCATTCGATAGAGTTCGCACAATCCCTCTAAAGAACTGTCATACATCAGGAAAAATGGATTCAATACAATCAGCGTTATCAGACCGCCATATTTTCCCCATTCCTGAAATGTCTCGATTAAATCCTCCATCCCGAACAAGTACACATTCAGGTGAAAATAACAGACAATGCTTGTATTGAAAAATACCAATTTCACGAGTGTTTTGGCAATTTTAGAAGGAATGCGATTGATGTAGTTCTGTAAAATCGGATAGCACCCGAAAAACATCACGAATATCAGGGCGGCTTCTTTATCGTACGTCACAAATAATGACAACAGCCCCACGGCGATATATGTCACCCAAGCCCATTGCGTCCCCACTTCTTCCACGATAATCAGCAACAATACCCCTGAAAGCATCGGCAATACCAAATATAATAACGGAAATATCCCTGTCAGAAACATTCCCACCAAGCAGAATGCCGACACGATTCCCCCTAATGCAACACGGTAACTAATTCGCTCCATGCAATTTTTCTCTCCTTTGTTAGTGGCATATCTTTATTGTAGCAGGTTATTTTCAGTTTGTCAAGGAGGTTTTTATGAAATCGAAGTACAAGGGAATTATTTTAATTATTTGTTCGGCGTTTTGTTTTGCGCTGATGAATGCATTTGTCCGGTTGGCTGGAGATTTGCCGAGTACACAGAAAAGCTTTTTCCGGAATTTTGTTGCGCTCATCATTGCGATTGGATTATTTATCAAGGAAAAAGGGAATGCACATTTTCCAAAAGACGCATGGAAATTTTTATTCTTGCGTTCGGCATTTGGAACAATCGGAATTTTGTGCAATTACTATGCCATTGACCATCTTGTATTATCGGATGCATCCATGTTAAATAAAATGTCGCCATTTTTCACGATTCTATTTTCATGGCTTTTATTGAAAGAGAAGTTATTACCCGTGGAAGGAATTGCAGTATTGACAGCATTTCTGGGGTCAATGCTGGTAGTGAAGCCCTCGTTTGATTTTTCGCAGTTTCATGCCTCTTTTGCCGGATTATGTGGGGGAATCTGTGCAGGTGCAGCCTATGCAATGGTACGGATTTTAGGGAAAAAGGGAGTGAACAAAACATTCATTGTGTTATTTTTCTCAGGGTTTTCATGTGTAGTGACATTGCCGTTTCTGATTTTCGGTTATCACCCCATGACATGGGTACAATTTTTGACATTGATTGGTGCAGGAATTGCCGCAGCAGGCGGACAATTTTCGATTACGGCGGCTTATTGCCATGCACCAGCAAGAGAAATTTCCGTCTATGATTATTCACAAATTATCTTTGCTACTTCATTGGGATTTTTATTTTTCAGGGAAATTCCGGATATATGGAGCATTTTGGGCTATGTTGTTATCATTTTGGCAGCGGTGGGGATGTTCTGGTATCATAATTTCTACACCCCGAAACAAACTAAAATATGAACATTTTTTTACAACTTTTTCAAAAAACTTTGAATACGGCGATAAAATTAAGATATTTTTCACCATTCCATGGAAAGAATTGCTTTTTGACTTGACATTTCGCTGAAAATAGGTTATACTTATATTATCAATATGATGTTAATACTCTATCCTGAATAGGAAATCAAATAACGAAAATTACATCAAAGGAGGAATGCTTCATGAAGCATACACCATTGACCCCGAAATTTCCGCAGATGCTCCATGGTGGGGATTATAACCCTGAACAATGGAAAGATTATCCGGAAATTCTAGAGCGAGATATTGAGCTGATGAAAGAAGCTCACATTAACTGTATCAGTCTTGGTATTTTTTCATGGGCAGACATTGAACCAGAAGAAGACCTCTTCAATCTGGAATGGCTTAATGATACCATTGAAAGACTTTGGAAAGCTGGTATTCATGTCATACTTGCTACACCTTCCGGCGCACGTCCGCACTGGTT
>JAZAUD010000036.1:0-20798 GCA_036373775.1 Oscillospiraceae bacterium | reverse complement strand
GGGGGATTGGAAAAGGGGTTATAATTCTCACAGAAAGCGATTTTTTGAGATTTTTGAAAAAATTTCCGAAAATCCGGAAGGGGGTTTGCATGGATAGGGAACAAGAGCTGATGAAACTGCTTTCTGATGCCGGAATTGATGCGATGATAACAGCTTTTCGGAAATTGGTGCAGGAAATCGTCTTTCTGGAGCAACAGCTTACGGAATTGAAACAATATCCGTTCATTTCTGTGAATCCGAAGAACCCGGCACAGCAGAAGCCGACACCGGCAGCGAAGCAGTATAAGGAAATGCTCCAGCAGTATAACAACAGCATAAAAATCATGATTCGGACTCTGGAGCGGAACAAAGGCACAGAAACTTCTCCGCTCCGTGAATATCTGGAGAACATGAGGCGAAGAAATTGAGTTCTTACCTTCTGGAATATCGTGAAGCTATCCGTCGGGGAGAAATTGTTGCCGGAAACGAGCTGATAACGGAGCTTGACAATCTAATTGCTGACATGAATGCCCCTCACTACATCTATGATACCACAGATGCAGAAATGAGAATGGACTTCATGGAAAACTGCATCAGGCTGACAAAATCGCCGTTTTACGGCAAGCCTATGAAGCTGATGCTCTGGCAGAAAGCGTTCATCGAGGTCGTTTTCAGCTTTAAGATGGCGAATGAAACCTATACAGACAGTTTCGGCATGGAGAAACATGTTGACAGGTTTCAGAAAATCGTCCTGCTGATTGCCCGTAAGAATACCAAATCGGAGACTTGTTCGGCATTAGGGCTGACAGAAAGCATCATCGGCAACGAGGGAGCGGACATTGTGTGCAGTTCCAACGACGACACACAGGCGAACATCCTGTATGATGCGATTGACACCATGCGGAAGATGATTGACCCGAAGGAGCAGGACACTCACAAGAATCAGCAGTGTATCAAGATTTACGGCACAAACTCAAAGATTTTCAAGATTTCAGACCGAACCAGAAACAAAGAAGGCAGAAACATTGATTTTGCTATCATTGATGAGGTTCACGAGATGAAAACCAATGTGATTCTGAAATCTATTGAGCAGTCGATGAGCTTGAAAGACAATCCGAAACTGATTATCATTACAACAGAGGGTTTCGTCAATGACGGTGCATTGGATGAAATCCTGAAAAACTGCCGTGAAATCATAAACGGCGAAGATGACAGTATTTCAGCAGAACGGACACTTCCGTGGTTATATACACAGGACTGTGAGCAGGAAATCTGGACAGATGAGAAAAGCTGGCAGAAAGCCAATCCCTCTCTTGGGACTGTCAAGAAGTACAGCTATCTCCGGACACAGATTGACCTTGCAAGAAAAAGTAAGGCTGACCGGATTTTCGTACTCTCCAAAGACTTCAACTTCAAGCAGAACGGTGTTCAGGCATGGCTTAACACAGAAGATTACCGATATGAAGCTGTTTATGATGTAGAGGATTTTCGTGGAGCTGTCTGTCTGGGTGCGGTTGACCTGTCCGAAACAACGGATATGACCTCGGCTAAGATTCTGCTGATGAAGAAGAACGACAAGACAAAGTATATCTATCAGCATTATTGGATTCCGGAAAGCAAGCTGGAGAATGCCGATGACAAGCAAGCCGGTGCGAAATATCAGGAATGGGCAAAAGCCGGACTGCTGACTATCTGCGAGGGGAATGACATTGACCTGACTCTGGTTGCTGACTGGTTCTATCATCTGTATAAAGAATATCACATCCGGCTTTACAAATGTGGCTATGATGTGAAGTTTTCAAAGGAGTTTCTGAAACGCATGGATGAATACGGATTTGAATGTGAAATAGTGATTCAAAACAAAATCACGCTGTCCAATGCAATGAAACTCTGTGAAGCAGACCTGAAAGCACGGCTTGTCAACTACAATCAGAATGAAATGGACATCTGGTGTCTGGGTAATGCCGTCATGGAAGTTGACAGCATGGGCAACTGTCAGGCGGTCAAAGTTTCCGGACAGCCGTCAAAACGCATTGACGGGGCTGTCACTCTGATTATCCTATATGAGATGTTCCGGCGGTACAGGAGCGAATTCGTAAGAGCATTGAGGTGAGAAACACGGGTATTTTCGACATTTTCAAGAAGAAATCAGAACCGAAATCTATGGTCTATGCCAAGATGTTGGACGGAAGAACTCCGGTATTTTCACAGTTCGGAACGGATATTTATGCCTCGGATGTGGTTCAGCAGGCGGTTTCCTGTATTGTGCATGAAATTCTGAAACTTCGTCCGGCACATGTTCGGCAGACAAACGGCGTGGACAGCTCCGTGATTGAGGGAAATATCCAGAATGTTCTGGACAGACCGAATCCGCTGATGACGACTGCCGACTTTCTGGAGAAAATCACATGGATTCTTTTCCTGAACTATAACTGTTTCATCCTGCCGACATGGGAGGGAAACACGCTGACCGGCTTATATCCGTTGAATCCGGTCAATGTGGACTTTCTGGAAGATGCAGCAGGCAGGCTTTTCATCAATTTCAAGTTCCGGAACGGCTATGAATCCGGAGCTGTTCGGGCTGATGATGTGATTCATATCCGGAAGAATTATTCTGTCAATGACTATATGGGTGGAAATGCCTCCGGACAGCCGGATAATGCGGCACTCCTGAAAACATTGGAACTCAACAGCACACTCCTGCAAGGTGTCGGAAAAGCCCTGAAATCCAGTTTTGCGGTTAATGGCATCGTGAAATATAACACGGTCATGGATGATGGTGTTACAGAAAAGAACATCAAACTCATGGAAGAACGACTGATGCGGTCTGACAGTGGGCTGTTACCTCTGGATATGAAAGCGGAGTATATTCCGCTTGACAGGAATATTGAGATTGTTGACCCTGAAACGCTGAAATTTGTGGATGAAAAGATTCTCCGATATTTTGGTGTTCCACTGTGTATTCTGACCGGAGACTACACAAAGGAACAGTATGAGGCTTTCTACCAGAAAACGCTTGAGCCGCTTGTTATCAAGCTGTCACAGGCTTTCACCAAAGGAATTTTCACGAACCGAGCCGCTTTAGGATTCGGAAACAAGATAGTTTTCTTTGCAGAAGAACTTGTTTTCATGACAATGAGTCAAAAGCTGGACTTTGCTCATATAATGGGCGACAGGGGGGCAGTCTATGACAATGAACTCCGTGTGATGTTCGGCATGAAGCCATTGAAGGAGCTGGAAGGAGTCCGAAAGATGTCCTTGAACTATATTGATGCCGGTATCGTGAACCAATATCAGTTGAGCCGATTAAATCAGTATCAGGAAGACAAGCCGCTTGAGGAGGAAGATGAGGTGAATAAAGATGAATCCTGAAAAAGAACTTATCCAGAGAAGTTATAGTTTTGAGATTCGGGCTGAACAGGACGAAAATAAGGGAGCTGTCATTACCGGCAGACCAATTGTATATAACAGTATGTCGGATTTAGGCGATTTCTTTGAAGTGATTGACGGCGGTGCATTGAACAGAACAGACCTGTCAGATGTGCGATTCCTTGTAAATCACAACACAGATATGATTCCTCTGGCACGAGCGAGCCGGAACAATCCGGACAGTACCATGCAATTGACAGTCGATGCTTACGGCATGGCTATCCGTGTGAATCTCGACATAGAGAACAACAGCGAGGCAAAATCTTTATATTCTGCCGTCCAGAGAGGTGATATTACGGGTATGTCATTCATGTTCTGGATTTCGGACTATGAATGGAAAGACCTCGACATGGACAAACCTACCCGTCATATCAGAGGCATTGAAAGTGTGCTGGAAGTTTCAGCAGTGACTTTCCCAGCATATGAAGCAACGGAAATCCATGCCCGTGACAAAAAATCATTAGAAAAAGCAAGACAAGGTCGCCCATCGGCGGCACTTGAACTCGAAAAAGAGAAATTCAGGGCATTATTCGGAGGTGTCAGCGATGAATGAAGAAATCCGTGAAACCGAACTGGAAGCAGTAGAAAGCACTGTTCCGGGTATCGGAGACGTTAATATTGTCGTGAATGGCAATATCAAGTCGTTAAGTATTACTGTGAATCATTTCAATGAAACTGAGGAGGATAATGCAGAATGATTGAATATCTCAAGAAACTGATTAAAACCAAAACAGAACAGGCTGACAGCATCCGAAGCCAGGTAGAAAAATCCACAGATGTGAATGAAGTACGCAGTCTGACAAAACAGATGGAAATCCTTCAGACAGAAATTCGTGAGGCACAGACACAGCTTGACAAGCTGGAACAGAAAGACCATCAGCCTGCTGATAAACGTACGCTGAATCCGATGGCAAGCTATGGAATAACCAGAAGTCAGACACATACAGAGGACAAAGAACTTGAAAAACGGCTTGCCTTTGCAAACTTTGTCACAAGAGGTACACCGATTCCGGTAGAACTTCGTGCTACAACTACGACAACAGATACAAGTGCTGCTATTCCGGTCTATCTGGCAACAGAAATTATTGAAAAACTTGAAGCAATCGGCATGATTCTGCCGTTAATCACTAAGACGAGTTATCCGGCAGGACAGCGTATCCCTGTAGACAGCGTAAAACCTGTTGCAACGTGGGTCGGTGAAGGTCAGGGTTCGGCAAAACAGAAGAAAACCGCCCTCGGTTCTATCACATTCGGCAGCTATAAATTACGCTGTGAAATCGCTATGACGCAGGAAGTGACTGTACAGACACTGCCATCGTTTGAACGTTTGTTCATCAAACAGGTTTCCGAGGCAATGACAAAAGCGATTGAAAGTAAAATTATTTCTGCTGATGACGGTACTGCCGGAAATCCGACAGGTATCTTCTACAATCCAAACGAAGCAACAACTCCGGATAAAGTAGTAGAAATTGAAGCCGGAACGGACGGCATTCTGAATTATCAGGTTCTTATCGATGCAGAAGCCAAACTTCCGCAGCAGTATGAAAATGGTGCAAAATGGTGCATGACGAAAGCCACATTTATGGGATTTGCGGGTATGGTAGACAACAATGGTCAGCCGATTGCCAAGGTAGACAGTGGTATTACGGGCAAACCAGCCAGAGTGCTACTTGGTCGTGAAGTCGTCCTCTGTGGCGAGTATATGGCATCTTTTGCACAGACAGTTACAGAAGATACCATTGTTGCTTTCTTGTTCGATTTCAGTGACTATGTGCTGAATACGTCCTATGACCTTGGCATTCAGTCCAAAATCGACTGGGATACAGAAGACCATCTGACTAAGGCAGTCATGAGTGTCGACGGCAAGGCAGTAGACAGAACCAGTCTTGTAAAAGTCGTTAAGCTGGCAACTTGATAGGAGTGTGAATCATGGCTGATACAGAACTGCTTGAAAAAGTCAAACTTCTAATCGGGCAGACCGGTGATTCTGCCGATGCTGTGATTGTCGGATATATTGACGAAGTAACCGATTTCATGCTTGATGCCGGGATTTCAGCAGAAAAGATTTCTGCATCAGCCGGAGTTGTGGCAAGAGGAGTGTCAGACCTGTGGGACAACGATGCCGGAGAAGTAAAATTTTCCCCGTACTTCTTTCATCGTGTCACACAGCTTGCCATGAAATCCACGGAGGCAAACAGCTCATGATATATATTCCAAATGCCAAAAAGCAGATGCGGACTCCGGTCACACTCATGAAACCGGCTGAAACAAAGCGATATAACGGAGTAACGTATCATGAAGGTAATGCCAGACTTGATGTTATCTTTGTCAACTGGAAGTCGTTCGGCGGAACAGAAACAGTTGTGAACGGTGTTCCGACAATTGAGGACACTGCACAAGTAACAACCAGATACCGTCCTGATATTAAGTCTGACTGCCGCATTCAGCTTTCCGATGGTCGTATCTATGAAATTATCGGAGAGCCGGAAAATCCGGATATGGCGAACCGCTATCTGATTTTCAAGGTGAAACGGCTGAAAGGCGGTCTGTAATGGCAAAGAAAAACAGAATCACAATGGAGTTCAGTGGTTATTCTGTTCTGGAACGAAGATTGAAGGAAATCGGCGGCAATGCAAAGAAAACCGCTGAAAGTGCTTTGAAGGCATCTCACAATCATGTGACAAAAAAGCTGGATTCTGCGATTTCTCCGCACCGGAAAACCGGAGACGTTGAGAAATCTCTAAATAAAGCACCAGAAGTAAAATGGACTGGTGACATTGGTGAAATCAAGGTCGGGTTCAATATTTCTGACGGCGGTCTGCCTTCTATCTTCCTGATGTACGGCACAAATCTGTTCGGTCAGCCGCACATTCCTCCGGATGAGAACCTTTATAATGCTGTTTATGGTACAAAGACCAAAAAGGAACTCCAGAAGATTCAGCGTGAGGTCTATGAAAAGTCAATCGAAAGGGCGATGAAGAAACAATGAAAGCAGAATTGATTGAAATTCTGGAAAGTTTCGGGTTTCCGGTATATCTGCAAGGTTCGCTGAACAGCCTGGATGACTATCCGGACAGTTTCTTCACGTTCTGGAACTTCGAGAATCCGGAAAAATCTTTCTACGATAATGATGCTAACCGCTGTGTATGGGGATTCTGGGTCTATTTCTATTCTACCAATCCCGTGAAAACAGAAGAATTTCCGGAAAAAGCTCGTCTGTTGCTCAAGAAAAACGGATGGATGCCGGACGGAAAGCCGATTGATATTCCAGTAGATAAGCCCACGCATACAGGTGCATTTTTCAGAGTTTACCATATCGAACACTATAAAAAGGAGAGAGACTAATGCCTACTAATCAGATTGAATCCGAAGTTGTTGAATTTCGTGGTGTCGATAATCTCGTCATCGCAGAAGTAACCGAAGACAGCTCCAGTGCCTATACTGCCGGTACAGTCAGAAGTCTTGCACCAGTGGCACAGATTCAGAAAAATACAGAAAATTCTAATGCAAAGAAGTATTATGATAATGTTGCCAAAATCAATATCCGCTCCGAAGGTGCAGACCAGGTTACACTTGTTACTCCTGCCCTTGACTTGGCTACACTTGGCTTGATTACTGGAAAAACTGTTGATACTGATACCGGAGCTTTTATTGATACACCTTCCGTAGAACGCAAGTTTGCTATCGGCTACAGACTCAAGCTGACAGATGGCACATATCGCTATGTGTGGAGGCTAAAAGGCACATTCGATATTCCTGATGAGGAATCCAACACGGAAGATGATGGTACTGATTCCAACAATCAGACACTCAACTTCTCTGGTGACAGAACTATTCACAAATTTACAAAAGGCAATGCTGGTGCAAAGGCTGTGGTTCTGGATGAGCGTGATGATAAATGCGACTTTGACACATTCTTCGATACAGTTCAGACACCGGATACAATTGCATCTCTGAAGAAAACACCTTCTCCGTAATCTCAGAGGGACTTGTTCCCTCTTACATAATAAATTCTTACAGAGAGGATGAGTTCTATGAGAAGAATTAGCCGTGGAGATGTGTTTTATGCTGACTGTGGAGCTGGAGTAGGTTCAGAACAGACTGGCATCAGACCTGTCGTTATAATTCAGAACAATATTGGAAATCGTTATTCTCCTACTGTGATTGTGGCAATGGTCACATCCAGGCACAAAAAATCTTTGCCAACACATGTATATCTACATAACCCCGACTTTTCAAAGCCTTCCTGCGTATTGACGGAACAAATCCAGACAATCTCAACGGACAGGCTCAGAGGTTATGTATGCACACTCAAACGAGAAGAAATGCAGTCGATTGACAATGCACTCAAACAAAGTCTTGCAATCGCCTGAACAGGAGGCTACTATGGAGCTTACATTAAATATCTGTGACAAGAACGATAAAAGCAAAATCGTAAAAAGCTACAAGACTGAAACAGTAGATTTCAGTTTCGGAGTAGTAGAAGATGTTCTCAATATTCTGGACTTTGATAATATGAAAACAGGCAATAACAAGGAAATTGCTGTCATGGTCGTGAAAGCTGCCGGACAGCTCAAGCCGTTTCTAAAAGACATGTTTCCCGGCGTGACCGATGAAGAAATCCGTTGTGTCCAGATAAGTAATCTGATTACTATTTTTCGTGGGCTTGTACAATACGCCACACAGGAACTCAATGCTCTGACTGGTGATGAAAAAAACTGACTTCCGGGGAACAGACCCCGGATAGTTTCTATATTCTTCTGTTTGATATGAATGTCAATCTTTGTGACCGTTTTCTTTCCCTTGACCCATTTAAGGTGCGTTCAGAACGTTTTCATGATGTTCTGCTGATATACAGACGATTGACTGAAAAAATCAATCGTGAAAAACCGAAATCTGCCGTAAACCTGAAAAAGACGAAAAAAGGCGTAATCATGCGTCCTGCTATGAATGACGACTGGTACTAAGGTGTGATATTGTGGCAAACCAGACGGATAACTATACAAGTAAATATAAAGTTGATATCAGCGACTTAAAAAAAGGCATCGCTGAAGCCAACAAGACCATAAAAACGGCAAACGCAGAGTTTAAGAATGCAACTGCCGGTACGGATGACTGGAGCAAGAGTGCTGACGGTCTTTCCGCAAAAATCAAACAGCAGCAGACAATCATTGATGCTGAAAAGAAAAAGCTGGAACTTCTGAAAGAACAGCTCTCCCGTCTGAACCAGAATCAGGAAAGCGGAAAGACCATTATTGCCGAACTGACTGTGAAGCATCAGGAAGCTGTCAAAACCTATGGTGAATCCAGTGAACAGGCGAAAAAGTACGCTAAACAGCTCACGGATGCACAGGCAGCACAGGAACGCAATGCAAACGCTGCCGAAGAACTCCGGTTGAAAATCATCAATCAGGATACGGCTGTCAAGAATGCTGAAGCACAGGTAGAAAAATATCAGACAGCACTTTCTGACCTACAAAATCATACAGAAACATTTACTGATAAGGTCAGCCGTCAAAAGTCTGAACTTGACGAACTAAAACAGAAATATGCTAATGTTGCTGCTGAAAAGGGAAAAGACAGCGAAGAAGCTAAAAATTTAGCGAGTAAAATTGCTACCCTCTCCGGAGAACTGAAAGAAAACCGGAACAAATTAAGTGATGCAGAACAGGCAGCAGATACTTTTGATGATTCTTTGGATGATGTCAGTGACAGTGCGGACGAAGTTACAAACGGAAGTCTTGAGGCTTTTAATGTAGCTCTCGGAAATTTGGCATCAAAAGCTATCACATTTGTGATTAATAAGCTGAAAGATATGGTCTCTGCTGTAAAAGAAGCCTATCAGGAATTTGATACCGGAAAAGATAATGTCATAAAAGCAACTGGAGCAACTGGAGAAGCTGCACAGGAGCTGATTGATTCCTATGCAGAAGTAGCTGAAAGCGTTCCCGGAGATTTCGGAACTATTGGCAGTGCTTTAGGTGAAGTCAATACCAGATTCGGCTTTACTGGCGACAAATTGGAAGAAACAACAGAACAATTCATGAAATTTGCCGACATTACTGGTATGGATGCTGTTTCTGCTGTCCAGAAAGTCTCCCGTGCGATGGGAGATGCTGGTATTGATAGTTCTGAATATAGTTCGGTTCTTGATGAACTTGCACTTGCGGCACAGGCAAGCGGCATTTCTGTCGACAAACTTACGGAATATCTGACAAAATACGGTGCGCCGATGCGTGCACTTGGATTTGATACCGCAGAAGCAATTTCCATCTTCTCACAATGGGAGAAAGCCGGTGTCAATACAGAAATTGCGTTTTCTGGTATGAAAACTGCAATTTCAAAATGGAGCGGTGAGGGAAAGAACGCCAAAGAAGAATTTCAGAAAACGCTTGATGCAATCGGTTCAGCCCCGGATATTGCCGAAGCCACTACAATGGCAATAGAAGCCTTCGGAAAAAAAGCGGGTCCGGACTTAGCAGATGCCATTCAGGGAGGACGATTTGAATATTCTGATTTTCTGGGACTTCTGGAATCCTCAGAAGGTACAGTAGAAAACACATTTGAAGCAACACAGAATATTGCCGATAAATGGGGACTCGAAATTCAGAAACTCCGCATGAAATCGGCTGCTCTTGCGGATAATCTGCTGAACAAATATGCTCCTCAAATTACCACGGCATTTGAAAAAGTGCAAGATGTTCTTGATAAGGTATTCCCAGCAATTGAAAAAGGTATTGACTGGATAACAGAACACGGTAATGAAATTATTGGAGTCCTGAGCGGCATTGTTGCCGGAATCATTGCGTTTAAAGCAGTGACGGTCATTCAGACAGCAGTTGCAGCGTTTAAAAGCCTTGCAACAGTCATTCAGCTTGTCGGCATCAAACAAGCGGCACTGAATCTAATTATGTCTATGAATCCGATTGGTCTAATTGTAGCGGCGATTGCCGGACTTGTGACCACATTTGTAGTTTTATGGAACAAGTCTGAAAAATTCAGAAATTTCTGGATAGGTCTATGGGAGTCCATTCAAAAGACATTGTTCGACTTTTTTGACAACTGGATTTCCGGCTGGACATCTATCAAAGAATTTTTCTCAAAGGTTTGGAATGATTTTCAGGGAATCTTTCAGATTGGCATGGATGCTATCGTTGGATTCTTTGCATTTGCATGGGAAAACATCAAAAACGGCTGGAATAGCGTTTCTGCGTTCTTTACCGGAATCGGTGAAAGTATACAGGAAACTGTCTGGAACGCTTTAGATGCTGTTGTTGGTTTCTTCATATCAGCAAAGCAAAAAGCAGAATCCGTCTGGAATAGTGTAACTGCGTTTTTTGTAAGCCTCTGGAATGGAATCAAAGCTGTATTCAGCACAATTGCTGAATGGATAAACAGCAACGTATTTGAGCCGGTGAAAGCCTTCTTCCAGCCTGTGATTACGTTCTTTACTGAAGCATGGGCAATTATAGGCGAACTGGCACAGGGCTGTATCAACCTGATTTTCGCAGTCTGGACATTAGCCAGTGAATGGTTTAACACCAACGTGATTCAGCCGGTTAAAGAATTCTTTACAGCTCTCTGGAACGGCGTAAAAGAATCAGCTCTAACTGCATGGGAGAACATCAAGAATGGTTGGACAATCGCTGGAACATGGTTCAATACCAACGTAATTCAGCCAATTAAGAATTTCTTTATCGCTTTCTGGACTGCTGTCAAAGATTTCGCCCTGACTGCATGGGAGAACATCAAGAACGGCTGGAAGATTGCCGGAACATGGTTCAATACCAACGTAATTCAGCCAATTAAGAATTTCTTTATCGCTCTCTGGACTGCCGTCAAAGATTTCGCCCTGACTGCATGGGAGAACATCAAGAACGGCTGGAAGATTGTCGGAACATGGTTCAATGATAATGTTATCCAGCCGGTTAATAACTTCTTTACCGGAATGTGGGACGGTGTGAAAAATGGTGCTGTTCAGGCATGGGACGGCATCACGCAGACATTCGCCCATGTTGCTGACTGGTTCGGAGACAAGTTTTCGGCTGCATGGCAGCGTGTCAAGGATGTATTTTCTACAGGTGGAAAAGTATTTGACGGCATCAAAGACGGCATTTTTTCAGCGTTCAAGAGTGTTGTCAATACGCTGATTAGAGGCATCAATACAATCATTGCTGTGCCGTTCAATGCGATTAACAACGCCCTCGACACAATTGCCGGAATTCAGATTCTGGATTTTCAGCCGTTTGCAGGTCTGATTTCAAGATTCTCTGTTCCTGAAATTCCTCAGCTTGCAAAGCGCGGTATCGTAAAAAAACCGACAATTGCACAAATCGGTGAAGCAGGTACAGAAGCCGTCATTCCTCTGGAACGAAACAAAGCCGGTCTGAAAAAACTTGCTGACCTGCTGAAAGATGACATTTTTCCGAAATTTCCGAAAAACGGCAGTCCGGCAGGTGCAGGCGGTGCGACTGTTGTCAAAAACTACAATTTCAATCAGACGAATACCAGCCCAAAGGCTCTTTCTCGGTCTGAAATCTATCGGCAGACAAAGAACCTGATTCGCACACTCAAAAGAGAGGATTTGACCTGATGGAGCTGTTTGAACTCAAAATTGAGAACACCAGAGGAGAAATCTTCGAGCTGACCAATGATGAACAGAACTATGCAGTTATCGGCATCAGCGGTCTGACTCGCCCTAATACTGCTATCACTACCAGCGAGAGTGCAGCAGACGGAAGCCATTACAAGTCATCAAGAGTTGGTATGCGAAATCTTGTTATCGATATTGACCTTCGTGGCGATATTGAAGCCAACAGACAGCGGCTGTATCGTATTTTTCCTATGAAAACGGCTTGCATTGTCTATTTCAGGAATGAAAACAGGAATGTGAAGATTGTCGGCTATGTAGAAGTTCTGGACGGTGATTTGTTCGTGGAACGGGAACAGATGCAAATTTCAATTCTCTGTCCCCGTCCGTTTTGGGAGAGTGCAGCAACTCTCATCACAGAGTTGTCCAAGACTATGAAGATGTTTGAATTTCCGTTCTCGATACAAACACCGATACCATTCTCAGAACGCCGGAATCTTCCGCTTTGCACAATTGTAAATCGTGGAGATGCTGTCTGCGGATGTCTCATCACAATTGAAATTTCCGGAGAAGTATCAAATTTGAACATCTACAATACAGCTACACAGCAGTTTTTCGGCTTGGATTACACATTTCAGGCTGATGATGTCATTACTCTAAATACGAAACAGGGAGAAAAGAGCGTTTCCTTATTACGGAACGGAGAAAGTACAAATCTGCTGAACTATATGAAAACTGGTTCAGCATGGTTACAGATTGCTGTCGGAACAAATGACTTCACATTTACTGCGAGCAATCAGGACAGCGTGAAAATTTTGTTCGCATCTGTTGAACTGTTCGGAGGTGTCTGACTTGAATTTATATATCTGGAAATACGTTTCTGAGAAAAATTTTCAGAAAATAGCCATAATCGACTATGCAATTTCTGTTATCTGGGTCAAACGGTTTCAGGATGCCGGCGAGTTTGAAGTGTATCTTCCGGCATCCGAAGAACTTCTGAATTTGTTTACACAGGGGTTTCTGCTTATCACAAAAGATGATGATACCGAAAATGCTATGAAAGTTGAGAGTGTCCAGCTCACAACGGACTTTGAAGACGGAAACAGGCTGATTGTCAGAGGGCGTTCAGCAGAATGTATTCTTGCACAGAGAATCGTCATGCCGCAGATGACGTACACTTCCATTCGTGCTGACCATGCCGTTTATTATCTGATTATGTACAATGCCATGACTCCGAACAAGGGCAGCGAAACACTCAGAGAAATGCGGAAAATTCCGGAGCTTTCCATTGGTTCATGGCTGGTAGAAGAAACACAGATAAATATTCAGTATGACGGTGAAAACCTGCTCGAAGCAGTAAAAAACATCTGTACTTCGGTAAATATGGGATTTAAAATCATTTTCAGCAGTACAGGATTCGCATTCTGGCTTTACAAGGGTACTGACAAAACTGTGAACCAGACAGAAAACACTCCGGTCATATTCTCCCCTGACTTTGACAATTTAGGCAGTACAGAGTATCTTTACGATATGTCAACCTATTACAATCTGGTTCAGGAAGCTGGAGAAGGTGAAGGTTCGGAACGGAAACACGTTACTGTGATAGAATCCAACGAAATCAAGGGCTTATATCTCCGTGAAAAGTATGTACAGGCTGAAAGCATATCATCCAACACAGATGACGGCACTCTGGATTCAAGCACCTATAACCGTATTCTGAAACAGAGAGCTGAAGAAAATCTCCGAAAAGCGAAAGAAACCAAAGCATTCAGCGGTGAAATCCTTAACACGGATATGTATCAATTTGGTGTTGACTACAATCTTGGTGATAAGGTGTCTGTTATCAATGAGTACGGAATACAGGGAACGGCTACGATTACGGAAATTACAGAGGTAGAGGATGAAACAGGCTACCGCCTTACTCCTACATTCTCGGATTGGAAGGTGAACTAATGGTCACATACGGCTTTTTTGACAGCATTGACGGCGATAGGAAATATGATGCTGATGATATATCCAATTATTTCCTGAAACTGATTTCAAACGGCGTATTTGCTACACCAGCAAATGCGATGCAGGTGCAGGAAAGTTCCGGCATGACCGTCAAAGTCTCCGCAGGCTGGGGATTTATCAACTGCAAATGGATAAATAATGACTCAGACTATTTCATCACACTGGACGAGCCTGACATCATTCTGAACAGAGCAGACAGAATCGTTCTGCGGCTCAACAAAGATGAATCACTTCGTAACATTGAGATTGCTGTCAAGAGGGGAACACCAGGTGAAAATCCTTCTGTTCCGTCATTACAGAGAGATGAAAGCGTATGGGAGCTGTCGCTTGCCTATGTTATGGTATGGGCAGGAAGAACCGAAATCACACAGGCTGACATCGCTGATGAGCGAGGCAATACGGAAGTATGCGGCTGGGTGACAGGTCTGATTAATCAGATTGATACAACAAATCTGTTCGCACAGTATGATTCGGCTTTCTGGCTCTGGTTCAACACTATCAAAGATGACATTGTTCCAAATGCAACGCTTGTTCGGCAGTATCAGGTTCAGTATGTCACAACATTGGCGAATGAAAGTGTTATTCCTGTAAACAGTTCATGGTACAATCCTGTTCTGGATGTCCTGAATGTCTATGTGAACGGTTTCAGGCTTGCACCTGGTACTGATTTCACGGTCAATGTCTCATCCAGCGGATTCCATACAGTGACACTTGCAAAAGCTCTGGATGTAGTCGGCACACCTGTTGACTTTGAAATCCTGAAAAGCCTTTATTCTGAAGATACAGAAACTGTCATGACTGTTATGACAAGGATTCTGAACCAGACAGAAAGGTTAGTACAAAATTGCTACTATTGTAATGGCGTGAACGATAACCAGACACTTCCGACATTCATAGCAACATGGAGGGCAGAGCATCCGGAAGCAACTGTTCTGAAAGTCATCGGAGCATTCGGCGTAAATGATGCAGTATCCAGATATATGGGTACAGCTTACAGCATGATTTACAGAAATGAAGATTCTTCTCCGGTAACACTGGATTTCTCTGATTGTGATGTTATTTCAGCTCAAAACAACTCATTTGCGTATTTTTCAGGATGTCATATCAAAAATTTGACACTCACTTATTCTGATTTGACCTCAACAGGTGATACTGTTGCCCTGAAAATAATTTCAGGAAGTAACTGCGAAATAGAAAATTCTCATATTTCCGGCGATTTTTCCGGAACATCCGCAACATCGGTTAGCTGCTATGATGTTTCAAATTCCAGATTGATTCACTGTAAAGCTGATTTTTCCTCTGAAAATGCTTTATGGGGTATCCGTGCATCTTCTTCCTTCATTTCTGACTGTGACATTAAAGTCACAGGTCTTGCATCAGAAACTGTATGCGGTGTTTCTGCATTGACATCAAACGGAATCAGCAGTTGCTTTGAGGCTGTCGGAACAATTGCCTATGGAGGTCAAAGCGGCGGAAATTCAGGAAATTATTCTGAATGTACGTTTATAGGGAAAGGCTCTGAATCTGGATATGGATTCTATGTCAATAACACGCTGAATGCCTCTGACTGTAGCTTCAGAGGTTACACACAGGACAGTGAAAACTATGTAGGGTACGGAATTTCCGGCAACAGTGCAGCGAAAGTATTCCTTCACGGTATCACTTGTCCGGAAATCAACGTTTCAGGGTACAGTCAGACCGGCTCTATGGTGTTTGACAGCGGACAGGGATTCTATACAGGCTCATTCTATGTAAGCCCTGTTCTGCCGGAAGCAGCCACAATACTGACGTATACCGATTTCAGCCCTACAAGTATTTTAACTCAAGCTCAATATGATGCTATTGCTTCTCCAGCCGCCAATGTGCTTTATATCATTACGGGAGAATAAGGTATGGACTGTAATGGAACTTGGATTGAACAAAACCCTGATGCTGCTGTCAGCTTTTAAAAATTTTTGAGGTGATATTTTATGAATGAAAAAACAATCTGGAAAAAATGTCTTGCAGCAGGCATGACCATTGCCGGAGCTGCTGGACTGATTGGGAATCTTTACGCTGAATCCGCTCTCAATCCAAAAAATTTACAGCAGACCTATGAAAAAAAGTTAGGCTATTCAGATGAATCTTATACCGCTGCTGTCGATTCAGGCAAGTATACAAATTTTATTCGGGATTGTGCCGGTTATGGTCTGGCACAGTGGACGTTCTGGACAAGAAAGCAGGCACTTCTGAATTATGCAAATGATAACGGAGTATCTGTCGGCGACTTGAATATGCAGGTTGCTTTCCTCATCAAAGAACTGAAAACTGGATATTCTGCCGTCTGGAAAATTCTCTGCACAACGGACAACGTCAGAACGGCTTCTGATGCGGTTCTTTTCCAGTACGAGTCACCGACAAATCAGGGGACAAGCGTACAGACTTTCAGATACAATCAGGCAATGAAATTCTATAACATGTTCGCTGATGCAGAAGTCACAGCGGATAAATCCGTTCAAGAAATCGCCGAAGAAGTTCTTGCTGACAAGTGGGGAACAGGTGCAGACAGAAAGGCTCGTCTGATTGTTGCTGGGTACGACTATCAGGCTGTGCAAAAAGCTGTCAATGAAATCCTGTCAGCCAAAGAAGTTACCTTGATTGAAGAAACTGAAACAAAAGAAGATTCTATCATCGCATCTGTCACAATGGACGGAAAAACTTTCTCCGGAACTTTGACTGCTGAATGATTTTCCCGTGATTCTTCACGGGTTACATACTAATCAGATGAGGTGAACCAGATGCGAAAAGTTTCTGATAAAGTTCTGGAATTTGACAGGTCATTCGTCCAAGAATTGATGAATCAGCCTGCCACGAACTCAACCAATATGAGAATTGCAAAAGAGATGTCATCGTCGCAGAATGAGGTGGAAAAGGCTATGATTTTAAATCAGGCGAAAAATATCATGTTAGGAACACAGGAAGTGCAGAAAGTATTTCTGGGCAGTCAGCTGATTTGGCAAAGACAGAGCGGGTTTCTGCCTTTGGATTTTATCCGGACAACCAACTGCCAATATTTTGATACCGGCTATGTTCCGAATGAAAACACAAGAATTGAATGTGAAGTTATGCTTCTTGGAAACTATGACTCTTGGCCACAGGCACTTTTTGGAAATAGTTCTGTCTCAATAAATTATAATAGGGGTAGTGGAAGTCATTCTCTGGAACTGGAATGGGGCAGACAGTCTGCGTCATCTGCAAACGATTTCCCATGGTATCAGAAAATCAAAATTGTTTTGGATAAAAATTCACTTTCGTGGTATGACAAAAACGGAACACTGATTCAAAGTATTTCTACACCGTCTGGGACAGATTTTCGTAATGATACTTTATGGGTTGGCTGTACAAAACATGGTACTAGTGTATTCAATTTTGGTGAATTTTGTCTGTATTCATTTAAAATTTATGAAAATAATCAAATGATAAAGAATTTCATTCCGGTCAAACGGTGGTCAGACAATACTGCTGGAATGCTTGACACGCTGACAAATCAATTCTATCCGGACGAAGCCGGAACAGAGCCTTTCAAATCTTCTGTATTTGAAGATAATTTTCAGGCGGTTTCTTCTGTGCAGACAGACGGTAATGCATATATTGACACACTCTTTGTGCCGACTGTGAATACTAGAATTGTACTGGATTCCATTCCAAATACCGCTGAACGATATGGGGCATCGATGTTATTATTTGGGTCAGCGTATAATGTTAGCAATCTGCCAAGCGTTTGGATATTTCTTACAAGAACTGATGACGACGACCGGGAAGGCTGTTTGGCAAGAGGAGGTCTTGGAAACTCTATGTATGAAGCCCGTCTTGGTGATGTGGATTTGCAGACAAGATGTACCATTACAGCAGAGGGAAGGCAGGTCACATTTTCCTATCCGGGCGGAACAACGGTTCAAAAATCTGTTTCTGACCAGATTGCCATAGCTGACAGCATAAATACGCTGTATTTGTTCAGTGCAAATTTTTCACCGGCAAATCCTGGGGCAAAAAGCAGTACCTTATTTTACAGCTGTCAGATTTATGAAAATAATGTGCTGATTCGGGATTTCATTCCGGCAAAGCAAACCGCAGACAACAGGCTTGTACTCTTTGACAGAGTGCTGAAAATACCGTTCTATCCAATAGGCGGAAATTTTTCATAAGGAGAAAATTCATGATAAAAGAAATTTTAATCACGGTTCTGACTTCTTCTGGCATTATCGGCATTGCAACAAAATTTCTGATTGACCGCCTGAAAGCCTATGAATCCAGACAGAAAGCCCTTGAACTCGGAGTACAGGCTTTGCTCCGTGACAGGCTTTATCATATCTATGCCAAGGCAAAACGGCTCGGCTATGTCACATTCAGCATGAAAGAAAATTTCGGGAATGTCTATGCACAGTATCACAGTTTAGGGGCGAATGGTGTCATGGACAGTCTGAAAGCTGATTTCGACAGAATGCAGGTGAAATCTGATGAAAGCGAAACTCGTGAAATTACTTGATGTCAAAAGCCTTGTTTCTCTGGGCTTGACGGCTGTGTTCGGGATTCTGTCCGTGCAGGGCAGAATCTCCGCCGAACAGTTTATCACTATTTATACAGTTATTATCTCATTCTATTTTGGTACTCAATACGAAAAAAATAAAAATCAAAAGGAGTGATTTAATATCCTTTATGCCCTACTGCCAATGGTACAATCAACACGGGAGATAGTTTTGGACATACAGGCGATACCACCCACGGAAATTTTATCAAATACTAAAACCGCCCTGCAAAAAGCAAGGCGGTCAGGGGAAATATTCAATTCAGATGAAGACGTTCCTGTATAGAATTTACAGTACGGGGTTCTAAATCTTTCCCACTGTGAACGGAAACAGTGACTTTTCCAGGTTTTGACGGGTGAACAAAATGCTTATATGAACTGACTTGATTTTTCTCTGTCCAACCGTCTTCCTGAATTTTTTTAATGATTTCTCTTGCTGTTATTTTCTCACCCCCTATATTTATTATAATGCATATTATGCGTATTGTAAAGCAATTTTAAAAAATTTCAGAAATTTTATAGAAAGAAGTGTTTGCTATGAATGAAAAAACAATCTGGAACAAGTTAATTTCCGCCGGTCTGACCTTTGCCGGAACTGCCGGGCTGATGGGCAATTTATATGCAGAATCAGCCCTCAATCCGCAAAACTTGCAGAACAGCTATGAAAAGAAGTTAGGCTATACGGACAGCATCTACACACAGGCTGTCAAAAAATCTATGCGGCTGTACATGAAATACAATCATCTTATCCAGATGTATCAGGATTAGCAGCTACTGTCCTATAACAAGTTATAGGATGCTTCCAGAAGATAAAGTATATCTTGTTACACCTTTACTTTTCCAGAACTCATTTAATAAGGGTTCGGGGAAAAATTTCCCTGAGAAAAAATCGTACTTTGCGGGATTTGTTACCACAAAGTACTTGCTTGCTGATAAAGTTTTTAGAGTGAAAAAATCAGGCGAAACAAAACTAGCAAGCACGGCAGAACAGTGCCACAAATTTGAAAATTTGTTCACTTTCTCTGCTTGCCTGTCAGGGAAAATCCCTGAAACCCTTATCATATTTTTTTCAGAAGTGAGTGAAAAAAATTCTCTGAAAAAATATTTTTTCTCACAAGGGTCTTAGGGAAATTTTTCCCTAACAAGTTGTGGTATAGGTGGCTTTCTGATTTGTGAACAAATCAGAAAAGTAATACCGATACCCTTGCTTGCTGGGTTTGATTTCTCAAAATTTTACACGGTTACTTCTATCAATTCTTTGTCACCAAACTGCACATGTTTTATTCCAGTTTCTTTTTCCTGATTAAAGTTGAAAGTCAGAAGATAACCTTTTTTCAGATGATGATAATCCAGATAGTCAGCGAGCTGCTGTTCACCTTCAGCATGATATTTTTCACCATGCCATACTTTCATTTCAATGATATGCTGTTCACCCAAGTAATCTACAACAACATCTGTTCTTCTGCGATTTCTTGTTTCGGCTTCAATGTAAAAATTTCCCGTGCCGTTGATAATTGGTCTGAGAAAAAGCAGAAATAATTTCCGTCCTTCATGTTCCTGAAAATCTTCTGGATGGTCTCCATACAGATTGACATAGACCTGACTGAAACGCTCCAGAACCAATTCCATATTCAGATGACCACTGCTGATAAATTCAGGCTTGTCTGTTTCTCCGGCTTTATAGATTGGTGCTTTCTGCATCTTTCTGGAAGTCAGAAAGGCATTATAGATTCTTGTTTCAAACATACGATTTGCAATCTGCACATTGCCATCAACCACTTTAAAAAAACCATACATCAGAGCAAGGTCAACAGAAGAATCATCTGGATTATATGCCAGCTTGTCGCCGCTCATCAATACAGAATATACACTTTCTTTCAGTTCTTCATCATCTTCGAGCTTGTTCATCAGCGACTCGAACAGCATCGTTTTACTGGAAACAATCATGCTGACCGCTTTCACAATACTTTCTCTGTTCCAGACAGACAATTCTTCATCTATGATTTTACAGATATGTGATACCAGAACTGGATAGCCAGAAGTGTATTCATAGATAAGTGCTGATAATTCTGGAATGTTCATGCCCGTCTGATGGTCAGCTTCATATTCTTCCAGCATTCCAGCAATGTCTTCCGGTGAGAAACTCATATCTACATCAAATTTAGCAGCAATATTCCATGGACTATTATGTTTATGTTCTGAATCCGGTCTGATTTTCAATTT
>JAZAUD010000035.1:0-22281 GCA_036373775.1 Oscillospiraceae bacterium | reverse complement strand
GTCCAACAATTAATCTTCTCAGTTTTTCCGGCAGACTCTTAAATTGTTCTCTATCCACTATTTTTCACTCCCATCATTGTATTACTACAATTATATCATAACTCTACAATTTGTGCAAGCTATTTTGATGCAATTCCTTATATGATTTTTACAGTGGATGATGTCATTCGTGCAGGAACTTCTGTTGCAGGATATAAGGGGTTCGGGAAAAAATGCTATGATGAACTGGTGACAATTCTGGTAAGCTACTACAATCAAGACCCCATAGCATGGGAACTGTAAAGGAGAAATATATGCAGTTTTTGAAAACATTGGATGGATATATCAACATGAGCAGTATCATCAGTCTGGAAATTGTTGCACAGGATGTAATTTCCCCAGATGCTGTTTATACAATAGAAGCAGTCCTAACGAACAAAGCCTATCATAGGGTTGAAAAATATAAAAGCAAGAAATATGCACGGTGCGCACTGGATATGTTTATGGAAGAATACGGCAAGTACTCTGATGAAGAAGTCTATGCCATTCATTCCCACATTTCTCTGGAAGGACTGGAAAAAATCGGAGCAATTGATGCAGTAGAGGGTGAGAGTTATGACAGAAATGACAAATAAAATCGTTTCTAACATCAAGCGGATTGCAGGACTGAAAAATATGAAAATTGCTGATATTGAGGAAAATATCGACGTTTCTCACGGATATTTTTCAAGATGCAGGAAAGGAAAATGTACACTGTCTGTCGAAAAGCTTATGCAGACAGCAGACCTGCTTGGTGTACAAATGGATGTTCTGTTTAAGGAAGTCCAAAACGGCTGGAAAAAAGAATCTTCCAGAGAAAAGAGCATGAAATACATATGCCCTGTATGTGGCGACAAGTGCTATTTTGTTGGGAAAGAATGCACTTACAAATTCTGTCCGAACTGCGGAAAGCAGGTTCTGAAAAATGAGAAAACCTGATTTCATTGAATGAAAAGCAAAATGGGATGATTACGCTAAGACTCTGGAAGCACAAAAAAGGTTCAGGATTATTTTCTTTCATTTTTTTCTTGTGACACTGATAATCGGTATTTGTATCGGCATTACAGTTACAAGAAAACCTGCAACGGAAACTCCTGTTCCACAACCGAAAACAACAAAGGAAGTTTATAAGGAAGTGATGACAATGAGTCCGGAAGAAGCTATCCGTGAATTGCAGAAGTATCAGTTTGAGGACAAAAACGGGGCTGTACAGCCTGTTTCAGAAGCACATGGACATGAAATTCTCATGGCAATAGAATCTTTGCAAAAAGAAATTCCTGTACAGGTGAATTATGACAAAATCATTGATGGAAGCGGTATATCAGAAACCTGTCCAAAATGCAGAACCTATCTGATGCTGATTGCAAAACGTTGTCCTAATTGCGGACAAATGCTGAATTGGAAAGGCAATTTTGAGGTGAACCCCCATGAAAATTAGGAAAAGAATCATATCTTTGTTTTGTATTGCAATAACAGTAGTATTCTGTTCTTGTTCTTCAAATGATGAATTGCAGAAAGGAGCAATTTTATTGACAGATGAAGTAGATGCAGGAAATGTTTACCTTGTAAGTGAAAGGAACAAAACAGAAAATGTAATGACAAGTTATGTTCCTCAAACAGCAATCACGACATCTGCAACAAGTATCACAACAGAAGCTACGCAGACAAGCCGAATTTCTACAGCAACGGAAACAGCCGTTACAACAAGCTTGCCTGAAACGACAACAAGTGCAATCGTTTCTTCCCAGAATATGCAGGAAGAAACAGCTCCGGTTCTGGATGCACAGACTGTAACAGAAACGATTGCTGAAATGACTGAAGCAGAAAAAATCATAGAAATTCCAAATGTTTCGGCAATTTCTGTGGACTGCCTGAAAGTGACATGGAATGCAGAACCAGACAAAATTTATGATGTAACCTGTGAGTCTGTTGACCCGGAATATGCTTACAGCGGTAACATCAATCTGATATTCAGGGAAGAAAACAATTTATGCTATATCAACGGACTCAGAGAAAACAGTGAGTACTACATCACGGTTACACCTGTTTCAAAAGAAGGGGAGCAGACAATTCCGTTTGAAACTGTAGTCGGAAAGACAGAAACAGTAGAAGTCATTGAGGAATTTCCTTATGAGGACGGCTGGACAAACTGCTTCGCTTATGAAAAAGCAGCAGGATTGACAAGAATGCCATCATCCGGAGCTATCTATGGTTCAATTCCAGACCCGATTACTGGTACGGGTATCCGGCGTGATGAATATGGAGACTATTGCTGTGCAATGGGCTTATTTTACGGCACTTGCTGGGATAGATTTCTGATTGAGCTGGAAAACGGAATTCAGTTTACTGTCAAAATTTGCGACAGCAAGGGCTGGGGCGATGATGCAGACGGTGACGGAATTCCAGATGGAAGGTTTCATTGGTTCGGCGGTGGCAAGTGTATTGTAGAATTCATTCATGATGGTTACAGTCCGCCCTCTGGGGTAGCTTTTACAGGAAGTTACGGTTATTACAACTGGGATGGGCTGGATTTAGGGGCAAACATCCGCTCTATCAAAAAAATCAACTACGGTGAGTTTGTGGACTATTGAGGTGAAAAATGCTGATTATGGTTTAACAGTATGAACCGAAATGTAGGCTTCTATGTTTTTCTACATTTCTATATACTGTGAAGCTCTGAACGTTCTGCATAGGAAAATGACAGGAAAATCACAATTCTGATTTTTGTGAGCCACGAATCAAAAAGAAAGGAAACATCATGGATAATTTGGATTTTAAGTTTAAAAAACTGGAATGTGAAAATCATTTGTCTGAATTGAATGTACAAACTTATATCAGCTCCGTTATCTTTGGACTTGTATCTATTTTACTGCTTAGGAATGGTAAACATATAAGCTGATACTATTTTTTCTAAAAATACAAAAAACGCTAGTTTTCTATAGAAAAAAGTGTCAAATTATATATTTCAGAATCCTTACTATCATTATAAAGGCAGAACTGATACACATCTTCAATTTTGAGATGGTTGCTTCGCTGGGAATGATACTCAATACACTTTTTTACATGGTAACAATTCAAAAAATCCGAAGGGAACAGCTGGAATTTCAGGAATACTTGAAAACACTCAATGAAATTGAAAATGGTGACAGCAATGACAGATGAAAAGAAAGAACACCCTGTGCTGGAAATACTCAGGACAGCGGTCATCACAGCACTGATTTTCGGGGTTGCTTCTACAACGTTCAAGATGATAAAGGTGGATGGCAACTCTATGAATGACACTTATCAGAACGGTGAGAAAGTCATCGTCAATAAGCGAAGCAATCTCAATTATAGGGATGTTATTGTATTTCAAAATGATTCACAAAATGCATATCTTATCAAGCGTGTGATTGCTATGGAAGGAGATACCATTGATATTCATTTTGATGCCGGAGAAGTCATTGTCGATGGAGAAGTTCTGAATGAGCCATACATCAAAGAACCCACTACATTGGATGAAGGCGGTTTTGATTATCCGGTAACAGTTCCCGAAAATTGTCTGTTTGTAATGGGTGATAACCGCAATAATTCCAAAGATAGCAGATATGCTGAAATCGGATTTGTTTCTTTGGATGATGTGATTGGAAAAGTAATTTTTTCTATCGGCAATTGGTGAGAATGTTTCCGTGCCTACATTCAGGAAAACTGCTATGAACATAAAAACAGCTCCGAATAAACCGGAGCTGTTTGACTTTTTATATTTTTCCATATGTTTTTGTGCATTTTTGCCGTTTTAAGGTATCGTACTCTGTATGATTTGCCGAATTTTTATTCAAAGTATTGACAAGTAACAAATGTTATGATAGAATTATCTTGTAATAAGTTGATTGTCCGGTCTGCTTATTCGCATTGAAGTAAATGATGCTGTTCATCAATTACTTCAGTACATCATTTTCCTGATTTAAAAACTGCTGTGCTTTCCGTCCTTTTGCATGGCAGTTTTTATTTTTGCTGTCTGAAAAACTGTCATCTGCGTATCAATTCTAAAACTGTTTCCTCACGTTCTGTCATACAATTTCACCCTATCTTTTTCGATACTTTTCATAAATTTTGATGCAGTTTTCTGATTTCTTGGATTTTTCAATGCATTTGCCGAAACCAAATCTACAGATACATTGAATAGCTCTTTTATATCCAGATACATTGAACTCATCTTTACTAATGTGGTAATATCCGAACCTTCTCTGTCAAAAAGCAAATCTATATCACTGCTTTCTGTTGCTTCTCCTCTTGCATACGAACCGAAAAGCCAGACCGCTTTCAAATTGTATGCCTTTGCAATCGGAATTATTTTTTGTTTAATTTCCTCTATTGTGTACATACATATTCCACCTTTCTAAGAACAGGCACATCCAATATTAAGAAAAATTTCCCCGATTCTATTTCAATTATACCACATTGAATGCACATTGTCAACAAATTCAGCTCAATTTCCATTTCATAAAAAGATTCAGGCATCAGAAAACGACACCTGAATCTTTTTTGCATATGGATTTCAAAAATTAAAATTTCTGATATTCATCATGATACTTGGCTCTTTCCTCATTTGTCAGACCTGTTACTTTTGCAGTAACTTCTGCAACTTCAACAGAAATATTACCGCCGTCAACCAGACTTGTAAGGATGTCAATATCATCAATTGGAACGTTCCACTGTTCGGCTCTGTCAATTGCAGTTGCTGAAATTTTGCCATTTTGTTCAGCAATTTTAACAACGGCACTGTAACCTTCACTGACAAGGAAAACGGTTTCATTCCCATCACGATTTTGATAAACCGCCTTGGAATCTGGTCTTTCAAGCATTTCGCCGTTCTCATTCATACCATAGGACATATTCTCCTGAAAGGAATGATTGCATTCAATTGCAAACTGTTTCAGGGGAGTGGCAATATCATACTGCTCATTAGCAACTGCAACATTCGGTTGGATTCCCTGTATATTTTCAAGGCGGTCAGCAACCAGATTTACAGCTACCTGCACTTCCTGATTCCGTGCAATGTCAGGATTTTTTGCAATTTCTTCTTTCAACCCTGTAATAATCTTCTGCACAATGGATTCAGCAAGCATTTCAATACGTTTTTCGGGTGCATCCGGAACAGGAGCTGTCTGTACAGGTGCGGTATTTTGCCGAATCGTTTCATTTTGTACAACAGGAGCATTCTGCTGTCTTGCCTGTTCCAGTCTTTCGGGTGAAATTTCCCTGAACTGTGCAGCCGCTTCCTGAATCAACGGACTGTTGATATTCTGAACAATATCATTTGCTGTATTCAGAAACTGGCTCTGGAATTTTCCATCAGGGGTTCTATGTGAAAAGTCTGTGAGTTTGACAGAAGGCGTATTTCTGAAAAATTTCAGTTCTATCACTTTGTCGGGGTCAAATTCCTTACTGGAAATGCGAATGGACTCCCCATATTTTTCGTGTGAAGCATACTTAGGATTCTGAAATATATAATTTGACACTTTTTTCTATAGAAAACTAGCGTTTTTTGTATTTTTAGAAAAAATAGTATCAGCTTATATGTTTACCATTCCTTAGCAAAAGCTTCTGCATTCTCAGGATTTTCAGAACGTTCACGGAACATCTGATTCAGTTCTCTTGTATGTTCAAACATTGGAGAAGACTGCGGACGATTCCACTGGCTTTGCGGAGTATTCTGCTGTTTGGACTGAATATATCCCTGCCCCTGCAAAAAAGAAGATACAGCTTTCATTTCATCACTGACAGGACTGTCAGCAATCTCAGTTACCTTGTAATGTTTGGGAAACATTTTATTGGTTTCTGGATTTTTTGTCCACTTTGAAAGGAACATTCCAGCAAGTCTCATACCTTTCTCTCTGTCGGGAACGGCGAAAATTTTCAAAGTCTCACTGCTTCTATTGATGGAAGCAATATAATCAGTCATCTGATTGCCGTTTCTGTCCAAACGTGGCTCTTTCTGCTGTGTTTCCTTATTCCATACAGTAGAGGGTTCAGTTTTGATTTCAATATGAATTTCCTGCGGATGACCGTTCTTATCCGGCAAAGTCAAGCCATTCTGTGCAAGGTCATTTCCGATAGTTTCTGCAATTTGCTGGAAAATTGCGACATTCTGTGCAATGGATGGATTGCTCTGCATATTGGCTTCCGTATTTTTCTCAATGGATGTATACATGATTTTTCCCTTTCTGACATGATTTTACTATCTGTCAATTGGTTTTCTTTCCGGTTTTTTCTGTTCCAATTCCTGCTGTCGTTCTTTCAGAAATGCCCTGTCTGTGACAGCGGACAATTCTACATGGGAACTATTTCCATAGTTGCTGATACTCATTTCTGCAAGCAGTTTGATTTCTCCGGATTTTTGCGGATATTTTTCAGGTGCATAAGACCAGTCACTGACCGGAATCTGTAGTCCTTTCACCTTGATTCTTTTCCAGTCCTGACGATTCTGTACGAATCCCTGCGCCTTGTAAAGCTCTTTCCCCTCAATCACAACAGGCGGTATCTTTAAGCCCATTCCAACAGGTTCTAATGCTTTAAGCTTATCCAACGTTTCCGGAGAACTGATTTCGCTCTGTGGAAGTTTTAAAACTGTGCGCTGTGAATCATCACGTTCCATCAGATGCTGGTATTTTTGCACGGCTTCCTGTAAAGCAGAACAATTGTCCAGTCTGGAAATACCAACGGCATCCTCATGACCGCCGTATCTGAAGGTGACACCTTCCATTTCCGGCGTTTCCGCTATCCGGTCAAGGAACTGCTTCAAGCTGGTATTCCCGTGTGCATTTCGTCCGCTTCCAGACCAGAAGTCACCCTCTTCATGGTATGTCAGGCAGAGAATAGCTTTATCAGTGCTTTCGGTCAATTTTCCTGCAACCAGTCCGCAAAATGCAGAGGGCGTATTTTGTTCCGTCAGATAAACGGCAATATGGTTCTCTGTCTGTCGTTCACAATCTGCAAATGCTCTGAAATCTTCACCCTGCAATTCCTTCACATAATCTTTGCGCTCTTTGTTCAACGTCAGAAGGTCATCCAGTTCAAAATAAGTTTCTGCCTTTTCTCCGCCCATCAATGCTTGATACATTCTCTGTGCGCCGTTCTCTTGCATGATTTCGCTCATTCGTGATGCACTGTTGAGAAATGCGCCCACATTGAATGCCAGCTGTTTTGCCGTGCAGTCTTTTTCATCCAGACCGCACTTTGTCAGGACATAGCCAATTACACCATCAAAATTTTTCGGTTCTGCGTTGTCAATTGCTTTCATTCCGTTTTTGACAATTTCACGGTTCAAAGAATGTTCATCCAAAAGGCTTACCATATCCGTTACTGTTCCGATACATGCAACCGCCGAAACGGTATTTTCCTGTTTTTCGGAAGTATGGAACGGAATGTTTTGGTCTTTGCAGAGATTCTGCACTTCCTGATATGCCCTGTAGACAAGACCAGCTGCACAATACTGCGCATTTTCGCTGTCATCTTCATGCAAGGCATGAGGGGTACAGAGACAAGCATTATTTTGTTCGATATTTTGAAATGCAAGGCGGTTCTGTTCATCCACAATCAGATGATGGTCGAACATTATCACGTTTTCCCCAAGCCGTTCACGGGCAAGAGGGAGCTGGTTGCTTCCCATGTCACATACAATATAGCGTGATACTCCATCTCCCTGCACATCCGGAGATAAGCCATAAGCTCCACGCCTGTCGTTGCACTGCACAGATACTTCACAATCCGGATTGACGGATTTCAGAAGTGTTTCCATGATATAAGCAGAAGTAATGCCATCTGCATCATAGTCTGTCAGAATTTTCACTTTTCCGGAATTAGCAGCTTCCATAACCTGCTGTCCGACTGTCGTAATCATCTGTGTTACTTCCGGCTGTTCAGCAGTACGGGACTCAACATCCCGTACTTTCTGAATCAGTTCATCCAAAGTAATTTCCTGATTAGTCATCATATTCTACACCACGCTTCGACTTTGGCATTTTTCCTTTATCGTCCTTCCCCATATTCATCAAATCTAATAAGTCTCTTGTCTCCTGTATCTTAGCCATTACGCTTTCTGCTTCACGTCTGCTGATATTCGTTTCCTGTATTCGCTTGTAAGTTTGTCTTCCAGAAAGCCACGTTCTCTTCCGTGGTGGGTGACAAATGCCTGCATCACTTCAATCCGCTTGTCACCGCCGACAAGCTTATCCGGACTGGGTTCACCAGTTAGAAACTCATTGAATTGTTCCAGCTGTTCAGCAGGGAAGCCCTTCCGTTCCAGTCTTTCCAATTCTATGACAATCCGTTCCGCCGTTTCCAGTTCAGCAATCAATTTATCTGCATTGCTGGTCTGCAAAGTCACATCTGCGGATTCGGATGTTCTGTCAACAATTTCATAATCTGCATGTACAAATTCTTCACGTTTTTCAAATTCAGAAAGGTGATAATTTGTCATGACAATTTCAGATTCCATTTCTTTTTTCTGTTCTTCTTTCGTTTCATCGCTTTGATAAAGTTCCATAGGATTCTCCTTTTCAATATATCAGTCCAATGATATATTGTCATGCTGTACCATTTTGTGATTTTCCGTTTGATTTTTTGGAAGATGTTCAAGGTCTGGTCTGAAATAATCAGCCGGCATTTCACCTACATCAGTTCCATGCAAGTCATCCTTTTCAAAAATAATTTCCTGCACCTTACTGCTGTCCATCTGATAATCTTCCAATGCAACAATATGAATTGTATCTTCATTCGACCTTGCAAAATCGTAATCAATAAATCTTCCATTTTCAAACTGATGACGGAATGAAAATTCATTGCTTCCACTCTGTTTGGAAAGTTCCGCATCTTCTTTGAGGGATTGCATATCTGGAATTGTACCAATACGGTCAATCAGTTTCTGAAATTCCTCCGCTTTTTCCTCATGCAGTGCAATGATTTCCCCCTTGTCGGCTTTCTGTTCAATCAGTTCAGAAAGTTCTGGCTTGTCAAAACTGGAAATAGCAATGACACTCGCCTGCTGTTCATCTTTATCCAGTGCAACTTCCAATAGAATCTGATTTTCCTTGTCATCCTTCTTATCCGAAACCACAACCAGAGAATCTTCTCTATCTCCCTGCATCATCATGACAGGAGTTTTCACACTGTCAAGCACTTCTGCAAGCTGTTGTTCATTCAGGGTCTGTTCTGTTCGTTCAGTCATGCTTTCATTTTCCGGTCTGACAGTTTTGTCAAGCATTTCTTTGCTGATTGTCAGTTCCTGTTCTAGTTCAGCTCCGCTGATGATGAGTACATTCGGCATACTTCCGATTGTCAGTACTTCTTCTGTTTCGCTGTTATCGTGAATCATTTCATGGAGCTGTACTTCAAAATCATTTTTTTCCTGTTCATTCTGCAAAGCTTTTTCAGCAATCTGTTGTATTTCTCTTGCATCCATTCTCTTCATCCTTTCTGTTGTTACCACATATCAAAATTCACTGCACACTTATCACTATTTTCCATTTCGATTCGTCTTTGTTGATACTTTTCTTTTACATCTGGCTTGTTCATAAAATACAAAGTCCTCTTTTGCAACATTTCAAAATTATCATATTCTCTTTCGTAAATATTTTTAACGGTATCCATGTATCTCTTAGAATCCTGCATATACCAGTTACTCAGATTTCTTGCCATGTCATCAAAATAAATTTCAACTTCAAAGTTGACCTGTCCATAAACCAGTCTGGGATTTCCTTCCCTGTCCTTCAATGTGTCAATTGGCACACGAAGCATCACCTCATCTTCAAAGTACGCTGGTAATTCACCTTCAATATCTCCAAATGCAATGTACTCTTCATACTTGTAATCGTACAGAATCGGTACAGGAATTGCAGTGCCGTCACGGTCAACCAGAATCTGCGGTTCAAATCTTTCACAAAGCTCATCTGCTGCATCCAAAGAACGATTTGCGATTTCGAGTGAAAGTCTCGTCCGCACATCACCATATTCCAGCCTGTCATAGATGGAATCATAATCCAATCTCAGATTGCACAAAACATCATGAAACCAGTTCGGCAATTCGCCCTCTTGCATTCCAACAGTGGCTTTCAGATAATCATCTGCTGAAATCATTTGTCCAAACCGTACAAGGTCTTTTACAGATTCTTTTGTCAGAAATGGAACAGGGTCAGTCTTCAAAATTTTTTTCATACTTTCAATTGTCATTGTTGTTCACCTCTGCTTTCTGAAATAGTAAATAAAAAAACAGGGTACAGCAATCTGTAACACCTGCAACTAAAGAGATATTACGGACTTGCCAAAAAAGTATTACCGTTTTATATTTTCGTTATTTTGCGTAAAAAATAAAAACAATTGAAAAGCAGGTATAACAAACCTGTAATACCTGCCTGAAAAGAGATATTACGGATTTGCCGGAAGGGTGTTACCGTATTCAAAGCAGCCTGATTGGAAATCTTCTCTGCACCAAGCAAATACTTCTGCAACAAAATCAGGTCACTTACTGTTCCCCGTTTTCCATCAAGGTCAATATCAGTATCAGTCAATGACGACCGTTGCAGAAATTCCACACTGAATTCACCACTGGAATAATCAGCCATCATATAGTAATAAGACGATTGTGAAGTATAATTCCCATTTGTTCTATTAACATAATCTGAATAAGTTCTATCGCTTGTTTCGATAAGGCTTTCCAGCATATCAACATTGGTACAGCTCAGGTGATTATCTGTCGTTCCGGAAATAGCTACCTTATAATACAGAGCCGGATTTTCTTTCATAATATCCTTGACACCACCAAGGAAATTAGCAATTGCATCAGTATCATTGCTCAGTCTGAGATATTCAGAGATTCCGTCATAAGCAATTTCTACAGCAGGCTTTCCCGTATAGGTGTTGATAAGTTTTCCATTATTATCTCTGATTTCAACCGCATAATCTTCAAATTTGGGAATTGTAAGATTCACTACTCCATCAACATCATCAGTATCAATTATCTGATACAAACCAGAAGTAACATCACAGATAAAATATCTGCCACCTTGCGGAAGCTTAATGATTTCTCCATCCTTCTGCGCTGAAAAAACTTGTCGTGTCTTCCAATGGAGTGTATGGGATTCTGCATCCGGAAAACCACCAAACAGATAAATTTCATCTCCGGCAGAAACATTTGTCTGCAATTCTACCAAACTTGATGAAGCATCTATTCCCTGATAAACCAAAACAGGGTCAATGCCGATATACTGATAAATATTCCACCATCATTCTTTTCCGTTTTCATGATACTTGAATACTATAAACAAAGAATTTTCAGTGTCTTTTTCATCTGACTCGTAATTCAGCGACCAATCAGCTTCAAACTCGTTATTAGTTACATGGTATGCATAATCACTAACGATTAAATCAAAATCCTCTCCATAAATCCAATAGCTGTTAGGGGAAAATTCTGCTGATGCTGAAATTTCATCAAATTCTTTTACCAAACGACAATCTCCCATCATCAAACTTTCCAGATTACCAGCTTCTACAAGGTCAACAAGTGTTGCTTCACCAGTTGCAGCTACATTTTCATTTGGAAAATCGTGTGGTGCAACCGTAACATCGTACCAGTTATAATTTTCCGTATTGATTCTGAAATCCCACTTGTTGGAGTCTGCATTGTAACGATAATAGACAAAACGTCCATCTGTTTCATCCGTTGCAACTTTCAGAAACCAATCACTGGAATTGTCAACAACATTTTCGTTCCTTTTGTATCTGCTCTGCCAAACCGTGAGCATTTCGCTGAAAGATGCACTGAAAACTTTCTCAATTGGCTTTCCGAAAATTTCTCCGTTCTCATCAATAGGAGTCATCCAGTCTTCCATCCAAGTTTCTGCGTACTCCGCAATGTTTTTCGGAATCTGAATCACATAGGCATTACCGTAACTTGCCGGAATCTTAGAAGTATCAAGTACATCTACTACAGGCAATTCAGGATTACTCTCCTGTTCCGCTTCTTCCGTCTGTTCCGTTACATCAGCCGTCACCGATGCTTCGGGTTCAAAGTCTTCTGCACTTGTCAGCAAGCTTGCTGTACTGCAAACATTTGTGAATGCAAGCAGCAGCGCACTGATAAATGCGACCGTCTTTTTTCTTGTATGCATACGCTTGTCCTTTCTGGCTCTCTTGCAACGCTTCCGGATTTCGTGCGGTAATCTTTCCACGGAATGAAGAGCCGATATATTTATTCCAGAGCATTCACTCCGAAACAGCATATAAAAATGCAGGTACAACAAACCTGTAATACCTGCTTGAAACGATATTACGGATTTGCCGGAATGGTGTTACCGTTTTTGCTGAATTGGTTCACCATTCCAGCGCACCGCTTGCAAAAGGATGTGAAATCGAAATGGCATTGTCATAATTATATTATAGCATATAAATTCGTTACTGTCAAGTGCAATAATTATATTTTTCGCAAAAACATTGTAATTGACAAACGAATGAAACTGTGCTATAATAATGATAAAGGAAGTAATGATGTGGGAGAAAAAGATACTGTTACGAAAAAATATATGGAAGATAGCGCAACATTTGCGGATGCTTTCAATTTTCTGATGTACGATGGTGAACAGGTAATTAAACCTGAACAGCTGAAAGAAATGGATACAACTGCGCTTGCGCTCCCCTATGGAGAAGGGGAACGTCCTGTTCCGGTTCAGAAGTACAGAGACTTGTTGAAAATGGTAACGGCAATGACAGACGGCAATGTTGCTTATCTGATTCTTGGCATTGAGAACCAGTCAGCTGTACATTATGCAATGCCACCAAAGAATATGCTGTATGATGCTGCGGAATATGTGGCACAGGTGGATGATGCAGCAACCTCTCACGGCAAAGGGAAAAAGTCAAAGTCAAGAGCAGAATTTCTGTCTGGATTCTACCGCACAGATAAATTGTTGCCTGTCATTACGCTGACAATCTACTTCGGAGCGGATGAGTGGACTGCACCCAAATCCATCCATGAAATGCTGTCGATTCAGGATGAAAGAATTCTGAAATTTGTTCCTGATTACCGGATTAACCTGATTACCCCTGCTGATATTGCCGATGAGGATTTTGCAAAATTTCATACAGAACTGAGTCTTGCGTTGAAGTACATCAAGTATTCTAAAAGTAAAAAAATGCTTAAAAAAGTTGTGCAGGAAGATAATGCATTCAAGGACGTTTCCAAAAGAACCGCCGACATGGTAAGCATTGTAACAGAATCCGATTTGCACTATGCTGAAAGAAAGGAGCGTGTCAATATGTGTGAAGCAATTAGAGGAATCAAAAACGATGGCATTGAAGAAGGTACTTTCAAAACTCTTATGGGACTTGTGAAGAAGGGGTTACTGACACTGACACAGGCAGCTGAAGAAGTCAACCTTTCCGTTGAGGAGTTTGAGGAGAAAGTAAAACAGCTCTCTGAAAATGACGAATAAAGAATTCCGCTGAATCAAAATTCCCCTGTTCTCAAATCGGGAACAGGGGAATTTTTACGTTTCTTTGTTATGCTTACTTTGTGTGATGTATTCTTCAATATCATTCATTAGATACTCTTCGCCGACAGTATGAAGTGCGCCAAAGAAACTCATAATGTATGAAGAAGCACCGCTTTCTTTGAAAAGTTCAGCAACTTCTTTTCCTGTAAGTCCCTTATGATAGCGGTAACGCTCCATGCAGTATATCAAAAATTCACTCTCTTTGCTCATATTATAGCTCCTCTGGATAATTGTAAGTTCCTAATAACAGCTCATCCTGATACATTGTGTACAACAGCAATGGACTATAATGCCATAATTTTGATTTTTCATCAGACAATTCACTGTAAAGATGGGAGCTGTAGAATCGGTAAATAGCATCAATCTCTGAAATATTACTGTTTTCTGTGATTTTTTCAATAATTTGTGGTACAATCAGTGTAAGAAGAGCGTTGAACTGATTTTCATTCATACAAAAATCCTCCTTTGAGACTTAATGTATGCAAGAGATTTTTCAGAAGTAAAAACAAGTTGATTGTAAAGTTTTCTAATTTTCAACGCTTCAAGTGTTTGTGTTTTTGTAAGAATACCTGTCATGTACAGCGTAATTGTCCTGTAAACATCGTCATTGGCAACTGCACCATATATCATGTCATACTTTTCACCGCTGTAAGTACCTTGTCTGTTCTCTGCAACAAAATCAAGCCACTTTTCATCCGGTTTCTCAAATATTAAAACTTTGCACTCATGAAATGCAATTGTTTCATCAACATCATACACATTCAGTGTAGCAGTGCCGTTTTTCCTTTTATCCGTGACTTTTACTGCAAAATCTTTTGCCTGTTCCTTATTTGTGGTTGTATAAAATCCATAGCCAAAATCAAGATAACGATTTTGCTTGATAAGTATAGGCTTTTCAACGGTAACATTGCTTCCATGATATAGTATCATGCTCTCACTCCTTTTTCATTCAATTCAGTCGTCTCAAATCGGCATTCATAAATTCGATTTCATGAGAAAAACTTCTCCAACATCTGAATCCGCATTATAATAACTTGGATTATCTTTTCTGCCCGACTTGACGGAATATATGCCTTTGCTCGTTCGTCCTCAAACAATACTTGGATTTCTTGGGGAATTCCCTGCAATGCACTCAAATTGAACCGTTCCGGATGTTTCACCAGACGAATTTGCTCATTATGGAAACTGCAAAATGGCTGAGATTCTATGTTTAAATCTGTTTCAATATAGGCATCGGGGGTATCATAACGTAAACTTGTACCGCAATCGAATAACGGAGCAAACCCCTGAAATTCCGGCGTTTCCACGTTTCGGACAGCACCAAAATTTCCTTTGTGCCTGTCCTGATTGGCAATCAGATGATAGTCAAGCACCAGCATTTCATCCAGACTTTATCAGCAAACCCCTCACCGCCTTGTAATTCCCGATAAATCGCATAGGTATCTTGTGCCGAATAAAATGCTAATGCCAATACACAAGCAATGGAATTTTCGTTATTGTACTGAATCAAGGAAGTGTTCTCACTATGCACCTGTCTCAGGATTTCGGAAACCTTCTCTGCATTCTGTTCCAGCGTGTATTTCAGTAAAGCATCAGACTGTCTGATATCAGAAATCACATGAGTCCATTTTAAAGCTTTCACAGTGCTGATAAAACGCTGTCTGACCTCATGGTTAGGAATAAAAGCATTCATTGTTTTCTTATCATAAGATAAATAGCCTAAATGAATAAGAAGTGTCAGAATATCATCTTGTGTCTGAAACGTTACCATATCATTCACAAAAGTTGTTGGGTCAACTTCAATTCGTTCTCCGGCAATCAGTCTTGTGATGGTATCATGAAGTCCGAAAAAATCCCTTTCAATGTATTCTTTCAATGCGTCATAGCTTTCTGTTTTAGACCAATAATCGTCAAATTCTTTTTTGACAATAGCAGAAACAACGGATTTTGGGTTATAAATTGAAGTTCCATTCACATCATAACCGTCATACCATTTCTTCATCTCCGGAAAAGACATATGATATTTTTTGCAAAGTCCCTGCACTTCTGATTCTGTAAATCCAGTAAACTCTGCAAGGTCATATTGATTTGTCATGGAATACTCATCAAACATATTCAGTGCGGAATGCTCTCCGTTCTTCCAGAGCTGTAATCAGACTTTCTTCATCCTTGTCAATGCAGGAAAATGCACGTTTCATTTCTTTGAGGACACGCTTTTGCAGGAAATTGAGCATTTCATCAATGCCATTTGTCCGGCTTACAAATTTCTGCATATCCACATGAATCACATTGTGCTGGTTCAAATGCTTCTCAAACGCAGGAGTCTGTGCAATTTTGAATTTTGCAAACAGTTCCTTTGACTGACAGCCCTTGCTGTAATAGGCAACCAGCATATTTTCGGCGATGGATTTTCCAAATCTTCTTGGACGGCTGACAAAGATTTCCTTATTTTCACCAAACAGACAACTGTTGGTAAAATCAATCAGCAGGGTTTTGTCCACATAAATCTTAGAATGTAGCGCAGTATCTGCAAATAAATCATTTGTTGGGTTGAAATAAATTCCCATTTTCAGCACCTCACTTTACATTCTTCAAAAAAATTAAACAACTCATCTACAAAATAAGGATAAGGATTTGGGGGGAATTTTTTCATAAAGTTGTTTTTTACCTTTTCAAGTACCCCATAGTACTGTGTACTGACACTTCTTGAAAAAACAATCTCTCCACGATGAGCCAATACAGCCAGTTCAAACTTTGAATATTTATCTTCCAATTCACCAATTTCTTTTTTGGTAATTTTTTGTAATGTTTCAAAAGGTGAACTTATCTCAATACTTTTAAGGTAATTTTCCCACTCTACTTCCTGAATTGTTCTGTTTTTTTCCCATTTTTGACATTTTGTTCTATATGTCAAAACCAACTCTTTACCATTTTCGCACACTTTTCGGATAGTCCAGTTTTCTCTGAATAGCATTAAATCCGTCATAAGTTTTATTTCATTATATTCACAATCTAAAGAAAAATTATCAATTATCTCATTCAAAACACAATCATCATCAGACACAAATGAAAACGAATCTTTCATTTTTTCAAAATAATGTTCTATTTTACCTGCTTCCTTTTCTTGCAAAGCTACATGCTTATAAATAGTATATACAAATTCTATCATATCTTGTTCCAAACAGTCAGAAAAACAAATCCAATTTTTACCACGATGACTTTCAAAAGACCCTCTCCAATTACCATTATAACTTTCCAAGAAAGTCAATACGCTTTTCTCAGAAAACTCATCAAAATATTCTTTTGTTTCCACTAATGTTCCTGATGAATCCCATTGTGATTCCAGACTGTCGGGTGTCCATTGGTAAACTGGAATTTTTTCATCAATCAAATATTCAGCAATCAATGCACATACAATTTTATTGATAATTTCAAAATTTCTATTAAATAAATTATCAATTTTTTTGACAAGATATTCTTTTTCCTTTAAAGATATTGTATCAGCAACCATCATTTTTCCCTTTCTTTTTGAAGCAATTAAATTTTCACTTCTATTATACCATAATTTCACGCAAAAAGCAAGATACAACTGCAAATTCCCTGTAAAATGTACAGCATACGGCGTTCCAGATGCAGACAAGTATCATTCACCAGCAAACGGACAGAACGGCATACAGACAGTTGAAGTACAGCAAAAAGACAGTTTTCAATTTCTGTAAGCAGGAGTAAAATGCTATTTCCAACAGAATAACACTACTGGAAGGACAAACAGCATAGGTTTGCCTGTGGCAGCCCCTACGGGGCTATCAGGGAAAGGCTAAAAATGACAAGCTTGCTGGAATCACTTTACAACTGCCATCCATCATTTTTTGAGTGCAACCCAACATATCCTTTCTCCTGTAACCATAGAATCCTTACACAGCCTTTGGCAACCGCTTTCAGCGGAAATAAAAAAGATAATAAGGACACTTTTTGCATTTTTTGGACATTTGCCGTATTTTACCCACTCAAAATTGGTACGGAGCGTGCCATAGGAATAGGTACTGACCTTGCTGATGGAATGGGCGATTTTTGCACTTTTTGGACATTAAGAATTTTAAGGGTCTTCCAGCTTAGAATACTTTTCTTGATATTTTTTTGACAAAGGGCATTTTTGGGACATTCCATTTTTTCATTCATTTTGACAAAATTTTGAGCAAGTGAAAGCAGACCTGCAATGGCAAAAAGCTTTTTGCGGATAGTTTTTTTGACTTCATGAATAGTCTTGGCGATAGTTCTCTTGATTCTGTCAAACTGAATTCCGGACTTTTTCAAAACGGAAGATACTGTTTTTCTGTTGCAGTTCATTTTCTCTGCAATCTGCTGATGGTTCATTCCCTTCTGACGGAGTTCAACAATTCTGGAATCCCTGTCAATGCGTTCTTTTTCAAGGCTGTCTTTCAGAATGTTCATAACAGTACGTTGACTGCATCCGACTGTCTGAGCAATTTCATCTGGGGAGCATCCATTCTGATGCAGTTCGATGATTCTCTGATTTCGTTTTTCTTTTTTCTGTTTGGCTTTTTCACGCTTCACCTTTTTGCCTGCACAAGCTTCGTACAATTGCTTTTCATCTTCTGTAACGCTCAGTGTAAAGAAAAGTTTCTGAATACTGCACTTGTATGTCTTATCAGATTTGACAGCACATCTGATTTCTGATTCTTTGAGTGGAGCTGAAAACTTCTGATTTAACGAAACAGTGAAGCCTTTGGCAGTTTCCTTATCATAGATTTGTGATACAAAATTATGATACAGGAACAAAATCAGCTCCCTTTTGCCATTACAATTGCCCTGTCTTGCTTCTACCAGTTTTTCAAGGAAACGGACAACTTTCAAGGTATAACCAGTATAATCATTTTTCTTGATATGAGGGTGATGTACAGGCGCATGACAAGAAGACCGTTCGCTGACGGCTTTTTTCGGCTCTTCGGGCTTGCTGTAATCGGGGAGCTGTACATTGGTATATTCCTCAAATAGCTCCTGAAAAGAATATCTTGTGAGTGGAAAATTTTCACAGGTAATGAGATTATCTCCGTCCTTTCTCTTCACATTGCGTGTATAAGGTAATTTTACAAGACCGTTTGCACGAATGCTTGCAGTAGTATCCACTTCGAGATGAATGTTATTTTCTCTGATGATGCCGTCAATTTGTTCACAGAATATCCGGCTCAACTGCTCATAACGATATTGCAGTTTCGGGCTTGCATAAACACTCTGCAAGCCAATCCAGAGCTGTAATCCCCTTCCGGTGCGGACAATGCCGTAAGACGGGAACTTTCCATTATAATCGCTGTTCAGATAATACAGCAGTTTTTCCACTTCCACATCCACGATTTTGGGGGAATCCTTGTGATTGTCAATGTCTATTACAATGTTGTCGAGACTGAACAAATTCTCTGCTGTCCTATGAGTGCCGGAATAGCTATTTTTCGTGATATAATACAAATGATTTTTCCGAAATGCGATACTGTTCATCCAGAAGGTCATGTTACTTTCATCGTTCTGTTTAAAGAATGCAAGTTTTTTAAAGCCGTACTTTGCATTTTCTCCGCTTGGTGTTTCAATCATCTTGAAACTGTTGCTGAATTCGGATGTTGCCAAAACAGATGCAACAAATGCAATAATCTTATTGTTATCATGCACTTTAGTACGCTTAGAAACGCTGGTTTCCATTGCCCTTGTCTGTTCAATGAGCTGTGCAGAAGAAGGCTGTGTATTTTGACTTCCCCACGTTCTAATGGGCTTTCGTTCACAAGATTCGTATATTTCGCCCTCTGGTGAAAAGTTTTTCACGCTTTCAGGTACTTCTACAGGTTCACCCCATCGCCGTCCATAACGATTGCAGGGAGCTTGCTGAGAGCTGTTCCGTACCTTATTCCCAAACAAGTCAGAAGAAAAAGCTTCCTCTGTCATGCCTTGCAGATACAAACAACTATTCTCTGAAAGTTCTTCTCTTTTTACTCGCTCTCTGTCACACATAGAAAAATCTGCATGAATTTCACTCATAATGCTCATTACATCACCGCCCGAAAAATCATCAAAAAAACAAAAATCCATCAGTCAGAACTGATGGAAATAAATTTTGAATAAAAATCTTTGGTTATTTGATTTTTTTGCAAAAAAACACTTGACTTTTTAGTTACTTTGTGTTATAATAAATACAAAGCTTATGATGTTCTCTGCATCAAAGTTTTACATCAGTTCTTGAGTTGGAATGGTTCGGAAATACTTCATTCCAACTCTTTTTATATCAGTAACGATAGTTATTTACTTGTTATTTCTATTATAGCATATTTTAATTGCGTTGTCAATGTTTTTATTCGTTTCTTTTTCCAAAAAATCAAAACCATCAAATAAGCAGGTCAGTTTTTACACTAACCTGCTTATTTTTGTTTTTTACTTATTTTTCTTCTTAGCAGCTGTCAAAGCCACAAATGCAGCTGTCAAAACAGTGACTGTCATGCCAATGCCCTTATCGCCCGTCTGGGGAGAGTTGGAAGCACTGCTGTTGCTGGAACTCTTGACACTTCCCGAACTGCCGGAACTTCCTGTATTTCCGGAACTGCTTGCAGAACTGTTGCCGGAATTGCTGGTATTGGTCTTGCTGGAATTATCGGAAGAATCCCTTACAGTTGTCGTAATGACAGTTGTTTCAGTATTTGCTGTTGTTTCTGTGGTATCAGAAGCGGATGTTTCAGTATTGGTAGTGGTTTCTGTTTCAGAAGATTCTGTTGTGAAAACATCTGTTGCATTTTTGACCTCAGTGGTATGAGTGTCGTTATCGGAATCCATGCGGACAGTTGCGCTTGTAGTTGTGGTTTCTGTTGTTTTGGAATCAGAGTCGCTGTCATCTGCCGTAATGATACCAGTTGTTGTTTCGGTTTCTTCCTTTCCAAGTACAGCGGTTTCAATTTCCGTTGAGGTTGTTTCGGTTGTTGTAGTAATGTAGCCATTCTCTGTCTTGACAGCATCAGGGTCAGCAGAGTTCACTTCGCCGACAACCGTTTCATAAGGCAGATACGGCGTACCAGTAATGGTCTTTCTGGAAATGTTCAAGGTCAGTAAGATTATCCAGCACCCCGTCATTCAGCTTGTCTTCATCAAGGACAGTACCGTCCGGAGCTGTAATCTTGTAAGTACTGATGGTTTCCGGTTCAGTCAGGTTAAGGGTTGCCTTATCGCCCTTCTTTTCGCCGTTTTCGCCATTGCTGTTGTAAGTGCCGTCAGAGCCTACACTGCCAGCTTTCCCTGTGTCGTTATCTCCGTCAACAGACACATCATCCTTGATACCAGTTGTTTTATCTGTGACAGTATAATCACCGTCAGGAAGTTTGATTGTGCTGTCACCATCCAGTTCGTCCGGAATGGTATAATCAAAGTCAACCTTTGTACCATCCTCTGTCTCACCGCTGATATGCAGTTCATCTCCGGAATTTGCAGAGGTATCAATTTCCGTAGTGGGAGAATTTTCACTGCCCTTGCTGACCAGTTCGGGGTCAATGCCAATGAATGTATAAACATGATTGCCTTCCGGATAGCGGAATTCCACATCATACTTGTCACTGTCTCTTGTAACAATGTTGAAATTCTTTGCAGATGTGCCGAATTCTTCCTTATCCCATCCGGTCACTTCTGAACCATTGAAACGGAGCGTACCTTCTGCGAATTCATCGGGGAACAATGCAAGACTGACAGAATCGCTGTAAACAGGGGTTCTTTTGGTATCGACACGCTTAATCCAACCGCCTGCCTTGTCATTGAAACGGCTCATGATATAATCACCGCTGTTATCATCATATCCCACTTTCACATAGTAATTCTTATCAGGATTGTACTTGTCAATGACGTAAGCACCATTCTCAAATTCTGCCTTATCAAGAACTCCGTAGACAATTGCCCCTTCATAGATGGTAACAGTATAATCGCCTTTCTGCGTATCAACTCCCAGAGTTTCATTGTTGACAATGGGCTTCCCCTCACTGTTCGTTCCCTCATAGACAGGTTCACCATAAGGGTCAATGATTTCTTCTTCATCATAAACAGCTCTGTCTGTGGGAAGGCTGTATTGGTTCACCCTGTAGTTATAATCCTCTGCTACAACATCCTCAAAGATAACCTTGTAGTTGATAAAACCGCCGTTGGGATAATTGAAGGTAACAGTAAGAAATTTATCAAAATTTCCCTGAAAATAAACGCTCAGTGTAATGTCATCTTTTTTCCATTCATCCGCAAGGAAATTGATGCTGAAGAACCCCATCGAAATATGTTCAGTATCTGCATCAGCAATTCCATAATTGCTTTCCGGTCTTTGTGCATAGACAGTAACGCTTTCATATCCATCCGGAACATCAAATTTTCCAGCAACAGGTACATCATAGTTTGCTATGGTCGGCTGAAAATTTGAGATTTCGCCAGTGTACATGTTATAGGAGTAAAAACCACCGCCAACACCATCCATCCCTACTTCAAAATACAAGATATTGGAGTCACCAGTATAATCGAATGTGACAAATCCCTGCTTTCCAAATCCGTCAGCACCGCCACCGTTGCTAACGGATGGATAATTGACAATTTTTCCAGAGTCCGTTTCTTCTACTTCTCTGATTCCGGAAGATGCGGTAAGCCACTTGCCGATTTCACCAGTTTCAGGATTTCTTTCTGTGCTGTAAACACTAAGGTTCATCGCCTTTGTTCCCGC
>JAZAUD010000034.1:0-23876 GCA_036373775.1 Oscillospiraceae bacterium | reverse complement strand
TTCCTCTTGATGTTTCGCAAAAGATAACCTTTAGCGAAACGGTGTACTATCATTATACACGAAAAAGGAGGAAATATTATGACGAAACGAAAGAAAAACACTCGTGAGAAACGTGCGCTTGTCGGTGCGCTCTGCACGGCTGCTGTTATCGTTGCCGGCTCTACATTCGCATGGTTCACCAGTTCTGACGAAGTAACCAACCGACTGACTGCAAGTGCAAATTATGGTGTAAGCCTTGTTGAAGACTTTACACCACCAGAAGATATGGTTCCTGGACAGGAAGTCAACAAGGACGTTTCAGCTGTTAATACAGGCTCTATTGATGCAGTTGTAAGAACTTGGATTGGCAACAAAATTAACTATACCAGAATTGGTTCAAAGGATGCTACTTCTGCACTGACAACAGGTACAACAGATTACTTCACAGATGGAAATACAGTTAATAGTGTGGCAAGAACTACAGCTACTGCTCAGGCATCTGCACCAGGTGGTTATCCCACATATTTGTACACAAAGTATGTATTTGATACTGCAAAAGTCACTGCAGATTCGGGTACAGAGTTAATCAAGTTAAATGCACATGAATATACAGATGCAAATGGTGTGAAACATGCTAATGAGGTAACTACATTACAGGCAGGCGGTCAACTGGTAGTTGCTGAGAATAAATCAGTTGCCCCAAACACAGAATTTGCACAACGCTCTGGTGATGACCAAGGTGCAAGTAGTGTTAGTGTAATGTATACTGATAGTACGAACTATTACTGGTATGATGCAACAAGTTCTACTTATAAAGGTGTAACAAAGAATGCTGATGGAACCTATACAAAACAGAATACAGCACTTGCTTCACAGCCTGCTGCTGGTAATTTGAAAGTTTTTGCAGTTATTGCCGATTACAGTGGCGAAAATCAATATAGACCTGCTGAGACTGGTTTGTATATTTTCCGTCGCTATGAAAAGGCTATTGCAGATACAACTGCCGATACTACTGGTAACTACACTTATGCTGGTTATTTTTATGATGGAACAGATTTTTATGCTTTGAAAGAGAAGACAGCTACAACTACTGGTTCTTTGACTAACACTTATACAACTCTCGATGCCACTATTACAACGGATGCAAATGGGGTCGTAAATAGTATCAGTGATCTTAAATTTGCAACTAAGGAAGCATTGACAACTGCTAGTGGTGCATTTACTATAACGGCTGGCAAGTACGAAAATTCTACTTTTACAGCCTTTGGTGAAGGTCAAACTGTAATTAATGCTCTGAAGGTTGTATTTACTAAAACGGCTACTCCTGCTGATAGTAATCTTATCACAATTTATATCAAACTGGCTGAAAATGTCAACGCTGACACAAGCAAGTGGGCATACGTTTCTGGAACACCTAAGGCGGATAATGGCACGAATGATGAAAATGCATTCGGTTTCTTCTACTTGAAAAAGCCACTTGCTGCTGGAGAAACTTCTGCAAAACTTGTTGACTCGGTGATTTTAGATAAGAATATGACAAGTGCTAATTTCCTTGATTTGACTTATGACCTTGACCTGAAACTTGAATCTGTTCAGATTTCTAAGGATACTAATGGTAATGAAACACTTGTTGCAGTTCCGAATACATGGGCTAGAGCAACAGGAACTAATAAAGCATCTACAACACCTACAAAGATTGAATCAATTTCTTGGTCTTAACTTCAATTTTATCTCGGTTAGTCCGCAGTCCTGCGTGAGTTCACCACCTCATAAGGGAACAAAACTGCGTACTGATATACTTGGACACTCCTTTGTCCATTTCACCAGAACAGCGCATCTCACCGGATGCGCTGTTCATTTTTGATTCAATTTTCAGCTTTTTGGATTCTGCTCTTTTTCTTGTAGCAAGCAACGCCATATTTCAGGATTGTTGACATTCCTTCATCAAGCAGATATTGCTGATAGTTCATTTTTTCAATCTGCTTTAAAGCCTCTTTGCAACCTTGTTCTGTTTTTTCATCCTCACCATACTTTACTTCAATGACGATACCAATTTTATCAGCAGGAATGCGAATCAAAATATCGCTGTAGCCGTCACCAGATTCTACATTAGATTTTACAATCCAGTCATCCATGTGGCTAAACAATCCAAGCAGAATACCATGATAGAAGTTCTCTTTTTTAGCGATTTCCACGTTGGTGTCACGGATACTGATGACTTTTTCCAGATATTGATTGAACAATTCCTGTGCTTTTTCTGCATCACCATTCCGAAATGTCATACAAAACTCCGTCAAGTCTACCTTGTTCTGAGCAGTATAGGCACTGAACCATTTATAAATTTGCGTGCTGAAAATTTCACGCACTTCCAAATTGGGAAGCTGAAGTTCAAATACGTTTCTGTCTGGTATTCCGCACATAGTTAGATAGCCCGTCATGTAAAGCATACTCCACAGATTTTCACTACTGTCATTCAGTTCTCTGTAAGTCAGTTCCTGATTGATTACTTTTCTCACAGATTTACCTGCCATCAGCTGCTCAATATCATCTTTCATGGTAGCTGTAGAAGATGAAATAAATTGTCTCACAATATCGTTTCCGCTGGTATTCAACCAGTATGCCTTTGGCTGCGCATCAGGATTATGGAGCAAATCATTACAATATTTGACAATATCCCAAGGACAGTACATTTCTGTCCTGCCGAAATGATAACCGTCATACCACTGCTTTGCGGTATCATGATACTGTTCCAGACCATAAATTTTCATCATTTGCTGTACTTCATCATCTGTAAAACCGAAGTATTCAGAGAACTGCACATCAGAAATGGAATTGACATCCAGATTATTCATACCTGTAAAAATGCTTTCCTTAGAAATCCGAAGACATCCTGTCAGCACACCAAATTCAAGAGAATCATTCGTCTTTAAAGCGGCATCAAACAATGAACGGATAAATTTTACCATCTTATCATAAAAACCATTCAGCCACGCATTTTGCAAAGGAACATCATATTCATCAATCAGAATGATGACTTTTTTCTGGTGTATTGCATAGAGACAGTCCGTCAGAAGTTTTAAGGAATTATTGTATGCTGTCCTTGATGCATCACCGTCACAGATGCTTTCAAACAGTTTTTTCTTTCTTTTTGTTATCTTATCCGATTCAAGTATGCCACTATGTCGTTCATATTCATTTGCAATCAGATTTTTATACTCTTCCATCGATTCTTCAAAAGTTGACTGATTTACACCTTTCAGCGAAATGGAAATAACTGGATACTGCTCCATATATGCCATGTATTTTTCGCCTGCATTGGCGATTTTCAGCCCATTGAAGAGGTAACTGTTATCTTCCTCGGTTTTCTCAAAAAAGTATCTGAGCATACTCATATTCAGCGTTTTGCCGAAACGTCTTGGACGAGTAAACAGGCTTACTTTTGCGCCACTGTCCAACAAATCACGAATCAATAACGTTTTATCAGTATAATAGAAATTAGACGTGATAATATCTTTGAAATTCTCCACACCAATCGGAATAGGTCTGAAATCTTCCATAGCAATCCCTCACTTTCGTTTTTGCTATTTTCAGTATACCATAAATTCCGCAAAAAATCAACTGTTTTCAGAAATTTTCCTTATTTCACACGGATTCGATACGCATAGGAAAACTGCTTTCCGGCATCCAATGAAATTGCGTGTTCCTTTTTGGAAAGTTCAGGTTCGGCATTATCGAAATCTGTCGGCACAGATGTCCACGGCTCAAGGCAGACAAATTTTGCACGGTCGTCCCCTGTTGCAGACCATACTGTAATACAGTCAGACTCCGGAAATTCCAATGTAACAGAATGAGAAGATTTCTCCGACTTCAGCGAAATTTTGTGAGAATTGGGAGAAGGTAAAATAATGGAATCATAATCAAAAAGCATTCTGCTCATTGGTAAAATACACCCATCAATCAATTCCGTCACTTCCATGCCGTTTTGATGGGTCAAATGTTCGGGTTTCTCATACTCCACATAATAGTCCGAAAATTCGCCATCGTTCCCAATGGGACACTGAAACGCCGGATGTCCGCCAAGATAAAAATAAATTGGCTTACTATCAATATTTTCCACGATATGTTTCACTTCCACACCATCTTCCAAAAGTTGGTATGCGATTTTGAAACGAAATCGAAACGGATATTGTGCCAGCGTTTCGGCATTCGCTGTCAACTCAAATGCAATTTCATTTTCACCGTGGCGCAGGAAAGAAAACTCCATATCCCGTGCAAAACCGTGATTCGCTTTCATCTGGTATTCCTTGCCGTCCACCAAATATTTCCTCTCCGATGGTGCGCAGATGAACGGGAACAAAATCGGCGCATAGCGTTTCCATGCATCGCCACACTGCCATAAATATTCAATTCCGTCAAAGAAAATCGAGTGCAGTTCTGCCCCGAATGTGTCGGCACTAATTTTCAGTTTCTCGTTTTTAATTTCATAAAGCATATTCATTCTCCTTTTACAACACAGTAATGATTGTTCCATTTTCCTTTGCTTGCTGATACAATTTTTCAGCATTTTCGGCATCTTCTTCATATGCTACGCCAATATGTCCGCTTGTGATAATCACGTCTTTAAATGGCAAAAGTGTCGTCTGAATGACGAAAGGCAACGGAAAACCTGCCAGCATATCTTCCAGCGTGTCAATGATTCCTTTCACACGATACACCTTTTCAGTTTCAATATCAACCAAAACAGAGCCATTTTTCTGATGCCGTACCACAGCAAATTTCCCCTGAACATATCTCTTCCAGCTCTGCAAAAGTGCCTTTTGTTCTTCTGACAGCGTAGTTTCCTCCATATATGCATCAAGGAGAGACGGATTTTTCCACAATTCATCTGAAATGCTTGCAAGTGCTTCGTCATAGTCCATTACCACTTTCATGCCATCAATGTCCTCAATTACATTTTTAAGCACATCAAGTCTCTTGTTGGTAAATGCAAGCAACGGAGTAAATAATTCATAAAAAAAAGAAGAATCTTTGTCCGACAGTGATGCGCCGTGCAGTCTTGCCTCCCTTGCCTGATACTCCGCATTTTTTGCGGGATTTCCAAACCGCTTTGTTTTTTTCTTTGCCATGTGTTAACCCTCACCTTTCATTGATTTTCCTCATTTTCTGACCAATTCAACACTTTTTCCAGTAAATAGCGTGCGTCATCTTCTGCGCCGTACCCGCCCCAGCCCAAATTATCAACAACCTTTTCCAGCCGTGAATAATATTGCTGAAACAGTTCCGGCTGGTTCATCTTGTTCAATCCCTTGACAACCGTTTCAAACATATGCACAACGCTATTATAGAGCGATTCAGGACCATCGCCGTATTTTCTCAGAAATTCCCCACAACATTCTGTATAATACATTTGCAATTCAAGAATTGATTCCGCCGACTTGTTGAATTTCTTGTATTCCGTGATGGCTTTTTTCGCCGTGGCAAGAGACAACCGCCCTAAGCCATGTTCTGGGAAAAATTGGTTACGGATTTTCTTTTTGGTCTCCTCAAAAAGTTCCTCTTCATAGTTATCATTACCAAATTCCGCCGTCAGCATTCCGGCAGCATCTGGGCAATTTTTGTGAATCTTGCAGACAAGCTCCACCATTTCACGCTGATTCAGCTGGAGGAGATGTTTTTTTAACTCTGTCATTGTTATTTTCTTGGGCATACTCCTATTTCCTTTCAATAACGATATTTCTTCCGCATTTCGTCCAGATAAGCGGATTTTCCCTGTTTCCCCGAAATATTCCAGCTAATCACCAGAATCAAAATCAATGGTACTATTACAATTGGTAATACTCTCATAGGGTCAATCTGGATGGCATCCGCTGAAACCTTGACATTCTTCTCAAATATGGTTGCAATTCTGTGCGAACGAATCAGCAGTCTGTGTGAATTGATTCCGTAGGGGGTGCAGGTCAGGAGCGTGACATAATCCTTTTCGGGGATAATCTGCAATTTCTCCGTATTTTCGGGCAAAATAATGAAAATGTCCTCGACTTCATACGTCAAGACCTCGTTCAGAATATTGATGGTGAACACGTCCCCGACGACCATTTTGTCCAAATCCGTGAACAGCCTCGCAGACGGTAAGCCACGATGCCCCGAAATTACGGCATGAGTATTCTCACCGCCAACAGGCAGGCTTGTTCCCTGAATGTGTCCAGTCGCAATTTGCAGAACGCCTTCACTCGTCCCATGATAAATGGGTAATTCTACCTTAATACTAGGTATTGAGATGTAGCCCATAATCCCAGTTCCCGAAATATTCAGGATATTGTCATAATTTGGAATTTGTTCAAATTGTGTCATGGGAGAGGACAACTTTCTCAACTGCTCATTATAGGCATAGGCTTCTGAGAGAATCCGCTCCGTTTCGCCGTCATCCATTTGGGCAACAGCTTCCTTGTAGGTTGAAACTGCTCTCGTTTGATGGTGCTGATTCCACCAGTTGGAAAAACTTGGATACAGCATGACGGAAAGCCCCACGAGGAACAAAAGCCCAAATAAAATTGTTGAAAGATGTTTCTTCATGTGACCTCCTCACGCACGAGGGAGCGTCACCAAATCCGGCAACGCCCCCGCATTATCATGTAAAGTTCATTTATTGAGCAATATCGGGAAAATTAGTCTTCCTTACCCATTCTCTTCTTAGTTACCAGAACCACACCTGCACCGATTACCAGCACTCCGCCAACAGTGTAGAACAATACTGTACCCATGCCACCAGTGGAAGGAAGCGTAGTAGCCTTATCATTGGTAATTTCAGCTTCTGCCACACCGTGATTTGTTTTATCATTTTCTACTTCATTAAGTTCCAACTTAGTGAGAGCATCATCTGGAGTAAATGCCCATGACTGATTGTTTACTGTGGTTGCTTTCAATTCAAGAGAAGTTTCAGTATCTACAATAGAGGTAGGATAGCCATCAGGCTGTTTTGTTTCTACAAGTGTATATGTTGCATCATCCAAACCAATAATCTTGAATACACCACCATTAGTTGACTTGATAGTAGTATTTGTAGCAGTCGGGTCAACAGTGTATGTGCCATCTCCATTATCCTTCAACTTAATGGAAGTCTCACCTTTTTTGAGTTCAAATTCAGCAGTTGTCAACTTTTCCTTAGTAGTAGCATCCACCTTTGTGAGGTCAATCTCATAGGTAAACACAATAACCTTATCTTCGGGAGTTTTGTCTGTGGGAACATCAGGAGTACCAGGTGTATCAGGTTTTTCAGGTGTTTCTGGAGGTGTATCAGGCACTTCCGGAGGTGTATTAGGCTTATCAGGAGTTTCAGGCAAATCAGGAGTATTAGGAGTATCTGTATCAGGTGTATATTCAAAATTAGGATTGTTTGTATATGTCAAATCAACAGTATTCACCTGACCAGGGAGACCAATCTTAGCAGTTTTATTCAAAACGGCTGTGTATGCCACTGTGACAATCGTATCCTTGGTAACACCTTCATATGCTTTGATGTCTTCAAAAGCAACATAGAGTTTATGCTCACCAGCATCCCACTTTACACGGCAGTTACCATCTGTTGTATGAACTTTTGCTGCCTTAGTAGCATCAGTAGCATCATATTTCCACGCAAGCTGGTCTTTCTCTGGGAGAGTATAAACTTTCTTCCCTGTTTCTGTTGCAGAATCAGTCAAAGTGAAAGTTAAAGTTTTGTTTCCAACAGTAACAGTAACAGTTTCTGGCTGGTTAAATTCTGTTCCAAGAGTATCAGTAAACAGGTAGTAGTAACAAGCATAATCACCCAAAGTTGCAGGCATAGAACCATACAGCTTAAATGGAACATCATCACCAATATTATAGTCAGCCACATCATTGTACTTACCAGTTACAGAGCTTGTAAATGCAGTTTCACTAACGGTTCCCGTAGGAGTCTTAACATTTTCCTCTACTTTTTTGATGACAGAAGGATACGATTTTTTAGGAATAATCTTCACATCTTCTGAACTGGAAACCTTCAACATAAACTTAGAAGTTGCATCATTAGTTACCTTAGTTGAATCTTTAGCCACATAAGCATCATCAACAACATAATAGCCTGCATCAAGTGTTGTTTTATCCTCTGAACTTGTACTCAATGCCTGACTCGCTACACTTCCCTTGTGAGCATAAAGCACATTCGCCAAAGTATCCAAAGAACTTGCGGGAATCGTTTCAATAATCTTAGCTACTTGAGCAGCTGTAGGGGATGTAAACTTTGCTAATTCTGTTCCTACAGTATCCTCTCCCTTAATTACAATTCCAGTAAAAGTTGTATCTGTAAGTAAACCAGCAGAATCATAATTTTCAGCCCAATCTGTTACGGTTAAGCCAGTACCATTCACTTCACCTGCAAAAATCGGATATGCTGTATAAGTGTGTGTGGTATTAGCATTATCAGCCATATAACCACTGGTACTATCACCTGTTGTTGTGTCTACATAAACATCCGCCGCACTAGCTGTCATAGCAGAGCCGAACGGAACAGCCACGCAAGCTGCCATAGCCATTGCTGCGATAAAAGCAGCGATTCTTCTTGTCTTTTTCATAGATATTCTCCTTTTCATTTTTTGGGTGTGTCCGGCAGGGATGAAATGAATTTGATTTTCCGTGCCGGACGGTTGTTTGTTTGCTTACATATAATCATGCACTGTTTCGCTTTCTGCGGTTTCTGTGCTTGATGTACGGGAATGTGACGGCGGTCATCATCAGCAGGAAGCCTGCTGTTCTGTAGGGGGCTGTGCCACTTCCGCCGGAGGTGGGGAGGTCGACTTCGGACGGATTATCTGTCAGGGTGTTCTTGATCGTAATCAGCGGATTTGCACCCAGATTTGCAGCGTTGATGCTGTAATCCGTCGTGCTGTCTCCGTCTGTGAACGAGTAGCTCACGGTATATCCGGCAACAGGCATGCCGTTGATCTCGATCTCCTCCGCCCAGTAATAGTAGCTTTGCAGAGTGCCATCCGTATTTACCTTGTAAACTGGCAGTCCATTCAGCTGTTTCTGCCAGCTATTTGATGATGTTAGTGTGAATTCCCAAATGCCACTGTCATTGAACTCAGCAGTTGCAGATGTGGATTCGCTTTCCGTCTCAGATTCAACACCGAGCGGCAAAGCTGTGTAATTCAATGCTGCGCCAAGACGGAGTGTGTTAGAGTTGAAACGTGAGAGAAGTTTGCGAGATTGGGCGACGGATTGCGTGCCAGATTTGGCGGTATCATAAATGAATGTTAGTGATACTACTGGCGTGCTTCCATATTGATTGAATTTAACTTTACAATCTTCCATTTTTGTATATGTGTTCCATTTTTCAACATCAACTGTGATTGACTTACCGCTTACCCCTGTATACTGAAAATCTCCGTTTCCAGTCCAATCAGTACGAACAAAATCTCCATTCAATACCATTTGAGCATTACCATTATCTTCCTCAAATGTAACAGTGATTTGTTTAGGAATTTTCGTTCCATTTGTTGCATTTGCATAGAAATAATTAGATATATCATACCATTTACCAGATTCAAAGTTCGATATTGCTAATGTATTAGCAGCCGAAGAGCTTTTAACAGTTACATCTATTGTTACCGGCTCACCAGCGATATTATTATTTCCATCACGACGAGTTATGGTAATCGTCGTACTACCTGCCTCAACACCTGTCACATTTCCGCTGCTGTCAACGGTAGCAACACTTTCGTCAGCCGACTCATAGGTAAATGTACCATACGAAGGTGAAACAGTAATCTGTGCCGTATCACCGCCAGCCGTCACTGTAATATCATCTGCTGAGAATGACGGCAAATCGATTGTCACCTCAAATGTAGCCGATGTTACAGTGCCGTTATCGTTATAGGTAGCAGTAATCGTTGTCGTTCCGCCGTTGACAACAGTGAGAACACCATCATCATCAATCGTCGCTGCACTTGGGTTGCTGCTTGTAAATGTTACATTTGCATCTGTTGCATCGAGACTTTGTGGTGTACCCCCTGACGGAGTATATTGTATTGTCCATACAGGTGACAACGTGGGATTATTCGCATTTGCTGTAAATCTAGTTTCGGAGGCTTCCAATGTCAACTGCGGATTATTCACAATCTCAACACTCACAGTCACTTTCTGTCCGCTGCCATCTGTAAACGTAACAGTTGCTGTATCACCTACCTTTGCATCATCAGCCGGTCTGATCTTCCAGACCTTCTTGCTGGTTGTTTCTGTTGTTGGTGTTGCAATACCGGAGCCGACCACTGTTGGGTTAACGCCCTTATTCGATGTGATCTCAATTCCATCTGTGTTCCCAATCGGAATTTGTATCGTACTGCCGTTCTCCACGCTCATTGCAAGCGTCAGCGGATTCTGCTGTGCATCATCGGAATCAGCAACCGTCTCACGGTGTATTCTGACAGTAATTGTATCTCCGGTATGGGGGAGTTCATCGTCCCATATCTTCTTGATACTAAGCTCTGCTGTCTTGATCGTGTTCCGGATGGTCACTGTGCCGCTGTCTGCTGCAAGCTGCCCGTTGTTCAGATATGTGACTGATTCGATGTACTGGTTCTCATTACCGGACAGCGTGTAATATGTTTCGTCATTGCTCAGAACGTGTGTGCCGTTCTCTTTGATGTAGTAAACATATTCCACACCCAGCGAATTTTTCTCAGGCAGCTCATCGAGTGACAATTTATAGCCCTTGGATTTCTCAAGTGTATATGTGCCATAGAGCGTACCGGAGAACTGTGTGTCGATATCTGCACTTGCACCTGGCATTGAGATGTTTGTGGGGTTGGTGATAATAGTAGGCTGAACTCCCGAAAGATAGCTATTCAACTGTGCTGCAATATAATTGCCCATTAGCTCATAGCCATCCTCATTCGGATGAACATAGTCATTCAGATATTTCGTATAATCTTCCCCAGAGTAAATCTGCTGATATACATCAATCACTTCACAATAGCGTTTTTGTCCTGTTGTGATGCTGCTGTCCGTTGCTTTCTCTGAAGTAGCTATGTTTTTCATAGCTGTCATCAACTTATCAAGCGCTGCGTCCTCAACCGCTTGAATTGGTAACCAGTCTACTGCTGATGAATTTACTCGTGTTGGAGTGATTAAGAATAACTTTACATCGGTACCCTTAGCTTCACTCAATTCATATATCTTGTCAACTAAGGTTTTCAGTCTTGTTTCTACATTATCCATATCATGATTATCAAGAACATCATTTGTACCAATCATTAACAGGATAATTTCTGGATTATAGGTTGTAACTGTATCAACCACGGTATACAATCCAGTTCTACCTCCATAGCTTTGAATGGACCATCCAGAATGTCCTTCGTGATTCGGATCATATGTAATAGTAGTTCCGTCTCCCTTAGTGTATGTGACATTACTGCCAGCATACTGACTACCGAGCATATCAATCGTATATCCATAGTTATTTACCATCTGGTTGTAGAAGTATTTTCTATAGCCATTATCTTGACTGATGTACCCATCCGTAATTGAGTCACCCATTGCCATGATCGTATAGTTCTTCTTATTCTCAGCAGATGTTGCTGTACCCCCCACCGTCTCCGTTTTCAGCTTCTGGTAAACATTCACTAAGATTGTATCCGGCAGAGCTGATGCAGTTGCATCGCTTGTGCTTATTTGTTGTCCGTCTGCATACCACTCCTTTTGAATCTTAAGCTGTGTCGGCAAACTATTTGTAATTTGCGTTGTCTGTCCAGCTGATGTCGTACTCTTATGATACGATACAGAATAATCATCTGGAACTGATTTCTCAATCACATAATAGTAATAATTGTGTTCACCGTCAGAATACGGAAGATTTTCCCATGTGTAAGTCCACTCATTTTGAGCGTTAAGTGTTACCTCATAGTCAATGGAAGTAACTGTGATTTCCTTGGTCTGCCCATTTTCCAGTGTGACTTTCAGATTTGTACTGTCAACAGCATTTCCAATTACTGTCAGTACCATGCCATTCCAACTTGCCACAATTGCGTCTGTTGAACCAGTAACACCTGCGATATTGCTGTCAAATTCGATTGTTGTTCGAGATCCGCCGTTTTCAATCAGCTTTACATTATCAATCGATCTCATGCTGTTTTGGGAGTAAACACCAGCAATTGCTGTACCTTTCACATAGCTTTCAAGCTGCGCACTGGTTAGGTTGGCATTTGTGGATTGCAGCAGTTCTACTGTGAGCGTATCACTGCCATGATCCAGATTACCATCCTTCCAAATCTTTTGTACAATCGCATTTGTTGTCGGTGAGCTGACATCTGTATTGATAATTTCCAGTGTACCTGTACCGTTGCTGATTTTTCTCGTTGTCTGTGGTGACAGGAAACGTCCATATAATGATAACATCTGCTCATCTGTCAGATTTTCAGCGATTTCAAATGTTGAGAAATCTGCTAAACTGCAAGTGCTACCGTCAGAGCATTCAATATCTCTGGGTGGAAGAACATACTCATAATTATCGGCTTCCGTCAGTGTTTCTTTGTCGAGAAGCAAGCGCACCTTCGAACCGTCAGATTTCTTGACACCGTATACGATGAATCCGACTTTCATTTTTTCATTTGTCGAACCCACTTCATTCGGTGGTGTAACCGGATCGCCCTTCAGATTCACCCACAGCTTTTTGACCATGATACCTTCGGAGTTGTTGACCTCGATATTCGTGCCATCCGTATTTGTACCGTTTCTGGTATAAACCGGCTGGAATTTACCCTCGGTCGTTCCGTTCAGGTATTTTTGGGAATCCTCATCATAGGTGTAAGTTACCCCTTCATAAGTATAACTGATCTCTCTGACAAAGTAGTAGATTGGTCCGCCATTGAGTCCGCTCGGCATTTCTGTCCATGTTACGGTGTTATTTTTTCCGTCCTTGGTATAATTGACCGTCTGCGTTGCACTAAATCCTGACGGAAGATCAAGGTCTTCACTGCTGACAAGTTTCTGATTGGCTCCCTTCTTACTGGTTGACCAGTAAAGGCTTAATTGTACAGTTGAACTTTCCGGCAGATCCTCTGTCTTACCGCTAAAGCTCTTGGTTGCTGTCACGGAAATGTTTTGACTATTCGGGATATTGACTGCACCGTTATTCAGTATCTGCTTTACTTTTCCTTCTGCTTCAGCGGGTGGAGTGCCTTCGAATCCATTGTAGTTGTAATAGAAAACAAATTCCTGATTTTCAGCATATCCCTTCAACCAATTCGGTTGTCTATATTCAGCGGGTGAAGTAATCTCCACGAACTTATACAGTTGACCTGCTTCAAGATCAAAGTTGTGTACATCTTCATGATTCCCCTGATTTGACTTTCCGAGCTTCAGTATAGCAGGTTTGTTTGTGCCTGTTCCGGCATATGTCGGGTAAATCTCCGCTCCTACTGTTTCAAGGCATCCTGTATAAGGACTATCCGGAAATTTCAATGTGCGGAATGTAGTTTGCGTACCTTCAGTGGTGGTGATTTCATTTGCGTACACCCATCCGCTGCCTACAACATATTTCGCCACCAAGAACGAGGCATTCAAATCGTTAATTGCATAGTTGCCAATGTCGGTCTTATAGATGGTTGGGTATCGGAGTGTTTCCGCTGTCGCACTTGAATTGGTACTCATCTCATCATCAGATGTAGACCAGCTACCTTCACCGTTGTCAGCATAGAATGAAGCAGTATTTGCGAATTTCAGGATATTTCCTGCTTCCCAGCCCTCCACTAAGTAATGATACTCAATGCGAAGCGGCTGCTGATCGGGGACAGTGATGTCGAGAACAGCGGGGGTGATAGTACCTTGCGATACACCGGTCATTCCGCCACTTGTGGAATAGACATCAACATTATATTCTTTGTTCTCTATATATTTACTCGCAACAAAAATATGCTTTATACCACTTGCTATTTCATCGCTCCATGTCTTTGAGCCAATCAAATCATTTTCCCAAGTTTCAATTTCTGCAGTTGGCCACCAAATATTATCCAAATCGTATCCATCTGTACCATAAGCAAGATACACCACATTGCCTACACCAGATGATGTAGCAGCTGTAAATTCAGGATTCTCCAATTGAGTAACTAATAAACTATCACCTACATTCCAACCTGTAATCTCCCAAAATTTAAATCGACCATTATTTGGAATAATATGTTCTCCCTTTGATACGATATTGATAGCTGTTCCATTTGCAGTTGCGCTTACACCATCATCAGCAACATTATATCCTGTCAAAGTATCAGAAGATTTTTGACTAACAAAGCCACTTGTGATAACGATATTTTCTGCATCATCAGGAACTACAAATGTAAGTGTCGTATTTCCCTCATCATCAAAAGCTGGGAACGGTTTTGCATCCTTGAGATTTTTTGTTAAATTGCTACTATCAATCTCCCCATTATAAATGATTGCATTGAGTTTCGTCTCTCCGCCAGAATAGCTGGGATTTTTTGGAACTGTAATCGTTACTTGCTGACCTTTCTTCCAGCCATTAACAATGTAATACTTCACACTTCCGTAGTAATCGCCATCATTAGCATCTGAAAAGCTCAGATTTTCGCTATCCCGTGTATTGTAATCTATCGTATAACTATACTCACTACCATCCAGCGGATGACTTGTATCCGCCTCACCATTCACCAGCGGATAGACTGAGATCGAATTGAGTGTGATATTCAGATCTTCCAATGGGATATCAGAACCATACTGATTCGTTTTTCCGCTTGTATACGAAAGAATATCCGTAATATCAATCGTTCCGTTGTTGGAGAGCTTTTTTCCGGTCGGGTTTACATCAATGGTATAATTCAGATATCCGCCTGCAAAGCCCTTCTGAAATTCCTTAGTGAGATGATCGGTGTCATCTTCCGGGAGGCTTGTGGATACATCAATCGATACACTGGTTGTGTTCCCGTCATAAGTTACACTGTTGCTGATCTTTCCGTCTACCAGTACACTATCGATCTGGTCTACGGGAACAGCGGTATAATATCTAAATCTTGCCTCACTACTTTCAGTCTTGTAGAAAGAAACTAATGTCGCAGAATTTTTTTTATATCCCCACGAATAAGCGTTTTGCCGTTCTGTCAACTCATAGATGTTCCATTGATTCGTATAAGCAATCGGCTTATATGTATCATCCGCAATCGTATCATCCACGAAAATCGAACCTGTGGGAATTGTATCAACAAATTCAACAATATCATTACTGTTTCCGGGGATATTCATGATCTCCCATCTGAACAGATAATACAAGCCTTCTTTCCCATTGATTGTCAACTTCTTCGCCTCAGCATTGACCGATGTCACATGGTTACCGTCTGCATCAATTGCATACTTTGCAATTGAATGGTCCGACTTGTTTATCAGTGCCATATTCTCGGTAACCCGGTCAGATTTGCTGATTTCAATCTTTTTCGGATTATCAATATATGTCAATGTATATCCGCTGTCTTCGTCAAGTACCTCCTCGATCTTATAATAGTACTGCGTGACCGTACCTGTTGTTTCGTCATACTTCCACTGGTCAAAATCATCTGCAAGCGTGTAGCTGTCGCTACCGTTTGTTGCACTTGCAGCAAGCGTATATGTCTTAAGTGTCTCCCACTCAGGACTTGCAGGAAGATTTCCGTTTTCATCTGCTTCCGCCCGCAGCACCTTGACTGTAATCGTAGAAGGACGATCACCAAATGCATTTTGCGAATCGTTCCATGTCTTATTGACCTTAATCGTCAACGGCTTCACATCAGCAGGATTATCTCTGGTATAGGTCATACCATGTGCGGTTTTGTGCTGATTGCCAAAGTCGTAGTTGTTTGAGAATGTAACAGACGAGCCGGCGGGAACATCTGAGGTCTTGGCAGTGGATGCATAATGTAGCTTCAAATATCTGTATGGTGTTTCAAGTGCATCCATTGCAGAGGTAAATGTAATGACAAAGCCGGCTGCATTCTCACTTGGTTCAACATCATCACCATCTGCATCAACGAATGTAATCGTATACAGACTAGCCGGAACTGTCTGCTTTGTGTCACCCACTGAAGAAGATCCGATAAGCGTAAACGCTGACCTCTGCTCTGATGTGATATAATGTCCAACATTAGTATTATTCGTGACGAGCTGATCTTCATAAGTGTCTGTACTCTTGAATCCGGCATCCTTTGTTAGATCCACATCCCAATACAGAACCCTATTCGCAGTGTCCTCATTGCCGAATGAATAATCCTCAGAATTATTTGCACCACCATAGCTCTTGCTGGCTTCTACTCTCAGGTTAATGTCTTTGCCGTCTGTACCATTCTGAGACTGATGACCATTGCGATCTTTTGCTGTTGCAGTATTACTTACATTAACAGTTTCACCCTTGTTATACTTTGCCCAATCCTCCTCGCTCAAGTTATCCTCGATGTTCATCACATAGTACAGCTTAATCATGTTGATGATATCTGGATAAGCGTCTTTGTTAAAACTAATCGTGATCGTATCAGAATCGGTTGAGGATTTTTGCAGTGTAACCTTCTGCTCTCCCGTTGAATTTTGATCGCCTTTTTTATCCTGAAACTTCCCTACATAATTGTAGATATTAAATCCAATTTTCTGGTTGATGTCTTCCTCTGACATTCCAACAAAAATCGGATCTGTAATTGTATAACCGTTTATCGATTCCTTGCTGTTTGCATCACCGCTGCCGTCCCACTCATTGGATTTAAGCGTGAACTGCCATTCCAATGTGCCAAGCTCTTGGTTAGGACCATTCAATGTTTTAGAAAAGCTAAGCTCATGCTTATATTCCACAGTCCCTGTTGTGGACGCTTCGTTAACAATATCTGATCTGGAAGCTTTAACATAGTTACTCAGTGTCTGCGACTGTTGCGCCCCCGTTGAATTGTCATACTCATCTTCCTGTGCCATGAATGTAATGATAACAGATGCAGGAATCGAAGTATCTTCTTTAAAAGTGAGCGTGGTACCGTCCTCACTGATCGTGTACTTATCGTTGCCAATAACAGCACCGGTCACCTTATCTGTAACCGTTAGATCTGCAAAGCCCGTATTAAATACTGCACCTTGCTCTTTAATAACTGCATTATGGAGACTGTCACCACTTTTATGAGAAACCTCTATTGTCCATTGTACTTTTCCACCGATCCCCTCAGCAAGCTCATAATCTGGCGTACCCGTCTTTGAAATATTGAGTCCATTTTCAATTTCAACTTTTTTACTTGCGGGGATGGTGACATCACCTTTCGTAAGCGAAACCTGATTATCATATTCGCTTCCGATTGTCGCACCATTTTGACGGTATGTAATGGTTATATATTCTGGTGGATTTACAGGATTAGTAAAAGTGATTGTTCCATCGCTATTGAGACTCGCAGTCACTCCTTCGGGCGTGATTGTTGGATTTATTGTACTCCAGTCCAACGCATCACCATTCATTGTATCTGTCAGTGTATACTTTGACATATCCACATATCCATTCGGATTGCGAATCGTAATCTGCCAATCTACATATCGGTTTGTGCCATCAAATTGTGCAGTACCATCTTTTGTAATCGTGGGCTTCGTATCATCGAATTGAAGAAGAACCTCTGTGGTACCAAATGTAAATGTTTTGTCACCACCCTCATTTTGTCCACGAGCAGCTGTCCCTTGAAAATTCAAGGTTCCTCTCATACCCTTACTGTTACTGAGATATGTAAGATAATCATCTGTGTAGTGAATGACAATCAAGCCGCCTTCAGAAATCGAGTAATAACCAGCTGCTTTTGTAGGATTCCAATCAGCATCTATAACTATCATGGTAGAACCGTAGTATCCATTATTTGGCTTAATATCTGAAGTCATCTGATAATATGAAAAACCGGAACTCAGAACATCCGATAGAGATGCTTTGTCAGAAAACTCATAAATCATTGCAATGGATAAGCCCAATGGATCAGCTGAACCACCTTGAACAGTAACTTCTGAGTTTTTTGTTCCTGTGTAAGTTTGACCTCCAACCGTAAATGTAATACTATCAATTTTGGATGTTAAATCAGCGGCTCCCGCTGGAATACTGGTAAGTGGAGCATTTTCTATATAAGGAACGCCGTTATTCAAACTTTCATTCGTCAATGCCACACCTGGCAGAGCCAAATCCAACGGCACAAAGAAAGCGCACAGCAGACTAAACACCACTGTAATTGCAGTCACTCGGTGATACCACTTACGTTCATTCAATTTTTCTTGAATTTTATCATCCAATTTCATAATCTCCAGCACTCTCCTTTCTCACTGAGTAATAGGCTTCCACATTTCAATTGTCACCTTGTATGATTTAGCAAATCTTGTTGTTACCTCATACAATTTAACGATTGCTATTGTACGTTTTAATTATTCGTGTACATTTTAATGATTACCTCCATACGTTTTAATTATTCGTATACGATTTAACGATTGTCCTCATATGTTTTAATTATTCATGTACATTTTAACGATTCCTTGCCAATCGTTAAAACATATGGAAGTGGTGGCTCGTTTTTTGTATCAAGGACGGCATATCGACGAATATCTGGCTGATATTCTTGATACACTTGAGAATGACGATTTCATAAAACTGCGTAAAATCGGCATTTTCAAACCTATCATACGACTACCAAATTGTATCAATTTCGGAGCAACAATGAACTTAGCTCCAAGGTTTTAATATTGGAAGCAACATCCGCAAGATACAACAATGACATCCACTGCAATAGCAAATACTTTTTCTCAAAGCATCATGTAATTGTAGTTGAATGTCATTATGTCATCACTACAAAAATCATCTATTCGTCGTCATCTGAACCACCAGAATGAGGAACAAAAACCGCCGATACATCGCCGGAGTACGCTCCTTTGGAACAATACAAGATATTGGCATTGCACCAATTGAGAAGCTGTTCGTGAACCAACTTTTCCTCATTTAATGGGTCAATCTCTGTCAATCTCTGTAAACTGTCAACATGGTAAGAATCAAGAAATTGTTCTGTCTGTTCGTTGATGCAAGCAATGGATACTGCACCTAATTGCATAAAATCTTGAAATTCCACCAAAAAATCATACATACAATAATGTGTAAACTCTGTCAAAAACTTCTCAGAATCTTTGAAAATATCAGTCAGGTAGAAATATCCTTTTATCAAGAGTAAATTTTTCAATCTAATTGGTACTTTCACATCAAAGAGATTTAATCCATTTCGCTCCCTGTCACAGAGCACTTCATAAATTTTATTGATGATTAAACTTTCACTAATGCTGTCACCATCAAAGGAAAGTTCTGACTTTGTGATACATCCTGAATTTGACAGCGTGATTTCCAGCACTGTATAATAATCAAATTGTTGACTCTCTCGAATTTTTCGAAAGATTTCGAGTTTCTCCATTAACTCATGATAGACCGATTCAGAAAGTATTTCCGAAAGGTGGTCTGTCAGCAACAATTCACTTACTTGCAAAATACCACACAATTTCAATTCATGCATTGCCTCCGCAGAAAGATGCAACTCTGAAATACGAATATACAGCATTGAAAATGGTTCAGTCAGCTCAGGGAGAATCTTTTTCCGAATGACTTTTCGAACTTCTACTTTAATATTCCGCTTTTTGAGAATCGAATTCAGAAAAATTGTCTCTTCCCCACGAATAAACTTTCGCAAATCTTCACTAAAAACCAACTCAGTCTTATCTTTTCCAATTGGAACTGAAACCGGATTTTCCGTAGATTTGAGCAAAATCTTCCGAAATGGCTCTAAACTTCTGATGACCGTTATCACTCTATTTCTAGCAGAATTGCTCTTAAACTCAAGGAAAGTTGCCAATCTTTCATAACTCATTGGCTTAGCAGATTCAAAACCGTAGCGCAAATTAAGCAAATTCCGGCTTTCCTCACCTACATTCGAAAGCACCTTGCCGATATTTTTTTCAAAAGCAGAATTAAGATTCTGCACCATAGAAGCACTGAACAAATCAAATACAAAACTAACTTCTGGTGTCATACTTCTGATTTCAAGGCGACTGCCACTTTGCAGCAGAAATTTAATATCCTTCCGTTTCCTGCTCATGATTTATTTTCCTTCGTCAAAAGCACATCTTCACCGAAATTTTCGCCAAGCTGCTCCAAAATATTGATACTGCACCATCTTTCCAGACGTCCAGCAATTTCTTGATATTCTGGATTCATTTCTTTTTTTGACAGACATTGAAGCTGTGACAAAGTCTCAATGCGATACCTTTTCATAAAGCTTGCAATTTCATCATCAACTAAAGAAATAGAAGCAGAATTATCTCCGATAAGCCCTCGCAAAATGTCGGCATAATCCGCCATACCTGTATTTTCAAAATATAACGAGATACGGCTTAAATTTTCCAAAACATCCCTAATGTAGAAATACCCATTTAACAATAGACAATTTGTCATCATCATGGGAAACCCTGCATCAAAAACATTCGCCCCCCTCAACTCGTGATTGCAAAGAATTTCATAAATCACATTCACAATCATGAACGTGTCAGGGTTCTTGCTTTCCAGATAGCTCCGGATTTTTTGCGATTTTCCTTGATAATCCAGCTTCACGGTTACTACCGTATAAAAGCTGTCTTCCTGTTTTTCACCGATTGCGATTCTGTAACGAGTTTCAGCAATCTTTTGATGTAGTTCTTTGATTTGGGAATTGTCCAACAATCTCTGCAACTCTTCTTCAGGGAGCATCAAAATTTCACCTAATTTGGTAAAATTCGCCTCCGACAAAACTTTTGCAAGCGACACTGACAAGCCCATTTCTGAAACTGGCTGATAAAGTAATTGTACTGATTTTTCGTCATTTTTCAAGGCAGTCGAACTAAAAACAGGCTTTTCTTTGACTTCCGGCAAAACCTCCAATTGAATGTTGCTAGTCTTGAAAATTTTGTCAAGAAGCATTGTTTTCTTGCCGTTCACATATCGGCACAAATCATCCACAAAAAGCTGTTCGATGTAATTTCCACCAATTCTATGCGGCTTTAATGGATTTTGCGCAAGCAAAAACATTTTCTCACGCCGTTCAGCCATTTTTTCAAAAGCCGATTCCTCCGCCACTTGAACACGCTGTTTTGTCAACCCGACAATCTCGCCTGTTTCACGGAAATTCATCATTACACCATTTTTGAATCCGTAACGCTTCCGAATGATTTCGGCTTTCTTGTCATCCAAGACGGACACAATTTTCTCCATATTGTCACTCAAATTGGAAATATTCAGCCGTCTCACAACAGGAGAATTGAATAATCGAAAAATGAACTGCATTTCAGAAGATAATGGACGAACCTCCAAACAATTGCCACTATGATAGAGGTATTTTGCATTTTGTCTGATTCTCATATGTCCGCCCTTTCTGTCCTCTTGAAATCCATCATTTTACGAAAAATCATTCTTAACTACACTAAGATTATATCACAGAATCTATAATTTGTCAATAGAAAAACCAAAAAATATTACACAATCGGAAATTTCAATATTTTATAAACTTACTTTTTGTGCAATATTGATAAGTTACGAAAACGTTTTCGATACGATTCGGAGTAATATTGTTCTATAGTCTATTGACTTCTCAAAATGGACAAGCATAGTTATCACAAACAGTATCATAATAATTATAATGAGTAAGGAACTCTCTCTGGATTCGTTTATTTTCCTTTTCTTGCTCCTTTCACTTGACAAATCGTGATAAAATCATTATAATACAATTATGGAGTTAATTAGTTTTGAGTGGGATGAACACAAAAACGAATGAATCAACAGAAACATTGCTCTCTTATTTGATGACAAACGTTTGACAAATTCGTTCTGTCGGCTTGAATCGTCCTCCACTCTCATCGCCGCCAATGCCGACTTTTACAGAAAATTGATGAAAATGAAAGCCCGTGGAGCGTTTGCTTCATGGGCTTTCATTTTCATCTGTTACGTTTTAACGATAGGAGGAATATTATGGAAAATTCTGGTATTAACCAAAATGTGGATGACCTTGTAATCCGTGATACAGAGTATTTACTTAGACTTCAGGTTGCTAAGGCACTGCTCAAAAGGGGCTTGTTGAAATCGTCAGAATACAAAGAAATTGATACAATTTTAAGACAGAAATATCGTCCATTATTGTCAGTGTTTATTTCCGAAAACAAAGGAAGGAGGTGAGCCCAAAATATGAAGGACATACAGGTGATAGAACCTTCACAGAACAGTGTTCAACGGAGAAAACGTGTGGCGGCTTATGCTCGTGTTTCTATGGCGACAGACCCATTACTTCGCTCGATTGAAGCACAAATCAGCTATTACAGCAAACTGATTCAAAGTAACCCTGAATGGGAATATGCAGGAGTTTTTGCTGATAAGGGCATCTCTGGAACAGGTATCAAGAAACGGGATGCATTTCAGGCAATGTTGGAATCTTGTGAAAAAGGTGAAATTGACATGATTCTCTGCAAGAGCATCAGCAGATTTGCGAGAAATACTGTAGATTGTCTTGACTATGTCCGTGAATTAAAATCACTGGGAGTCAATGTCAAGTTTGAAAAAGAAAACATCGAAACACTGTCGGCAAGCTCCGAATTTGCCATCAGCCTTTATGCTTCTTTTGCACAGGCAGAATCGGAATCCATCAGCAAAAATGTCACATGGGGCATTGAGAAAGCGTTTCAGGAGGGAAAAGTCCGCTATCGTCTGGACGGAACACTCGGCTACAGAATGGGCGATGACGGAAAACCTTACATTGTGGAAGATGAAGCCGTTCATGTCCGGACGATTTTCAGAATGTTTGCAGAAGGTCACAGCATGAAAGAAATCGCTGATTACATGATGGAACTTGGTGTGGAACGCAGAAACGGCAGTACGGAATGGACTCGCCATCATGTGAATTGCATTCTCCGGAATGAAAAATATGTCGGTGATGCCATTTTACAGAAATCCTATACGGTTGACTGCCTGACACACAAGAGAGCCAAAAACACCGGACAGAAAGCAAAATATCTGATTCAGGACTGTCATGAAGCCATTATTGACCGTGAAACATGGGACAGGGTTCGCCTTGAACTGGCAAAGAGAAGCATGGACGCAGGCGGAAGAACCAGCCGGAAACAGAAAGGCTCTTATCACACGGATTACTGCTTTAATCAGATTCTGATTTGTCCTTACTGCGGGAGTACATTCAAGAGAACTATCTGGAAAATCGGTGACAGAAATGTCGGCGTGTGGCGGTGCGGTACCCGTCTGGAACACGGAAGCAGACGCTGTGCAAAATCTCCGTCTATCCATGAATCCAAACTGCATAAAGCTGTACTGTCTGCTGTGAATCATGTGATTGAAGATGTGCAGGAACTCAATGAAGCTGTTATGACAAGCCTTGAAAAGTCCCGTGCAGAGATGATTTCCATTGATGCAGAATACAGAGTAGAATTTACCAGACTGAAAGAAATTGAAAATAAGCGTGACGGAATTCTCGAAATCATCACAGGCAGTATATTTGACCGTTTCCGTGAAGAACTGAAAACGCTGAACAGCTCCGAAGAAGAATGCAAGAAGAAACTCGAAGAGCTGACGCATCAGAAAGAAAAAATTCAGCACTCCATTCAGCAGACCACTTCTGCCAGAGAGCTGTTTGCCAACATGAGACCTCTGGTTTGTTTTGATGATGTCACTGTCAGAAGACTTGTGGAGCGTATCGAGGTCATCAACAAAACTACTGTCAAGGTTGTATTCCGCAGCGGTCTGGAGTATCAGGCTGAAGTGGAAAAATAACGGTATACTGCAGTTTCTTTTCTGCTCATGGGCTTGCATTGATACTGTAGTGCGACCAAAAGCAATGACAAACAGC
>JAZAUD010000033.1:0-25755 GCA_036373775.1 Oscillospiraceae bacterium | reverse complement strand
CAAAGTTTCTGAGAGTGATTATGCCCGAATTGATATTGAGCGCATTGAGCCACTTACTGATTGGAATTATATCATCCGTGGTTTTAAACATCAATAAAATATCAAATTATTTATTTAACATTCCTAAGAACGGAGTGATGATTATCACAGAAGCAATTGAAAAACTTAGAAATGAAATAAAGGTCTTTCGCTGTTTGGTGTGGGTAACTTGCTTTAAAGTATCAAACTTTTATTAGCAAGCAATAGTTTTAAGATGTAACATTGAAGTTTTTGTAATGTGAAGGGTAAAATATAGTCTCATCTATGCTTGATACTTTGGATGATTGAAAGAAAAAAGCATCTAAAAATAGGGATTATTTTATCAATTCCTTTTCAATTAGGTTTAAATTCAAAAAACACGAGAAAAGCAACTAATATATGGTAATTATGCAACTTTCATGATTTAAAGTGCTTTACCCACACTAAACAGCGAAAAGCCCGTATTTTTTCATGTGGGAGTCTTGAACATGCCATATTTTTTGAACTAAGGGTTGAAAAAATAAAATTTGTATGGTATAATTATGGTAAGAAAGAAGTTATTATCCTCAAATGTTTCATAAATGAAAGGTTAGTTACTATGAGTGATTTAGAAATTCAAAAGGATGCCATCATAGAAATTGTTGGTACACAACATGATGGACGTGCTATCAATCATGAAAATTTGCACCCACAGCAAAAACTTGTAATGAGACGGCAAAAAGATAACCCCCATGACAGTAATGCAATATTAGTTTTGACTGAACAAGGAAAAGAATTGGGCTACCTGTCAAAGGGATATGCTCTGCTGTATGCTCCTGCAATGGACAGCAATAAGTATCTATTTGCTGTGGAAGTCGTCAAAACAGAACCAGACCCCGAAAGACCTATTTTAATCGTCAGAGTTCGGGCAGAATATAAAAATTCAGATGGAAAAGATGCAGAAAGTACCATCATTGATTTTGTGCAGAATATTGTCAACGGCTATTCTTTGAGAAAAAAAGAATATTTTCAATTTGTTGAAACCGAAACAGTCAATGTTGAGGAACTGATTTCCATTTTGAATAAAACAAGATTGATTTATCGGTTATATTCGTTATCATCAAAAATCATTGAAGAAAATCACATTGAGCCGAATCATTCCCCTTTTCAGCCGTTTTCGAAAAATTCTCTGCTGGATTACCTGAAAAATATTTCAATTGATATCAATGAAAGTATCAATCAGCTTGATAAGATGTGGCTGGATGATGAATTTGACGGAATGACCGATGAGGAAATGCTCGAAATCCGCAGCAAACGAAAGAAATTTCGTTCATTGAAAAATTTGTGTAAAGAATATCGGGAAACTATCGAAAATATGGCTCTGGTGAAGTTGTCCGCTCACGAATCAATCGAAACAGAACCCAAAATTCCACCTTCTGTTCCTGAATTGGTCAAGCCCGAAGTCAAACCGGCGGAATTGCCAAACCAATCCACTCCAGAAAATGCAACAACCTCCCTCCAAGAGCCAATTGTTGAAAATTCTGTTGCTGATAATCCCATCAAAATTGTTGACTACATGAATCCACAAGAAGCAGAACCTTATGTGCCTGTTTCGTTCACATATCACGGCAAAAAATGGGAAGTAACAGATTGGGGAAATTTGTACTATGGATTTCTTATTATTTTGTATGCAAACTCAATGTATAAAAGCGTTCTGAGAGGATATATCGGAATGTATTTATATGGGGGATATGGCACACCAATTGACTTTAGCTCCACAAAATGGCATTTGCAAAAACCATTGGAAATTTCTAAGTTTTTCTATGCGGAGGGCGATTTATCAACCATTGAGATTATTGAACATATCAAGGTTTTATTGGAACTCTGTAACATTGATTATGGTGATATGGTAATTGAGTATGATAGTACAGAGCTTTTGGAAGATGAGACCGATATTTCAGAAGAGTTGCAACTCCCTGAACAGGTGCAAGAACCATTACAGGAGATTCCAAATCAAACATTTGATGTACACACAGAACCGAAAAAAATAGTTTCCCATACTCCTTTGATTTTTTCTGATAGTACTGACAGTTTTATCAGGGTGGTTGACTATAACAATCCGGAAAAATGCACACATTGTAAGCCTGTTGCATTTACTTTCTATCATGCAAAATGGCAAGTGACCAGTTGGCAGAAATTATATCAAAGATTTTTATCGGTTTTGTATGCTCAATCAAAAGGCAAGAACATTTTGAAAAATTATATCGGAAAGCCTTTGTATGGCGTCAAAATTGATTTTACAGATAGTACCACAAAATGGCATTTGCGAAAACCATTGGAAATTGCTGAGGATTTCTATGCAGAAGGTAATCTGTCAACCATTGATATTATCAGGCATATCAAGTTCTTATTAGAACTCTGTAACATTGATTATCATGATATGGTGATTGAATATGTCCCCAGCCAAACAGCTTTTGTAGAAGAAACTAATACTCCTGCACCTCAAAATATTTCACTGTCTGAAAAAATTGTGGAAATCATCAAGCAAAATCTGGATAATCTGCAATATGAAGACGGTTTCGGGGCTTATGAAATCAGAAACTTGCTTTCTCATGAAGGTATCACAAATGTTTCAGAAACTGAAATTGAACAAATCATGGCAAGGTGTGACGAACTGACAGAAGTTGACGAGGGATACTATACTTATCAGCCAAAAACGCAAGAAATCTCTGTCGAAACACAACCGGAAAGAAAAGCCCCTAATCCTCCACAAAATGACACCATTTCCCCTGCGGTAACAGAATCAAGATATATTCGATTGATGCTCAATGGAAATTTTGTCAGAACATATGACGTTACAGATGCATTCTATAAAATCTGTGAATTTGCAATCAAGTGCAAGCCTTTTGAAATGGCATTGATTCCTCGACAAAATTTCCATATTGGTGGGAATCCGGTTTTCTGTCGTGATGTCGTTCCGGTCAATGGCTATCATAGACTTTCAAACGGTTTACAGGTAATGCCAATTTATCAGTTTGATGATTTACAAGCGGTTACGAATATGATAAAAACATACTGTCAGATTGATGACAATATGGTAGTATTTCTTAATGAATAAGGAGATATCAATGAGTAATTTAACAGAGATAACACAAAGACTTGATGCACTCTATCAGGGGTATAAAAAATCAAAAAAGATGAGCGATAGCAATAAAAAGCTGGCTGCCAAGCTTTTAATTGATATGACATTTATGGAAGAATCCACTCTGGCTGATGTTGCAGTTCAGCTTGCAAAATTTCCAGCGTTGACAACAAAAGCTTATTTTGAAACGTTGATTGAAAAAGCACCTGTAGAATTGATTGATGAGGTGCTGAAAGAATTTTCGGCAACGGATAAAGATGTAAAAACGTTTCAGTCTTACCCACCAAAATTTTCTTCTGCGGTGGTTGCAATTGTAAAAAATGCACCCGAAAAAGCACAGCAATTGAAACCACTCCAGAAATTTGTCGAATTTGTCGCACGATTTGCAATAAAGACAGATAAAAGCGAAAAAAGATATTTCAAAGATATGGTGAATGATACTGCTGGTAAAATTTATCTGCTGGATTATTCCACCCTGAAAAAAGGCGAACTTCTCAACATATGGAATGCCACCAAGAGTATTTATCCCAATCTGAAGGAATCCAAATATGAAAAATTTATCCTTGAATGGGCTGAAAAATATGCGTTGATACCAAAATCAATCCAAGACAAAACGCCAAAGAATCCCCCCGAAATTTCCCATGATGAAAAGCCTGTTGTCGAAGCCGAAAGAATTCAGGAAAAGAAACTGGAAACTCCCTGTGATAAGAAGCCCGTTGACGAGGTGGCAAAAACTCCGGTTGTCAGTGCTGAAACTCCAGCTATTTCGGAAAAGGCTATCATTTCCGCAGTCACACAGGCAATTGCTCCATTAAGTCAGACTGTCACAGCCTTACAGGGGGAAATGAAACAGCATCATGAATTGATTGCTGTCAATTCACGTTTAAGTGCGAAAGTCAACGAATTAGAACAGCAGATAGAAACACTCAACCAGCGTATTCAGGAAGCCAACCAGACAAGTCAATCCGAAAAGAAAACTTTGACAAACAAAATTACAGAGCTGGAAACGCTCAATGCTGAACTGGATGAAAAACTCAAGGATGTTTACAGCATCAATAGTCGTGAATCCTCTCTGGAAGCGGAAAAAATTCGTACAGATTTGAAACGTGCCTTTGAATTTTTATATGATGATTGGCTTGATTATGAAGTTTCCAGTGTGAGTGAAGAAAATTATGAATCATTACAAGCAATCATTAAAAAGATTTTCCGTGTATTAGAAAAGAATGGAATTCAGTTTAAGGGGAATGTGAAATGAAAAATGGTGTCTATTATGGAATCGATTTCGGTACAACCAATACATCTGTATATTTGTACCGTTATGAACAAGGAAGAGGCTCGCAGGGAACAGGCTACGGCACAAATGGAAAAGACTTGACACCGTTCAGCTCCTGCATTGCCATTCATAAAACAAAAGAAAATACTTTCAAGTTCGGACGTGAAGTGAAGGAAAATATCAATAAATATGCAGAAGAATATCAGATTGTGACCTCGTTTAAGTCCCTGCTTGGAACAAATAAAGAAATTCTCGTCAATGGAAAAAGATACAATGGAACAATTTTGACCGGCTTATTTCTGAACCACGTCAAGGAAACAGTACAGAGAGAAAGACCTGATTTCAAAGAAGCAATTTTCTCAATCCCTGTCGATTTTTCACCGGAGGCAAGGTCAAATCTATTGAAAGTGGCGGAAAGTATAGGAATTCATGTGAAAGGCTTTGTCAGTGAATCTTCTGCGGCATATATCTCTAAAGTACAAGAGATTAAGGCATTTTCCAAAGTGATGGTAATTGACTTTGGTGGGGGTACGCTGGATTTGAGTATTCTAAATTTGAAACAAAATCAGGTCAGAGAAGTGGCTGTGCATGGTGTCAAATTCGGCGGTGATGACATTGACAGAGAACTTGCCCTCAGAATCATGCCGAAAATTTACCCGAATGTTGCCTTTGAAGATTTAGAGCCAAAGAGGAAAGACAAGCTCATGTCAGAAGTGGAACGCATGAAAATTGATTTTTCTGAATATGATGACTATACCATTACTTTGGGAGAAGGCACACGACCGCTTGCTATTGATTATGATGCATTTTCAGATATGATTACTCCAATGCTTACCAAAAATGTTCTCAATGCCATTCTGAAAATCATGCAAAATGCCAATGTCAGCCCTGAAAATATTGATGCTGTCATTCTTGCCGGCGGTTCAAGTGGACTGCGCCCTTTTCATGATATTGTATGTTCTTTATTTGGGGAAGAAAAACTCATTTTTGATGACAGGTACCAATGGATGGTTGCCAAAGGAGCTGCAATCACTTCTGCAATCGATTGTGATTTCATGTTGAGTGATGATATTTGTGTTTTGCTAAGTGATGGCGAAGTTTACCCTATTTTGCAGAAAAATGTCAATAAGGTGGGAGATAAGAGTGGTACATTTTCCTTTTCGCTTACAACAGATGCACAAGATGCACATTTTATCTTTACGGATTCTACGAGGGAAAATCGTTATGCAACAGTCTTTGTGAAAGCAAAAGGTTTTCTTAACGAAAAATTTGATATGACAATCAAAATCGGAATAGACCAGATTGCAACAGTCACTATTAGAAATGATGCAATCAAAAATGGTTATCAAGAAATGCAGAAAATCAATAAACTGCGCTTCTATTATGATTTAAATGGCATTGAGGGGTAATGAAAATGATAAATTCAAATATCAATATTACTTCAAATATCTATATCAGAGAAAATCCAGACATCAGAAAAGACCGCAAATATACTGAAAGAATCACTGGAGCGAAAAAAATCAGAGATATTCAAAGTCAATATATTGGTCTTGAAAGCATTCCTCTAACAGTAGTTCAGGAAAGAATTGCTTCTGAAAGTACAGTTTGTATCTATGCTCGTAAGGGAGAAGTCACACATGGGGCAGTCATGGTTGATGGTGTGATGAGATGGGAAAATCGCTGTGAAAATATGGAATGTAAACTTTATGAAACTTGTGTCAAAAAGAAAATCGTAAGAAAACCTACTTTGCCACAAGATACAGAAGAAAAAGAGGATTTTCAGAAAATGTTCGAATCTTTCGGCATTAGAGTTCAAGACGATATTCCTATTTTTGAGCGTGACAGGAAGAAAATAGAAATTGAAGAACAATCTGAAATCTATACAAAACCCTCTGAACAAAAACCTGACGAAATCAAAGAACTGAGTTCGCAGTATACCAAAATTTCGTCACCTGACTGCGTTATTCAAGCTGATATTGATTCTCATATCATTCTTAATTCCGGAGCGGGTACAGGAAAAACTTACACGATTATTCAAAGGCTAATATATATTCTTGAAAATGAACTTTGTCCGGCGGATGAAGTTTACATTCTCTGTTATACACGTTCCGCAAAGAAAGTAATTGAAAATGAAATTGATAAAGCTATCACAAAAGGAATTCTTGAGCCTTCCGCTCAAAATATCTGTGTATTGACATTTGACTCCTATGCAAGTTATTTTTTGATGAACATGAAAGAGGAAATTGCAGAGGATTTTTCAGGATATGACTATAATCAGCGAATTGCACTGTTCAACCAGTACATTTCTGAAGAAACTTTCGAAGGCGTTCGCTATTTTATCATTGACGAAATTCAAGACCTTGTGAACGAACGTGCTAAAATGGTCTTGAATATTTTGCATTTCCTAAAATGTGGCTACCTGTTGGCAGGCGACCGCTGTCAGTCTATCTACGACTATGAAGCCGACAGCAATGCAACGTTGGATTCTGTCAAATTTTATGCATTGATGGAAAAAGAGTTTCCTGATGACATTCAAAGGTATGAAATCATTGGCAACAGGAGACAATCTCCTGAATTGGCAATGGAAAGCGATAAAATGCGTCAGGTACTGTTAAATGAAAAAATTTCAGAACAAAACCGCTATGCTTCACAAGTTATGAAAAATTATTTCGAAAATATCACCGTCGAAAAATATATCAAGACATTGGAACACCTTCCAGAAGTTCCAACAGCAATTTTGTGCCGGAATAACGGAGAAGCTGAATATATCAGCGGTTTACTCTGTGAAAAGAAAATTCCCCATTTTCTCAACAGAGGTGTTAATCATGCAGTTTCTCTTCCGAGATGGATTGCGGATGTATTTTGGGATTATTGCCTTGAAAGCATCAGCAAGAATGATTTTATTGAACGCTTTCAATTTCGGTGCGGTTCTTCTCTGGATGCTGAAATGATATGGAAAGAACTTTGTAACATCAGCGATTCCAACAATCCGGCAGAACTCAATATGTCAAGATTGATTTCCGCATTGTCCGTCGTGAAAAATATTCCCTCTAATTTTTATCCGGAGTCTCCTCTGCTGACAGTTTCCACAATTCACAAGGCAAAAGGGAGCGAGTTTGATAGAGTGATTTTAATTGATTCCAATATTAAGCCCTCTGATACCAGCGCAGAAGAAGCAAGAGTGAGATATGTTGCCTTGACACGTCCAAAAAATCAACTGATTGCTGTACATCAACGTCAGAAATATTTCAAGCGTACAATGTCGGGGCGAGTGATTGAAACCGGACTTGACGGAAAAAATCTCTACAAGCGTAATAATACATTCTGTAAGGGGATTGCTGTGGGCTGGTCAGGAGATATTGATAACCGCTCTTTTGTTTCCGGCGAATTTGAAGATACCATTGCTTTACAAGAGTATCTTATTCATCAAGTACACCTCTATGATAAACTTACTGCCAAACGTTCACTTGTTACAAATGATTATGAAATTTTCCACAATGGAAAGCAGATAGGTTCTCTTTCAAGAGAGATGCTCAATGAAATTGATTTGGGAATCAGTGCTACGGATTATCGATACAACCTCCCCGCCTCTCTCGAAAATCTCTATGTCAGCGAAATTACCACGGAGATATTGAAAAAATTCAGCGATAAAGTTCCGATGGAATTCCAGAAGTCAAAAATTTGCTTTGGGATACAAATTACAGGACTTGCAAGACTTAATTTTGAAAAAAGGTGATGTCATGTCGAAGTTTCCAGATTTTTATGATATAATTGATGATATTGCAGAACATTGCAGAATGGATTTAATTGGTCCCATTGAAGAAAATGAAGTAATTGAATTTGAAGACCCATTAAGCCGGTATTCCCTCGGAATTTTATGGGCATTGCCAAAAGAAAAAGGTTCTGAACCTATCGAAATTACAAACTCCCTAGAAGAAATGTTTGAGGATGATTTGGAAGAAAACGAAATTTTCAAAAATTCCAGCGTCTTCAAACCTTCCTCTATGGGGGTATCCTGCACTGTTTCTGAACAAGACGAATTAGAAATATCATTTACATATGCCATTTATCATCATTCTGAACAGATGATTGAAGAGGACGGAAAAACTTTCAAACAGCATTATTATTCCCGTGAACCACAGAAATTTTCAGAGATTCTCTCCGTTCCAAATCAAATTTCGAACAGGATGATTTCAAAGGATGAAAAAAACATTCTGATTTACCTCCATGTGAGAAAAATCAATGATGACGGTAGTAAGCTTGTGACGATTTCTATTTTGAACAGAAACAGGACTGGAACAGAGTTTATCGAAACAAACACAACTGCCATCTTTCAATGTCAATTGTCTGTGAAAAGTCAAAAGGGCTTTCTGCCTGTTTATAAAAGAAATATTCACAGGTCATTTGAGGAAGAAAAGAATGATATGCTTTATGATTCCATCAATAATTATTCTTATGGGCATGGTTGTTCATCAATCCATGTCGAAAATGAGGGAATTGTTACTGAAATCAGGAGTGAATTTATTCCACAATATCGAATGCTTCAGATGATGCCTCGACTTTTTGACAATGCAGAATATTTTTATATGAAATATTGGGAAAATCCCGACAGAAATACCGCTTGTGAGACATTGCATCATTTTATTGCACAATATGAGGAATGGTTTTCACAACTGCAAACTCAAACTGAACTGATTCAGAAATACCCCGAACCTGCAAAACATTCCTTTTCGAATATCCAGAAATGTATTGAAAGACTGCATTCCGGTGTCGATATTTTACAAAATCATGATACCGCATGGAAAGCGTTTTTGTACATGAATGAGGCAATGCTGTTGCAAAGAATCCATACAAAATCGAATAGTTCCCCTAATACTGTGAGTTGGTATCCGTTTCAGTTGGCGTACATCCTGCAAATTATCCCTGATATTGTAAATTATGAATCGCCGTTTCATGAAGTTGTGGATTTGTTGTGGTTTCCAACAGGTGGAGGAAAGACAGAAGCCTATCTTGGATTATCCGCATTCACCATATTTTACAGAAGGCTCAATCATGAAACAAGTAATGCAAACGGTGTTACTATCATCATGCGCTATACACTCAGACTTCTTACACTCCAGCAATTTGAGAGGGCGACTGCATTAGTTTGTGCGTGTGAACATATGCGCAGAAAATACCACATTTCCGGAGAAGAAATTTCAATCGGCTTATGGATTGGTTCAGGCGTGACCCCGAATCACATCAAAGATGCAACAGAAACATTGAAAAAAATCAAAGAGGATTCGACAGCTCCCATCTTTGAAGCCAATCCCATGCAGATTACAGAATGTCCGTGGTGCAAAACAAAAATTGGTGTTGGTGGCTATGAAATTGAGCTTGAAACCATGAATATTTCCTGTTGTAACAATCCGAAATGTGAATTTCATAAACACCTTCCTATTTATCAGAAATCAAATATCTCGCCATGCATAAATTTCAAAAAGAAGCAGAACAATATCATTTGTGTGTCAGTGGAAAAGATTCTGATATTCCTCCTTATTTGAAAAATGACGAATTGACAAGCCGAAATTCAGCCAAAGAAATCAAAAATGTACTTGAGAGACTGGAAAATCAATTCACAAGTGAAAACTGTTTTGATTACATTATGGCATCGAATATGCTTTCTGTTGGCATTGATATTGAAAGATTGGGGGTCATGTGCGTATATGGACAGCCAAAATCTAACTCGGAATATATTCAAGCGACAAGCCGTGTTGGAAGAACAAACCCCGGTTTAGTCATATCATTATACAATGGAATGCGTTCAAGGGATAAATCTTATTATGAACAGTTTCAATATTATCACAATACATTCTATCAATATGTGGAATCAACAAGCGTGACTTCCTATTCTCCACGAGCAATTGAAAAAGCTTTGCATTGTGCAATGATGGCAATTATTCGGCATACTATCCCAAAATATAACACCAATGACAGTGCAAGGAAATATCAGCAACATGACAGCGAGATTCAAAAAGTAAAACAAAATATGCTCAAACGTATCAGAGATATTGAACCACGTATGGTAGAATATGCGGAAGAATGGCTTGATTTTTACCTTGAATGCTGGGAAGAGGCTGTCCAGCGTTTGCCAAATAGTCTGGTATTTTCAAATTATCACAATGAAGATGTTGCACTTTTCCGGAGCGCAGATAATCACGGCGGTTCAGAAATTCCAACAATCCTGAATTCTGTGAGAAATGTCGAAATGAGTTCAAATATTTACTTTGTGAAAAGATAGGAGGGGGTTTCATTGCCAAAAAAACCAGTTTTCGGGAAAAAACGTCAATCTGACAAAACGTCATTCAATTTTTCATCCAATGAAAAGATATCCGTTGGCAATCTCCGGAAAACACAGCTGATAACTACCTTTGGAGTAGGGGCAATTGTGGATTTCAAAGAAGATACTGTGATTATCGCTTCAACGGACGATTGGGATTATAACCCTCATAATACGGATGAAATCGAGAACAGGAAAATTTTCAATGAAAATTTATCCGTCATTACTGGTGCGAAATATTTCTTAATGCCAAGAACAACACAAAGTGCAAACAGCTTTTCACAGGGAAGGGATGTTGCATCCTATATTTTCCCTCAAAAATTGCATTGTTCAAGGTGTGGGATGATTTATGACTTTCAGGAACTGAATGTCACCCAACGACACAAATGCCCCATTTGTAAAAATAATCTCACAGCATCAAGATTTATTGTTGTCTGTGCCAAGGGACATATGGATGATTTTCCGTATGATTGGTGGGTACACAGCGGAAAGCCTTGTTCTTCTGGGAAAAAATCTCCCAGAATCAAAATGATTAACATTCATAACAGGGTAGATATTGACAGCTTACGTCTGGAATGTACGGAATGTAAAACAACCAGAAGTATGGTGCAAGCGTTTTCTGAAAATGCTTTATCAGAGTACCCGTGTACCTGTAACCATCCGCATTTCAAAGACCCCCTTGCAAGGGCTTCATTTGAATGTCATGAAAAAATGCACGTGAGACTCCGTTCCGCTTCGGGCGTGTATTTTCCCATTACGAAATCAGCCTTGCTGATACCGCCATGGAGCAAAAAAGTCGTGCAATATATTCAGCGAAATTATCTCCTCTTGAAGGATAACTCCGAAATACAGCGTATGACCAATATTCGCAATGGTTTGAATGATAACAGTATTACTGATGCAGAAATTCAGCGTTCTTGGAATGCTGTGATACTGGCATCTGAACAAAAAGATTCAAGAACAGAAATTTCTGTATTACAAGATGAATATGCTGTACTTTCCAATGAACAGAACAGCAATGAAGAGGGATTTTCTTCCTATTCCGTAGAGATACCCTCCAAATATCAAGATTTTTTTGAACAGATTGCAGTCGTCGACAGATTGACTGTCACACAAGCTTTTACAGGCTTTACAAGAATCACACGCAACGAATCAAACAAAGTTGCAATTTCGCAGAAGAAAAAAGAATGGTTGCCTGCTATTGAACTGACCGGCGAAGGAATTTTTATCCGCTTTCGAAAAGAGGAGCTCCTTGTATGGAGAAATGAAAATGCATCCCACTACAGAAGAATGAAAAAGGCAATGAAAGATGGAAATTTCGTATTCAATGAATTTTCAGAAATATATGTTCTATTGCATACATTTTCACATTTATTCATTCGGGAATTATCCAATATTTGCGGATACAGTGCAGCATCTATCCGAGAAAAAATTTATAGTCATATCGATGAAGAAAATCAAGAAATCGAAATGTGTGGAATTTTGATATACGTTTCTTCTTCCGATAGTGACAGCAGTCTTGGCGGATTGATTAGTGTTGCACACAATGAAGAAGTCCTTGAACAAATATTGGATAGCCTGCTGGAACGTGCAAGATGGTGCAGTGCTGACCCATTGTGCATTTCATCCATGAAACAGGGCTATAAAAATTTAAATTATGCATCCTGTCATGACTGTACATTATTACCAGAAACATCCTGCGAAAGATTCAATGTTTTTCTTGACAGAGCCTCTATTGTTGGACTGCCTGATAACTTTTGTTTAGGTTTTTTTCATTGAATTTAACTTGAAAAGTGTATATGAACTTAGGAATTGTGTAAAAATGAATGCTACACTTTTTCAATATTTTTAAAGAAAATATTGAACATTTTTGCACGATTATTATTCAAATTGCACAAATTTCAGCAATGTTACCAAAAAACAACAAATTGCCTTGATTCGTCACTATGATGATGACAAATCAAGGCAATTGTTGCAGAGTCGAAATTAACAGCTGACTTTTTCATTAAAAATTTCTATCACTGTTTTGAGAGTTGGGAAATGATAAATACACCTGCTGCGACTGTCAGAATAATTCCGACAATCGGATACACAATTATCAGTCTGTTAGTTGTTCCGTAGATTTCCAGTACACCCTTGAAAATGCTCCCAACTGAGAATGTAGCAATTGCAGAATTCCAAAGATTAACAGTGATTCTGTCAGGAGTGATATTTTTTAATGCTGCAATACCGAACGGCAAAGCACCAAACAAAAGCGGTATTGCAAATGCATATATCATGTAGTACGAATACACTTCATGACTGAATTTTTCATAGACTGCGCCGAAGAATGCTAGAAATATTGTTGCACAGATATGCCCGATGCAATTTTTTATTGCTTTTTTATCCGATGTACACAATATCACTCACTCCTCTCTCTTTAATGCTGCCATTGGTTGTAGGATGATTCACAACCTGACCATTATAATACATAGTTGATGAACCGCCTCCATCAAGATTGTATGCTGTAGTTACACCAAGAGACTTCATAAACTCTGCAAGCTGGTATAATGACAAGCCTGCACTTTCGCTTGTTCTGCCATCGGATACGACAAACAGATAATGATTTTCGGAAATCATGCCGATAGCTGTACGGGGATTGCTTGCCATTGCTTTTCCGACTTCATCATTTTCAGAAACGGTAATACTGCCGTCTTGTACAAGCCCAGGGCCAAAACAGAATGCTTGCCATACGCCTTGATTTACTAGCTCATCTGCTGTATAATCACTTTGATTCATGACTTTCATGGAACCGTCAGCATAAATACAAAGTAAATCGTCATTACTTGCAGTATTGCGGTAGACAATGCCGTTACGAATCACATATCCTCTTTCCCTTGCGCCATAGTAATCACCATTGATGGCAAGTATGGCATTATTTGCCGAAGCAATGGAAGATGTTTTTGCTGTAACATTTTTACCATAGGTATCTTCTGCAAAGGCGGTTTTCAGATATTCTGCGGAACGGAGCTGTACATCAGCAACATAAATTTTAGTATTATATTCATAATATTCTGTCATGGTGATGCTGATATTATCGTCTTGATTTGTACTTTCTGATGAATCAGGAACAACTGTTTCTGACGGTTCAACGGAATAATTGTTTACTTCAGAATCACTACTATCAGTATCATTATTATCAGCATCCTTTTTATGATGCGGTCTTTTGCCTCTTTGCTGTACAGATTGTGTTTGAATGTCTGTATCACTTTGGACAGTAGGAGAAGTGCTGTTATCTGTTGTATCTTCTGTTGTGTTGTTTTGCAATGTCTCCGTATTTTCCTGTAAAGATGCAAACATAGATGTATTGGATTGATTTGTGTTTGTTTGATAAGCAGTGCTGAAAACAAAAGTATCCAATGAAATATATGCTGTAAATGCAGTCAGTGCCAGTCCGAAGCATCCAGCCCAAAGATAGTTTTTCATGCGGATATACGCTCCTTTCTAAATACAAATGTATGCTGTAGAATATAGCTGAACAAAAACAGAACGGTTTCAGTTATGAGCTTTGCGGTATAAGGATTCATTCCAGTAAAAGACAGCATTTTCAATAGCAGTGTATTCAATGCCAGTATCACAGCAGCAAGTGTAAAGTATTTGAATGCGGATGTTTTCAGTTTGCTTTCCGAACAGAATACAAATTTCCTGTTTAAGTTAAAATTTAATATACTGCTGCAAAGTCTTGCTGCAATGTTGGAAATCACGGTTGAACCTGTGAAAAACGACAGCAGACAGAAAAGCCCGTAATCTGCCAGAAAACTGATGAAAGAAGAGGCTGAATATTTCAGTATTTCTTTATAAATCCGGAATGAATCTTTCACAGCATGAAAATGTGAAGAAGAATTTCCATCAAGATAAACTGTTTGTATTGTGACTTCTTTTATGGGTATATTTCGTCTTGGCATTTCCATCAGCACATTCATTTCATATTCGTACCTGCTCCCTGCAACGGAAAGCATCTCTGGAAGCAGTTTGTCACTAAACGCTCTCAATCCGGTTTGTGTGTCATCAATTTTCTGACCGGAAGAAATATGGTAAACTGTTCTTGTCACAGCGTTCCCGAATCTGCTACGAATAGGAACATCATTATCAAATTTTCTGCTTCCAAGTATCAGTGTATCAGGAAATTGTTCAGCCGTTTCACTTACATGAATAATATCCTCTGTTTTGTGCTGACCGTCTGCATCTGCTGTTACAACGATGTAAGGCGGTACAAAGTGTTCATAAATATATTGCATTCCCGTTTTTAATGCTTCTCCTTTTCCCTTGTTTGTTTCGTGAGAAATGACAGAAGCTATATTTTCAGCAATCCTGAATACAGGCTCGTAATCATTTCCACTTCCGTCATTCACAACAACTACATCAAAATGATTGTCATAAAGCTGTTTAACTGTGTGAATCATTTCGTCGCACGGCTTGTATGCAGGGATTAGTGCTATCCTATTGAAAGTCATGTGGTTCGCCTCCTAAAAATGCTTTTTTCTTTTCCTGTACCTACAGTATAGAATACTAAGGTTAAAATCAGGTTAGAAAAAAGCATTTTCACACAACTTTCACTTATTTTTTGGGATTTTCACAGTAAAACAACTTCCGACATTCTCACAGCTGACGGCTTCTGTAGTTCCGCCGTGAAATTCTGCAATCTGCCTGACAAGTGCAAGCCCTAATCCAAGCCCTTTTGAACTTCTTGACTTATCAGAGCGATAGAAGCGTTCCCAGATATGTGGCAAATCCTCTGCTGAAATGCCAATGCCATTATCTTCTATCATAAGAATTGCTGTATCTTCTGTTTCGTACAAACTGACTTTCACAGTACCGTTTTCTTTGCCGTATCGAATGGCATTTTGTATCAGGTTGATGGCGAGAAGCGTTATCATTTCCTGATTGACCATAGCCGTGACTGGTGTAAGAGATTCTGTAATAGTGATATTTTTATCTGCAATAATACGCATATCTTCACATACAGAATGCAGCAGTCCGGAAAGTTCTATTTCTGCTTTAGGGTAGTGTTCTGTACCCTGTTCCATTCTTGTAAACATCAGAAGTAATTTAATAAGGCTGGACATTTTATAGCCCTGTTCCTGCACGGAAGAAACGACCTGCAACAGCTCCTCTGCATCCCCTGCATGGTCAAAGCCGTATTCACATTGTGCCAGTATTACTGAAACAGGTGTACGGAGTTCATGAGAAGCATTAGAGGTGAACTGTTTTTGTGCATCAAAATCCTTTTCCAGCTTTTCAAACATAGCATTGATAGTTTGTGCCAGTTCGTCAAGTTCATCACCATTGTTATTGGTGGGGATACGTTTGGAAAGATTACCGCTTGCATGTATCTCCTCGGCAGTCTGTTGAATGCTCTTGACAGGACGCAAAAATCTTCCTGTCATAAAGTAGCCACCGTTGAAAGCAAGTATTAACAATATTGGTATTGCTATCAATATTGTACTATGTGCAGATAAGCTGCTCCATAAATCGTTCTCTGCTGGGATGATACCACGAATATACAGGTCATCATCATGCATGATACGGATTTTCTTGTCATAACAATAATAATCTTTTCCGTTTAGTTCTGTACAAATCGGTTTCTCTGAATTATGAAGCGGAAGTGCATTAAGTTCAGGATATAGAAACAGCCCTGCAATGGGTTCTCTATTTTCGTCATAAATCATAATCTGAACATTATCAGTAAAAAAATCGCTGTCCGCAAGCACACCCTCGATAAGGTCTTTATGATATTTCCGGTCATTTCTTATTTCTGAAGCCGTTTTATCAACGGAATTAGTGAGTGTCTGGAGAAGCATTTTTTTATTTGTTGTTTGATAAATGCTTACTATCACCGCAAGCATGAAAATACAAATTATTATGAGAATCAGCGTGAACCAGAGAGAAAGTTTTAGCTTTAATGAAATTGATTTCATGCTTCCTCCTTCATCACATAACCAATGCCCCTGACAGTATGAATGAGTTTTTTCTCTCGACCAGCATCAATTTTCTTCCGAAGATAGTTCATGTAAACTTCAACAATCTTATCACCACCTTCATAATCATATCCCCACACATGATTTAGAATTTTTGCTTTGCTAAGAATATGTCCCTTGTTCATCATCAGATATTCCAGTAAATCATATTCCTTACCTGTGAGTGTGATTTCACAGCCGTCAAGTGTGATGATATGACTGTCTATATCCAGAGACAGCGAACCAAGCGTAATCTGATTGGAAATATTTCCTGATACTGTCCGCATCACTGCCATAATACGGGCAATTAACTCATCAAAAGAAAAGGGCTTCACAATATAATCATTTGCACCGCTATTCAAACCGGTTACTCTGTCATGTACAGTATCTTTTGCAGTCAGAAAGATAACAGGTGTTTTTTTCCCTTTTTCCCGAAGGCTTGTGACGATTTGTATTCCGCTGCATCCAGGCATCATAATATCCAGTATTGCAATATCATAGTCAGTGTAAAGCAGACGTTCTAAAGCCTCATTTCCGTCTAAACAGCTGTCCACACCAAAGCCTTCCTGTTTCAATTTTTTGGTGATAACCTCATTCAGTGATTTTTCATCTTCTGCAATCAGCAGTTTCATGATATGCCTCCTATTTGTGTAATAATCTCCATATTTGCGGAGATATAGATTCCTTGATGCTTTATTTTAAAAGAGTTATAATGTAATTGGAGATACATTAACTCAAAGGAGCAGCTGCCCTATGAATATTAGTATACACCATTCTGAAATAATTTGCAATAGTTTAAAAGAAAATCATCTGTATGAAATTTTGTCAAAACCAGAACGAAACTATGTTCCGTAGATATTTTATTAGTAAGTGTATAGTGAGTCCAATAAAAGTAGATTTTTCAATATTATTTTGACTGTTGGAAAGTGAGAACATACTAAACAGAATGAAATGTGTTTTTTTGTCGAAAAAGTAGAAATTTATCTTTCTCAATCGCTAGTCATTGACGGCTAACTGTTTTTATGATAGAATATCTTTTAGTGAAAATTATTTGTGAAAGTGGAGAGTGAAACGATGTCAACATTGAAAGAAACAAAACTTGGTCAAACTGTAAAGGTCGAAAAATTGGGCGGTGATGGTGCGCTTCGTCAACATTTCCTTGATATGGGAATTATCCCTAAAACGGAAATTACACTCGTCAAGTATGCTCCAATGGGAGACCCTATTCAAGTGCGCCTTCATGGGTATGAACTAACACTCCGTTTGGCGGATGCCGAACAGATTGAAGTCTCTGAAGTTGCTCCTAAAAAAAATATCGAAAAAAAGACCGCCAATCAAAAGAAAACAGAACACCCCGGATTGGGGGAAGGTGGCAAATTTCACCCTAAAGGAAGTGGAACACCCCTCCCAGAAGGAACTATCATGAAATTTGCATTGGTCGGCAATCAGAATAGCGGAAAAACAACACTCTTCAACCGGTTGACAGGTGCAAAACAACACGTTGGAAATTTCCCTGGTGTAACCGTTGACCGCAAAGATGGAGCTATCAAGGGACACCCCGATACATTGATAACTGATTTACCCGGTATTTATTCAATGTCTCCTTATAGCAATGAGGAAATTGTATCCAGAAATTTCGTGCTGAATGAAAAGCCACACGCTATTATTAACATTGTGGATGTGACAAATATTGAACGAAATTTGTATCTTACCATGCAATTGCTTGAAATGAATATCCCTGTTGTTGTGGCTCTCAATATGATGGATGAATTAACGTCTAATGGTGGCGGTATTGATGTGAACACAATGGAGCAAATTCTTGGCGTACCAGTTGTACCAATTTCAGCCGCCAAAAATGAGGGTATTGAAGAGCTTGTGGAACACGCCATTCATATTGCCTATTATCAGGAATGTCCTATCCGTCAGGATTTTTGCGATAAAACAGAAAACGGCGGTGCAGTGCATCGCTGTTTACATGGCATCAGCCATTTGATTGAAGACCACGCAGAAAAAGCCCAAATCCCTTTACGCTTTGCGGCAAGTAAAGTCATTGAGGGGGATTCTCTTATCACTGCACAACTTGCCCTTGATGACAATGAAGAAGAAGCAATGGAGCATATTATTCAGCAAATGGAAAAGGAACGTGGTCTTGACAGAAGTGCTTCCATTGCGGATATGCGTTTTTCTTTCATTCAAAAGCTTTGTGATAAAACCGTCACAAAACCACATGAAAGCAAGGAACATATCCGAAGCCAAAAAATTGACGGCTTTTTGACCGGAAAATATACTGCTATCCCAATATTCATTATTATCATGGCTTTGGTATTTTGGCTGACTTTCAATGTGATTGGTGCTGGATTGCAAGAACTCCTTGAAGGCGGGATTGACTGGGTAACAGAAATGGCAGATAATGCCTTGACCAATGCACACGTCAATGAAGCCATTCATAGCCTGATTATTGATGGCATTTTTGCAGGGGTTGGAAGCGTGTTAAGCTTTTTACCAATTATTGTAACGTTGTTTTTCTTCCTTTCACTTTTGGAAGACAGCGGTTATATTGCACGTGTCGCCTTTTTCATGGATAAATTACTACGAAAAATAGGGCTATCCGGTAGGAGTATTGTTCCCATGCTGATTGGTTTCGGGTGTTCTGTTCCAGCGGTGATGGCAACTCGTACTTTACCAAGTGAACGTGATAGGAGAATGACAATCCTTCTTACTCCATTTATGAGCTGTACGGCAAAACTTCCCATTTATGCATTTTTTGTCAATGCGTTTTTCCCCAAAAATGGCGGTTTGATTATGACAGGATTATATCTGCTTGGAATTATCGTAGGAATTCTTGTAGCGTCTCTTTATAAGGGAACAATTTTCAGGGGAGAGGCTGTGCCATTTGTCATGGAGTTGCCAAATTATCGCTTACCTAGTGCCAGAAACGTGATTCAATTACTTTGGGAGAAAGCAAAGGACTTTTTGCAGAAGGCTTTTTCAGTAATATTGATTGCTACAGTTGTTGTTTGGTTCTTGCAGAGTTTTGACTTACATTTTGATATGGTAGAGGATGCAGAAAATAGCATCTTGGCAAATGTAGCCGGAATATTTGCACCCATCATGAGTCCGATTGGTTTAGGAGATTGGCGGATTATTGTTTCATTGGTGAGTGGATTTATGGCAAAGGAAAGCGTTGTTTCTACAATGGAAATTTTATTTAGTGGTGGAGTGGAAACAGCAATTACCTCTTTGACAGCTGCCTCAATGCTTGTATTTTCATTGCTTTATACTCCCTGTGTTGCAGCGGTGGCTTCTGTGAAAAGGGAACTTGGAGGAAAATGGGCATTTGCCGTGGTAGTTTGGCAATGTGTTATTGCTTGGATGGTGGCATTGCTTGTAAGATTGATTGGTCTGATGATGGGAGTGGTTTAAGTGAATGGGATTGATATTATTTTAATCATTTTAATTACGATTGTATTCTTGATTGCAGTTGTAATCTGCATTCACAATAAAAAGCAGGGAAAAGGATGCTGTGGGGATTGCAGTCAATGTGGTGGATGTCGTTCGAGGGATGGTTCATGATGGTGCAAACATTCATTGTCATTTTATTGATTGCCGTGATTGCATTCGCTATCTATCAAACCGTTTTGAAATTTCAAAAAGGCGGAGGATGCTGTGGCGAACATGAACAACCCCCAAAAAGCATTACTGTCAAAGATAAAAATAAGGCGCATTATCCTTACTCAATTGAACTGAACATATCAGGAATGACTTGCTCCAATTGTGCGAAACGTGTCGAAAATGCTCTGAATACTGTGGATGGTGTCTGGGCAAAGGTCAATTTTAATCAACATTCCGCATTGGTGCGTATGAAACAGGAAGTGGATGTTAAGTTATTGTGTGGGATGATTGCAAAGGCTGGTTATTATGCCCAACAAAAATAATCAAATTTGACTATCACTAAGGATAGACAAATGCACACAGATTTTGATTATACAGATATTTCTAAAGGTACTTATCAGTTCAAAAAGAATTGAAAGAAAAAGTATCTGAATTAAGTGTGTAAAATTACTATATAAGACTGAACAAAACTCTCAGTTCTGACTGGGAGTTTTGTTTCAAACTGTACTTTTGAAGCATGTTTTTTAGAGCTTTCCTTTATTGTAATGATAATTTTGCTGTCACATTTCCATCACCAAGAATAGATTTTAATTCTTCCTGAGTGATATTGTCGATATGTCCCAGCTTTGTAAAATTCCATGTATTGACATCATAATAGATAGTAATCTGATTTCCCTGATAAAGAATCAAATTTCCTGCTTCCGTTGTAATGCGTTCATCATTTCTTGGCAACGTTTCGGGGAGTGTTCCGACTTTCTCAAAATTGCCATAATCGCTCATTTCTATCGTTATTGAGCCATTTTTTAGAAGTTCTTTCAATGCCTGTGCGGATGAATTATCCTCCAGTGAAGCTGTAAGTGTATATCCGTTTACATCAATATTCAGTTTTTGTTCCTCTGCTTTAAAGGACAAATCCAAAGTATCCAGCCATGCAGAAACATCATCTACAGAAGCATTTGCTGAAAATCTTCTTCCGCTTAACTGCTCACCAATCGGAACGAGATTCCTGATGTTGTTTTCACTTGTGGAAATTCCACTGCTACCTGATGTGCAGAATGATATCACGGTCTTGTCTGAAAAGTCATAGCTTTCCAGAAATGTATCAATGATGCGTGGTTCTTCGCCCCACCAAATCGGATAACCAAGAAATACAATATTGTAGGATTCCATATTGTCAATTGAACCAGAAATTTCAGGACGAATATTCTTGTCCTGCTGTTCCCGATTGGCACGACAGGCATCATCATGCCAATTCAAGTCAGCATCTGAATAAGGTTCAGCCGCTGTGACAGAAAATATATCGGCAGAACGCAAATCTGCAATGTCGAATGCAATTTTCTCTGTCGTACCTGTTGCAGAAAAATAAATGACAAGTTCTTTGTTTTCAGTTATGGTTTCACCAATTTCAGAAACAGATTCTTCTGATTCAGGAACTGTCTCCCCCTCATCAATTATTGATTGCTGAGTCGTTTCCGGCACAGTTTCCAGAGATAATTCGGACGAATCTAAACTTGATGAACTGCTTTCTGAACTACAGGCAGTACACATTATCAGAAATGCAACAAGTAAATGAGATACCCATATATTTTTCATAGCTGTTATATTTCTCATCAGATATGCAATTCTTCAACCCATTTTTTCAGTGAATTGGCGGACGGTCTGCCGTTGAGAATTTTCCCTTCTATGATTTTTGTATCAGCTGATACGCTGTTTTTCAGATATTTCATGGCATCACCGAAACCGCTGCCACCGGATGTTGCAAAGAGAATGATATTCTTTCCGGAAAAATCATAGCTTTCCAAAAATGTATTGATGATAGTCGGCGCAACATACCACCATACAGGAAATCCTACAAAGATGGTATCATATTCCTCAATATTTGCATTTTTATCAGCAAGTTCAGGGCGAGAAGATTTATCGCTCATTTCGATACTGCTTCTTGACTGTTTATTCCGCCAGTTCAGGTCAGCAGGTGTATAGGGAACAGCAGGCTTGATTTCATACAGGTCAGCCCCTGCGGCTTCTGCCAGATTTTTAGCCGTTCCGGCGGTCACACCGCTTGCACTGAAATAGGCAACTAAAATTTTACTCATGATAAATTCCTCCTTATTTCATTTATCTATTTTTTAATCTCCAGATTTTACACAAGAGACTTTCAAATCAAAATTTACGCTTGCACTCTTAACAATGCATACATCTTCATATCTATTACTTTACCATTTTTTACGGCATTTTGTCTTAATAAGCCTTCAAATTGAAATCCAGCCTTTTCAAGCACACGGCAGGAAGCTGAATTATGAGAAAAAGGTTCGGCATAGATACGGATAATATCACTATTCCTGAAAACATATTCACAAATCTGTTTTACCGCTTCTGTCATAATGCCATTGCCCCAATATTCTTCGGCAATATAATAACCTAATTCACCAGTGAACCTGTGAATATTTCCTTGACGAAATACACCAATACTTCCAATCGCCTTATCATCAATGGTGACAGCAAAAGCAAAAGTATCATTTTCATCAGCTGAGAGCATGGCATTGATGTAATCTAAACCATCTTTTTCCGTATAAGGAAAAGGCAAACCATCTCTCAAATTATCCTGTACTTTGGGATTAGACAGAGCTTTTGCTAAGTCAACAGCATCAGATAATCTCCATTTCCTAATTTTACAAAGCATATCTTTTCTCCAATCAATTTCAATTATATTTTGCGAGCAGATTTTTCACACAAAGATAGACAATATCAAATATACTCAATCTGATAAAGGGAACATCTGCCTGTTTCATTGCAGTAAGCTGTTTTTCTGTCGCCACAGTATACGGATAAACCCCGAACAGAAACGGAAAGAATACAAAAATAAACTCTGTTTTCTCCTCATCCTTCATATAAGAACAAAATTTATCAAGACAGCTCCGGACAGCGTTCAGTGATGCACCGTAAGAAATTTTGAATTCTGTGAGATTTTCCAGACGGGAATTTGCTTCCATATCATAATGATTCATCGCAAGCAGTTTCAGGAGCTGTTCACGTCTGGTAAGAGAATAGGCAAGAGCTTTCGCCAGTTCATCAGAAGAAAGCGTTTCATTATCTGCTATCAATTTCTGCAAATCAGCAGTCCATAAATTGTATTCTCTCTGCATCAGTGCAAGAAAAATTTCTTCTTTGGTCTGAAAATAGTTATAAATTGATGTTCTTGTGAATGAAGTGACTGCTCCGATTTCTTTAAGTGTAATCTCTTTGAAACTCATGGTTTGATAAAGCTGTTCACAAGCATTGATAATTTCCTCACGGCGTGAAGCGGTCAACTCCGGTGAACCTTTCGGCATATCATGTTTCCTCCTTGTTTTATTCTGACATTGTGTCATTATTGATATTATATCTTATCTCTGACGTAATGTCAATAATAATTATGTAAAATCGGCATAATACACAATTTTTGTTTACATTCTTTGTACGTTCCAACAGATTTAATATGAATAAGCAAAATTTGAACAAAATTCAGAAATTTATTTTGACACAATGTCATTAAAATTTCCGTTTTTCTATTGACATTCTCTGTGTTTCTTGCTATAATATTACAAATTATAGCAAGAATCCCCCTCTTTTTAACAAGTGGGGGTGAATTGCGTATCTGAAAAATAATTGCTTGACAAACTGAATAAATTGTGATAAAATTAACAGTGATGAAAATATCTGGTTACACTGACCATCATTTAGTATATAAATTTTTTAGATTTTATTATTATGAAAGGAGAAAACTGCCAAAGTATGTTTTGAGCAGTAACAAGAATGTTATGAAGATGATGAAAAAGATTTCCGTGTGTTGCCTGAGTATTCTTGCAGTGAGTGGGATGCTGGGAGGATTTCAGGCGTTTCAGGGCTTTGCTCCGGAAAATAGCCTTGTTTCTGCGGTAGATACTGCCGTTTCAGCCGAACCGAAGGCGGTATTTTCGGATGTCTCTGCACAAGCTGGAAAACCCGTCCATGTGACGTTGGAAAATCTCACAGCCGACACAATTTCCTATGAATGGATAGTCGGCGGAAAGAAAATTTCCAATTCGTCCGACAGTTACACCCCCACAGAGCAGGATTATGAAAAGCTCATTTCCTGCACTGTCACCGCAGACGGAAAGGAATACACTGCTTCCATGTATTTCAGTGAATTGCCTGTTGTCTATATCAATACCAATGACGGTCAGGATATTACCAGCAAAGAAGAATATGTCAAAGGTACTTGTTCCATTCAGGGAAACAGCGAATTCACCAATGAAGCACAACTTTATACCGGAGATATTAAAATTCGTGGTCGTGGCAATTATACTTGGGAACATCCTAAAAAGCCCTACAAAATCAAGCTTGATACGAAAACGGATTTGTTCGGCATGGGTGCAAATAAACATTGGGTTTTGATTGCGGAATATGTTGACCCTACCCACGTGAGAAATGGTGTCATGCCTCAAATTTCCGAAACGCTCGGCATGGAATACACGGCTACGAATCAGCCTGTTGTGGTCATGCTCAACGGAGAATATCACGGCTTGTATCATCTGAGTGAAAATGTCAGAATCGGAAAAGAGCGTGTGAATATTTTCGATTGGGAGGATACTGCTTCCGATATTGCAAAGGCTGTTTACAAGGCTGAATCTGCTTCCGGCATGACAAAAGACCAGAGAGACGAACTTGAAGACCAGCTTGTTGAAAATCTGGAATGGGTGACTTCCGGAACATTTACCTATAACAGTAAATCTTATCAAGTCAGCGATTACGTGACATTACCAGAAGGCATTGACGGCGGTTATTTGCTGGAATTAGATACGTATGATGCTTACCACACAAAGCAAGTATCTGATTTTGAAACAACAGGTTCACAGCCTGTCCAGTTCAAAAGCCCTGAATATGCCGTCACAAATTCCGCTATGTACAACTATGCAAAAGATTACATTCAGAGTTTCGAAGATGCTGTCAGTGCAGATGATTTCTACACAGATGGAAAGCATTATTCAGAATTATTTGACATGGATTCCCTTGTAAAATATTGGATGATGTTGGAATTGACTGCCAATTCTGATGGTATGCGTTTCAGCAATTATATGTATAAAGATTTCGGGACAATTTTCAAAATTGGACCAGCATGGGATTACGACTGGACTTGGAATGCTGGCTACACCGTCCTAACAAATGAATGGTGGACTTCTCAAAGCTACTACAATGAATCGGTACATTGGTACAAATACCTTGCAAAAGACCCCTATTTCATTACAAAGGCTTATGAGCTGTATCAGGCACATCAGAAAGAATTTGCACAAATCTATGCAGACGGCGGAAAAATTGATTCCTATGCTGATAAAATTGAAACCGCTGCACTCGCTGATACACAAAAATGGCATTCTGGCACAGATTGGGCTGAGGAAGT
>JAZAUD010000032.1:0-25858 GCA_036373775.1 Oscillospiraceae bacterium | reverse complement strand
CGCAAAAGGCATGGACAGAGTTTACACGGCGGAGGATTTCACAGGTTATCTTTCAAGCATTATCTGTGACGGTGTTCTTGATACCTACGGTCTGGCTTTCAAATTGTTTCCGGCAGAAAGGGGCTTAACTGTCCGTCTCGGTACAGGGAAAGCTTGGATTAACGGGCAGTATTTCCTCAATGATGCAGTTTACAGCATTGACCTCAGTTCCTATGTGGATGAATCCCTGCCGAGATTGGTTGCAATTGGCATCGTGTGCGATATCAATGAAGGTGTGCGTGATGTGAAGCTGGAGCTTGTTTCAGGAACTCCGGCAGAATATCCGTCTGTTCCAAATATGCCGAGCGGTGACGGCATTAAAAGTCTGCTGCTCCATGCAGTTTGGCTGGGTGCAGGAGCAACTTCTGTTACAGCAGAAAATCTGCTTGACTATCGTGACGATGACAAAAAATGCGGCTACTGCAGATGTATTCTCGGCAAATGCAAAGTCACGGAAATGCTGTCACAGCTTCTGGAAGTGGACTCTCAGATTGAAAAATGCAATGAAACGATTGATGAATTAAATAACAAGATTGATACCTTACAGCTGAAAATTGATGATATGACAGGCGACATTGCAAGAGTTGGTCAGTGCGGTGATGACATTTATTATGTGCTGTATTCTGACGGAAAACTTCTGCTCCGTGGCAAAGGCGAAATGTACGACTACGGCACTGCAATTCCTATTTCTGACTGCCGGTATCCGGATATTACGGGGGATGGACGTGTCTCTGCTGCGGATGCTTCCCTGATTCTGGCTGCTGCTGCCAATCTCGGCACAGGTCGTGAATCGGATCTGACTCCGGAACAGGAACAGCTTGCTGATGTCAACCGTGACGGCAAAATCAATGCAATTGATGCTTCACTTGTGCTTTCTTTTGCTGCTGATCTCGGTGTCGGAAAATACAGCAGCAATCAGGAAGGCTGGATTGCATTTCTCAATGACCAAAGTGCAAGTGAGAAACTTTCACCTTTCTTTGATGACCAAGATATCAAGTCTCTGGTTGTTTCGGACGGCATTACTTCGCTTGGAGCATTTGCCTTTAACTACTGCAATAACCTGACATCTGTTTCACTTCCAAAAACTTTGACCAAAATAGGCAGAAATTCTTTTGCCGTTCTTGCTACTGATATCTATGGTCTTACGAAAATTTCTATCCCCAACAAGGTAACAGAAATCGGTCAGTATGCCTTTGCAAATACGCAAATTACGAATTTGACAATTCCACGTTCGGTGACTGCTGTCGGTGCTTATGTTTGCAGTGAATGTGCAAATCTTGCCACAGTTCGCTATGAGGGTGCAGTGATTGGCTCATTCATGTTTGCAGGATGTACAGCTCTTGCAAAAAAGCCCTTGAAGTATTGCAGAAAAAAGCAGGTCACACAAATACAGATGCTCAGAATCTTTTGGATGAAATTGAAAAGCAGGAGGATGACAATGGCAGTAAAAAGTTATAATTCCGGCGATAATACACAACTTTCACCGCATTTCAATGTGCAGGAATTCAAATGCAAATGTGGTAAGGAGCATGAAATTCTGATTGCAGACGAACTGATTGAAAAGCTCGAAAAACTGTATGATGCTTTGAACTGCTCCAAAATTATTGTAACTTCCGGATACCGCTGTCCTGTTCATGACAAGGCTGTCGGCGGTACAAGTTCCGGACAACACACAAAAGGCAATGCAGCAGATATTGTCTGTTACGGTCAGGACGGACAGCCCGTCAGTTCAAAGCTGGTCTGCTGCAAGGCACAGGACATCGGTTTCGGCGGTATTGCCAATATCACAGAGTCATACACTTCCACTCATGTGGATGTGAGGACTGGTTATCGCTGGCTGGGAAATGAGGTGGTGAACTACCATACCGTCACCGATGATTTTTACAAGTATTACGGCATTTCTGCGGATTCTTCCGCAGGCAACAACAAGGAGGGCGATATTATGAACGCAATTTTTGGAATTGATGTATCGAAGCACAACGGCACAATCGACTGGAACAGAGTAAAGGCAGCAGGTGTAAAATTTGCGATTTTGCGTGCTGGCTACGGACGTGATATTTCGCAGAAAGATGTGAGATTTGAGGAATATTACAGAGGCGCAAAGGCGGTGGGCATCCCTGTGGGTGCTTATTGGTATTCCTATGCAAGCGACCCCGAAGATGCAAAGCGTGAGGCGGCGGCTTGTATTGAGGTCATCAAGGGGAAACAGTTCGAGTATCCCATTTATTTTGACCTTGAGGAAAAATCGCAGTTCAATCAGGGAAAAGCTGCCTGCACAGCAATGGTGAAAAACTTCTGTGATGCTCTCGAAAAGGCTGGATACTGGGCTGGACTGTATATGAGCCGTTCGCCGTTTACAAGTTATATTGATGAAAGCATTCGTTCCCGTTATGCACTGTGGCTTGCGGAATACAACAGCAAGCTGAATTATTCCGGCTCTTATGGTATGTGGCAGAACGGTTCAGGCGGAACAGTAGACGGCATTTCCGGTCGTGTGGATACAGATTACTGCTATGTGGATTATCCCACGCAGATTAAATCTGCCGGATTGAACGGCTACACAAAAACAACATCTGCTGCATCCATTGAAACTCCGATTCTGACGGAAAGCACAGCAGAAAATAAATCCGCCGCCGCTATCATTCAGATTGGTGATGACATCTACAAAGGTACTCTCACAAAAGCATAATTTATCCTGAAGGGCAGGGAAATTTCTCTGCCCTCTCTTTTTTATACGCATTAAGAAACGGAGGTATGCCATGACGGAAGCACAAAAACAGCAAATTACAGAAATGCGCAAAAACGGAAAAACTTATGCAGATATTTCGGAATCCCTGAATTTGCCGGCAGGTACAGTGAAATCATTTTGCAGCCGGAATGCACTGCACCCTGAAATTTTATCAGATATGCCTGCTGAAATTCGGGAATCCGTAATATCAGAGACTGGATGCAAATGCTGTGGAAAACCGCTGATAAACACTCACGGTCATCGTCAAAAAACATTCTGTTCCCTGTCCTGCCGGAAGAAATACTGGCAGGAGCATAAAAATCTAATGCAGCATCCTTCTCTCGTCACACTCACTTGTCCGGAATGCGGCGATACCTTTGCCGATTACCCAAGCCATCACAGAAAATATTGTTCCCACACCTGTTATATTATCAGCCGTTACAGAAAGGGGAATGCAGATGCAGCAGAATGAAATAACGTACCTTCTCACGATGAAATTATTCCGGAAAATGCTTGAGCAAGGGCTTATCACAGCAAAGAATTACGCTGAAACTGATACAAAGATGCGCCAGAAATATGCCCCTAAAATCGGCACATTATTCATTGAAAAACCGTTGACTTACAGGCAGTAAGACGGTAATATAGTAGCTGATAAACCTGAAAGGAGGTCGGTTTTATGCCGAAAATTACGAAAATTGAAGTTCCCGCACCACTGATAAAACCAAGACTGAAAGTGGCAGCTTATGCCCGTGTATCAATGAACTCTGAACGGCTGATACACTCGCTGTCTGCACAAATCAGCTACTACAGCGATAAAATTCAGAAAAATCCTGAATGGGAATATGCCGGAGTTTATGCAGACAAATTTGTCAGCGGTACAAGTGCAGACAACAGACCGGAGCTTCAGAGAATGATTGCTGACTGTGAAAAAGGGCTCATCAATATGATTCTCTGCAAGAGCATTTCACGTTTTGCACGCAACACTGTGGATTTGCTGACTATAGTCCGCTATCTGAAATCAATGAATATTGATGTCCGCTTTGAAAAAGAAGGCATCAGCACGCTATCTTCTGAGGGAGAAGTACTTCTTACGCTCTTAGCCAGCTTTTCGGAACAGGAAAGCCAGTCACTGAGCGAAAACTTAAAATGGGCTATTCAAAAGAAATTTGAACGTGGTGAACCGTGGGGCATAGCACCATATGGATATAAAGCCGTCGGCAATGACTATATACTCATTGAAGAAGAGGCGTTTTATATCCGTAAGATTTATGATTTCTTTCTGAGTGACAGTGATATGACTATGGCACAAATCGCAAAATGGCTGAAAGAAAACGGATGCAGATGCTTTACCAAACAATTTGTAAAAGCTGTCCTGACAAATATTGCCTATACAGGCGATTTAATGTTACAGGAGCATTATTCCCCAAAAATACGCAAAATAAAAAAGAACAAAGGGGAAGTCCCCAAATATCATGTTCATGCTCACCATCCTGCAATTATCAGCACTGAAACTTTTGAAGCCGTGCAGACAAAAATACAGGAAATGAAGGATTTCAATCCGGAAGAGGACAGACTCGGCAGAGTGAGCTGTTTTTCTTCAAAAATCACCTGTGCAGTCTGCGGAAATCATTATGTTCACTATGGAAAATACGGCTGGAAATGTATGGGAAAAATAAAAAGCAGAAGCAAATCCTGCCAGAACGGCAATCTTCTGATAAAACGCCTTGAAAATGCCTGTGCTGAAGTCCTTAAACTTGACACTTTTGATTCTGATGTGTTTGTAAAAACAGTTCACAACATTAAAGTTGAGCCGGACGGAACGCTTATCTTCACATTTTATGACGGAAAAATTGAAACTGCCCGCATTCTTTTCTTCAAGCCGGAACAGAAGAAACATCAAGACCCGCATACACAGTTTTACGGCTATATCTGGGACGGAAAGCAATATGTGATAAACGAATCCGAAGCAGAGGTCATACGGGGAATTTATAAAGATTACCTTGCCGGTGTCAGTATTTCCGATATAGCCCGTAATCTCATTAACCAAGGACTTGTACTGAGAAAAACTTTCTCCAGAAAATCAATTTTAAATTATCTGTCCAATGTTTTCTATACCGGCACACGCATTTATCCTGCTGCCTATTCCGGAACGGGCAAAGAGGAAACAGTTGAAAATGACCATCCGGCAATTATCGATAAGGATACTTTTGAGAAAGTCCGTATTCTCCGTGAAAAGTCACTGGAACTGAGATACAGGGCAATGGAAACGATGAAGAAAAAGAAAGGAGAAGCTTAAAATGCCAGTTGTCACAAAACTTCCTGCAACACTCAGCCGTTTTACCAATGCGCCCCTCACAGAAAGCAAAAAGCGGAAAGTCTGTGCGTACGCCCGTGTGAGCACGGACCATGATGAGCAGCTCACATCTTATGAAGCACAGGTATCCTATTATACCAATTATATTAACAGCCGTACAGACTGGGAATTTGTAAAAGTATACGCTGATGAGGGAATTTCCGGCTGTTCCACAAAAGGACGGCTAGGCTTTCAGACAATGGTGGAAGATGCCCTTGCCGGAAAAATCAATCTTATCATAACAAAGTCAGTATCCAGATTTGCCCGAAATACTGTGGATTCCTTATCCACCATCCGTAAGCTGAAAGAGCATAATGTGGAGTGCTATTTCGAGAAGGAAAACATCTGGAGTTTTGACCCGAAATGTGAATTGCTTTTATCCATCGTTTCCAGCATCAGTCAGGAAGAATCACGCTCCATTTCGGAAAATGTCACATGGGGACACCGGAAGCGCATGGCAGACGGAAAAGTCATCATGCCGTTCGGCAGATTTCTGGGTTATGACAAAGGTCCTGACGGAAAGCCGGTTATCAATCAGGAAGAAGCAGAGACAGTCCGCCGCATATACCGCCTTTTTCTTGCAGGTTCTACACCGTATGCCATTGCGAAAGAGCTGACTGCTGACGGCATTCCAACTCCGGCCGGAAAAACAAAATGGCCTCCCTCTACAGTCCGCAGTATTCTTACAAACGAAAAGTACAAGGGAGATGCACTGCTGCAAAAGACTTTCACTCCCGACTATCTCACCAAGAAAATCAAAAAGAATACCGGTCAGATACCGCAGTATTATGTTGAGGAAAGTCACCCTGCAATCATCACACCGGAGATATACGAAGCAGTTCAGGATGAGATAGAACGGAGAAGCCGGAAGAAAAGCCGGTACAGCGGTGCAGATGTCCTTTCAGGAAAGCTCATCTGCGGAGAATGTGGAAGTTGCTACAGTCCGAAAGTCTGGCATTCAACAGACCGATACCGGAGAGTGATTTATCAGTGCGGACATAAATACAATGGTTCTCAGAAATGCTCCACGCCACATCTGACTGCTGAACAGATTAAGGAAATTTTCGTAAAAGCCGTAAATGAAATGGTAACAAACAAAGATGAGATAATATCCAATCTGCTTGAAAATATAGAAACTGCCTCTGATATGTCACTCTTGGAACAGCAAAGGGACAGGCACAGAAATGAGATGGAAATTCTTGCCGGCATGATGGAACAGCTCATTGCAGAGAATGCAAGGAAGGCTCAGAATCAAAAAGAGTACAACAACAAATACAATTCCTTAATGGAGCGGTACGAAAATGAAAATACTGCTTATAATGCTGTGACAGCACAGATTGATGCGGAAATCAGGCGGATAAAAATGACAGAGAACTTTATCCAAAATATACGGCATTTAGGGGTTATCCCTGAGTTCGATGAAGAACTCTGGAGCTTGCTGGTGGACTCAGTTATTGTGTACAGCAAAGATGATATACGGGTAGAGTTTAAGAAATAAAGAAGAGTAATGGGACTGTGGATTCGTGAATTCGTGATTTCCGCAGTCCCCTATTTTTTGTGTATTTCTCACTGAGCAACTGATACAGAGAACTCTTATTACAATTTCTAATGGTTGCATTTAATGCAACCCCTATGCAACCCTCAATGCAACCCCTCTGAATATCGAAAGTTCCGATTTATTCCTATTTTTCGGCATTTTCGATGTTCAGACCTTTGCACTGTCCATATTATATCTAAAAATGGTTGCATTACAATCCTTGATGGTTGCATTGGATGCAACCCCTCTGAATATCGAAAATTCCGATTTATTCCTATTTTTCGGCATTTTCGATATTCAGCCCTTTGCGCCATTTATATTATATTTAAAAATGGTTGCATTACAATCCTTGATGGTTGCATTTAATGCAACCCTGACGCAACCCTCGACTACTAAAAATGCAACCCTTTCGTTACAGAATCAGAATTGTATCAACGACAGCGTTAAAGTGGAGTTGTTACTTACCATCATGAGTTCGATAGCGCAGGAAGAAAGCCGTTCCATTTCCGAAAATGTCCGCTGGGGCAAGAGAAAACGAATGGCTGATGGAAAAGTGACAGTATCTTTCGCAAAATTTCTCGGCTATGACAGAGGACAAAACGGTGAAATGGTTGTCAACCCAAAAGAAGCGGCTATTGTGCGTAGAATTTACAGTATGTTTTTGCAAGGAATGAATAGTTATCGAATTGCAACAGTTTTGACAGAAGAAGGCATTCCCACTCCGTTTGGAAAAGAAAAATGGTGTTCCAGTTCGGTTCGACGCATTTTGGTGAACGAAAAATATAAGGGTGATGCACTTTTGCAAAAATACTATATTTCAGATTTTTTAACAAAAAAGATGAAAAAGAATACAGGAGAATTGCCACAATATTATGTCAAAGAAGACCATGAGGCAATTATTGAACCAGAAGTATTTGACTATGTGCAGAAAATCATTGCTGGTTCTGATGGGAGAAGACGAAAGAGCAGTATCAGCCTTTTATCAAGCAAAATCTGCTGTGGCGATTGTGGGAGTTTTTACGGTTCAAAGGTATGGCACTCCACTGATAAATACAGAAAAGTTATCTGGCAATGCAATCACAAGTTCGAAGGGAAGAAATGCACTACGCCACATTTGACTGAAGAACAAATCAAGAAACTGTTCGTCAAGGCAGTCAATCAGTTGATTGAACGCAGAGCCGAAATTATCTCTGAATATGATGACATCATCAACATTGTGCTTTCGACAGAAGCTCTGGAAAAACAGTACACAAAGTTAAATTTTGAAATGAGCCAGCTTGAAACAGAAAATGAAGAATTGATTGATTTGAATGCGACTGTTGCACTCGACCAAGATGAATATCGGAAAAAGCGTGATGCAATTGTCGAGAAGTATGAAAAGTTGAAAGCACAATCAGAAAAAGTCATGCAGGAAATGACGGACAAGGAAGTCCGGAAAGGTGCTATCATTCGCTTCTGGAAAGAATTTGAAAAGCTCAATTTTCTGACAGAATTTGATGATTTGCTTTGGGTTTCACTGGTGGATACTTTGACGGTTTACAGCAAAGAAAAAATTCTGTTCACTTTCCGTGATGGAAACACAATAGAATTGCCACTCGAAACATGATAATACATCTGCCTGCAAAGGACACGAAATGGTGAACAATGCAGGCAGATAAAAAAATCAGGAGTGCAGAGAATTTTCTGCACTCCTAAATTTGTTATATAAAAATTACACAGTAAGATTGGAAATTTTTGTGTTGAATTCTTCCTCTGTCATGTGAGCTTCTGCGGCAGCCTGTGCCAAAGTAAGAAATCCCTTTCTCACAAGTTCCAGCAATGTTTCAAGTTTTCCCTCAGCCTTCCCTTCAGCTCTTCCTTCAGCTCTTACGGCTTCGTTATCCTCTTCTCTCATGCGTTCTTCATCAAATAATTCAGCCATCATAGTTACTACCTCCTCTTTGTGTTCAGTCAGGTACTTCACAAGATAACCACTTTCAATACTGATACGGATTGTTGCTTCCAGCGCATCCATCAAGTTATTATGACTCTTCTTCTGTTCATTGAAAATTTTATTAAAACCAATGTACTGACCGATTATGGTCTTTGTACTAGGCTTTTTCAGAATTTTTGCTTTCAAATCAATAGGGCTGTCGCCATTAAAGAAATCCTCCTTGAAGGATACCTCATCAGGTGCGTTTTTGTCACCTGTGTAAACAACATACAGCTCAATTTTCGGGAGTTTCACTCTTGCACTTCCATGAACTCTTTGATGGGTATCTTTAATATACTTTCTCAAAGTTTCGCTTAGATACCAAAGCAATCTAAGAGTCATATTTGGATTCCATGCCGATTGCTCTTCCACAAGAATTACAAATTTCGCTTCACCATTTTTCTTTAAATAAAATCCGAGGTCGTTGTAGATGTGGTTTACCAGCACTGTTTTCAGTGTACTAACCCAAATATCATCTACCGTCACGGTTGTATCTTCTGGATGGAATTCTTTGTATGCATCAAGAACATTATCCTTATCTGAAAACAAATCAACAAACACGCTGTCCTTTGCAGATTGTTTTACGGTTGTATCATTGTGATTTAACTCTTTCAGTTCATCTTCTGAAAGCGGTGTACCAATATGCTTATTTGCCATTGGAATCACGCTCCTTTCAAATAGTGATTTCTTTCACGTTTATTATATCATGAAAACTGCGGATTGTCAAGGAAATTTTAACGAAAATACGATAAAATGTGAACAATGCAGGCAGATACTATTTTATTCTTTGACTTTCCAGTCGGACAGGATTCTTTTTTCAGAGTCAAACGAAACACCAATTTTATACAATTTTCTATGGTCAGCTACAAAGGACAGATTATAGCTCTTGTCCTCAATTTGTTGTAAAGCCTTGTCCGCAGATTCATCACGTTTAAATTCGAACAGGTAGATAAATCGTTCTGTTTCCACCTTGCAATCAATCCGACCCGTAAATGTGTGCATTTCGCAAATAGTAAATTTTCCAAGCAATGTGAAAACTAGATAAATCACTGTCTGAAAATAGTGTTCAAAAACTGCATCCGAAGCTGTATAGGTGATATTGGCAAACAGTGCTGTCAGAACATTTTTGATGTCGTCAAGATTTCCTTCCTCGATATAGTCTTCCAATGTGTAAATGTCCATTCCGTTTCCTGCCACAGCAGTCGGAACGTAAGCGGGCATCATGCTGTTAAGAAATCCATACTTGACTTCTTCATTGGGAAAACATAAAGTATATCGCCCAAGACGAGCATTGTAACTTTCAATGGTAAGGTATCCGGATTGATACAATAATGGTATGGGGGAAAGTGTATCTCCTGTATAATCTTGTAAAACGCTGTCATTGGCATAAATTGTTTTATTAGTAAACTTTCGAACATCAAAATGATTGCTTTTGAGTGAGTTGACAAGAAATGTCGGTGTTCCTGTTTCGAACCAGTAAGAGCCAAATCTTCTTTCATAAAATGCTTTTAACAAACTGAATGGATTGTACACCCCGACGCTATCTACAAAGAAGTGGTAACCGTCATACTTTGTTTTCAACATTTCAAGACACGTAGTTTCATCAATTTTCTGTTTTTGAGAAATAGCGGTCACTTCCGGAAGAAAATATTTTTTTAATTCTTCTTCCGTAATGCCACAAATCTCAGAAAATTCTTCATTTAAAGAAATATCATTCAACTGGTTCAGGTCGCTGAAAATGCTAACCTTATGAAATTTCGTCACACCAGTAATGAACACAAACCGAAGGTACTCATCACAGTTTTTCAAATTGCTGAAAAAACCTTTAAATACTGCTTTATTATGTTCTTGTAATTTGGGATTATCTATCAAATCAAGCAAAGGCTTGTCGTATTCATCTATGAGGACTACACAACGGAGTCCTGTTTTTTGATATGCTGTAATCAATAACGTTTGAAACCGTTCTTCAAGTGGCTTATCTTTGATGTTAAGCTGATACTGTTCTTCCCATCTTGCAAGGTGTGCTGACAGCATATCTTCCAAGGCAGAATCGTCTTTATAATTTTTCCCATTAAAATCAAAATAGAACACAGGATGTGGCTTCCATGCTTCTGGATTATCCTTTTCCAGTTGTTCAATTTGCAGACCCTCGAACAGCTCCTTCTTGCCTTCCCAGTATGCTTTCAGTGTAGAAAGCAACAGACTTTTTCCGAATCGTCTCGGACGGCTCAAAAAGAAGGGAACAACATCGTGAACCAAGCGATAAATATAGGCTGTTTTATCAACATAAACACATTGCTCTTCTCTCAGCTTTTCAAAACTTTGTATTCCAACTGGAAGTTTTCTTTTCATACTAGACATGGCACAAATCTCCTTTCACAGAACTTTCATCCCTTTCAGTATACCATAAATTTCAGAAAATTGCAAGAGAAATATCAAAAAATATGAATTTGGAGCAATGTTAAGTTATCTCACATCCAACCGAGCCACGTCTCATCAAAACTGAGTCACTTTTGATGAAAAATGAGCCATTCTCATTCAAAACCGAGCCACCCTTGATGAAATTCGAGCCACCTCTCATCAAAAACGAGCCACTTTTATCGTAAAACGAGCCACCCTCATTCAAAACCGAGCCACCTTTGATGAAATTCGAGCCACCTCTCATCAAAAACGAGCCACTTTTACCGTAAAACGAGCCACCAGTGGCTCGAAAATGTCAAATCGTTAAATTGTATCGAAGTCAGAGCTACGGGTTTCATTGTTGCTCCAAAATTGATACAATTCAATCACCACAGGATAGGTTTGAAAATGCCGATTTTACGCAGTTTTATGAAATCGCCATTCTCAAGCGTATCAAGGATATCAGCCAGATATTCGCCGATATGCCACCCTTGATACAAAATTCCGAGCCACCCCTCTATACATTTTAATGATTGGTAGGCAATCGTTAAAATGTACAGGTAATAATTAAAACGTGTGGGGAATCGTTAAAATGTACAGGGTAATCGTTAAATCGTACGAGGAATAATTAAAATGTACAAGGTAATCGTTAAATCGTATGAGGAATAATTAAAATGTACAAGGCAATCGTTAAATTGTATGAGGTAACAAAAATGTTTGCTAAATCATACAAGGTGACAATTAAAATGTCCAAATCTATTATTCAGTGAGAAAGGAGAGTGCTGGACAATGAACAATGATAAGAAAATCCAATCCTCTGCAAAAAGTAAATCATTCATGAGGCGGTGTCTGGCATTGCTCACCTGCATTGGAATGTTAGGAAGTTTCATGATGCCTTATCAGGGAGTTCTTCCTGTTATTGCAGAAGATGGAGATGCAGAAACTGTTACTCCAGATTTGGTTTGCGGTTTGGAAGAACATACACATACAGAAGAGTGCTACTCTTTGATTTGTACTGATGATTCTGAGGGACATGAACATAATGAAACTTGCTATGAATTGGTTTGTGGGTTGGAGGAGCATCAGCATGATAATAATTGCTATGAAACAGTTGAAGATATAAGCGATGAAAGTCTAGATGTTTCCACAGCTAGTACCAAAAATGTTATCTTGGCAAAAGCAGGTGGTTTTGATGGAAAGAAAAGTACTAAAAAGCAACCTTCTACTAGAACAGATAACAATAATAATTTAGTCAATGCTACTGGTGGAAGTAGTTATTTTACAGAAACAGTTAATGAAGTTGGACCTTCCACGAGAGAAGTCAAGGATAGTGAAATTCAAAATGTTACTGTCACCATTCAAGGAACGCCTTATTCAGCACCAGATAAAGATGGAAATGATGTGATTGTTACTCTTGGAGAAATGAATCAGGATGCTGTAGAAGCTAATTTTTCCATTCAGTATATGATTTCTAAAAATGAGGATGGTAGTTATCCTGTTAATGTGGATTCACCATGCATTTATTATCAGCTTCCAGATGGTGTGAAAGTTCCAGAGGAATATTATGGGCGTACACGTTATGTAAGTGACCCTAACTATAATGGACCCAATGGTCATGTATCTGGTTATTTTTCTATCAATGAAAGTGGTTTGATTGTAATTCAATTCACAGAAGATTATATCAAAAATAAAATAATGCTTTCTGATTTCTTTGAGGGTAGTATTAAATTTGATGGTACAATCAATCGTGATGAGACACAAAGTGGTGACCGTGAGATTGCCGTTGGTGGGTTGGCGTTGCAAATTCCGTATACTGACAAAACTAGTAAAGTTGAAAAAACGAGCACTGGAACTCGAACTACAAGTGAGGGTATGGAAATTGATTGGCAAATCAAAGTAAAGAATGTGACTACTCCTGCGGACATATCTGGTTATCTGTTGAAGGACTCAATGTTCAAAGATGTAGCTGTTACTTTTGAGCCTTCGGATGCTGGTAGTTTTAATAGTGATGGGGATTTTGTGTTTGATGATGCTGCTAATTATGTACCAGAAATCACGTTCACATATACTCAAACTGTTGCGAGCGAAGACATCAATCAAGCAATGCTCAATGATACTGATGCATGGTCAAATCAATTCATAATTTCAAAAAATACTGCTCAGTTGATAAATGGGGAGCAGGAAGTTTCAAGTGGCGAAAAAACAATATATGGGAATAAACCTTACCTTGAAAAAGAGGGTGAGGAATCTTACAAAAATGGTCAGTGGATAAAAAGTACAATTTATTGGTCGATTGATGTAAAAGCTCCAGATGGCGATGACTTGAATGGCTATTATATCATTGATGATGCGCTCAATACCTCCATAGAACAAGCAAATAAGCTTAAAACTGATGAGTTAAAGGATGCAAATGGTCATGTTAATAGTGTTGTTTTGACTTCTAATGGCGAGCCTCTCACTGCTGGAACACATTACACGTATGATGCGACTAGTGGTAAGATTACATTTACTGGAACTTATACAGAAGTAAATATTGCATATGTTACAAATTGCCATGATGTAGAAAAGGATAGTGATAATAAAAGAAATGTACGCAATGATGTTAGCTTATATCATCCTGATAAACCAGATGCACCAATAAAAACTGATGGTACAGATGTTTCTTTTGATAATTCAACTTATCGTTATGGTAAAAATGCATCATTCAACTATGATGAAAACAAAATTACATGGGAAGTCAGTGGTACTGTACTAAATCCTGCCAATGACCATATTTACTTAAACAATCCTGATGTTCAGTTTTACTTAAAAGATGAGTCTTTTAAGACAGTTGGACTCGATAAGCTGACGTTGAAATCTGCAAACTGGAAAAATGAAGTTTATGATTTCACATTGGATGCTACTCATGCCAAAGATGCAGGTTCGCCTTATCTTCTTATTAAAAAGGGCGATAATATTTATGGTAAGGTTCAATATAAGAGTGGCACAAATGACACTCTTGAAATTGTGGATGTAGTTCCAGATGGGCAAAATTCAACACCATATCATTTGTCAGCTGTTTCATTCCTTTATACAATTGATGTTAGTGGGGATGATGCAAAGCCTGCAAACGGTTCAACTATTGAAAAAGATGGTATGACGATTTCAGCAAATGCAGATGGTTCTGTGATTACTTATCAAAATGCACTTGGTAATGGTCTTTCCGTGGAGGACGGTGACTATAAGGGGGTAATTGGTGAATTTAGAAAAGAAGTCAGAAGTACAATCGGAAAAAGTTTGTCAGATGTTACTGGTACGAGCAGTACTCTTGGCAGAGATGTTGGTTGGTATTATGGTGAAGACTGGAATAGCCATGGTGAACCTGAATATAAACAATTGTCGTGGACTGTAAATCTCGTTCAAGATGAAGGTTTCAAAAATGGTTCGGTGTTTACTGATACACTCAAAAGTTCTGATTCAAGTGTGCAACATATTTTTGGTGAAAGTCTTCTCAATTTGCAGATTACCTTGAAAACAAAGGAAACAGGTGGAACTGAAATTTCTGGTTCAAATGTGAAATACACTTCCTCTATTGATGGTAACAATTTGAATGTTACTTTTAGCGAAGATTATAGTGCGTATAAATATGCAACAATTACCTATAACTCTAAGGCTATGGTGTCACAAATCAAAGGAACTGAGCCAGATTGGGCAACAGCGGAAAATCGTTTCTATAACGAAGCAGAGTATGCAAATCACACAGCATCAAATAGTTATACTTATCAAAATAAAAATCCTGAGTACATTGAAAAATTTGACCTTTCTTTGAAAAAAACCTGGAATGATACTGATACTACTAAGAGACCTGACAGTATTCAATTTCGCTTGTTGAGAAAAGATAATTCTGCAAGTATTGCAAAAGCTGACAGAAAGTGGAAGTATATCACATATGACTCTAGTACACTCGCATGGGTGGAGCATGAGGAAGAGGGAACATTGACAGATGATACACTTTACTTGTTCTCTGCTTATAGGACTAAGAATTATGCCTATACTTTTTCGAATCTCCCTAAAGATACTACAACACATGATGGAGATTATGAGTATAAGATTGAGGAATTGCCAGTTGCTGCTTATTCCACTTCATATCAAAGTGGTTTTGCAAGTTATAGTAGCCGTTCCTATGAAGTTTTCAATACTCGTGAAAATTCTATTCAAAAGTATGTACTTGACAAGGACGGTAATAAGGTTGAAAGTGGAAAATTGCCATTGGACAGCATTCGGCTTGTGACTTTGAATCAAACACATTATTATGTTGATACAGGTAACGAATTTGAATGGTATTATAATGATAATAAAGAATACCCAAATTATGAATTAATTTCTAAGGCTACTGGTCATGACAAGGAAACGAGTTACCGTGGGAACGGGGATAAAGTTTCCAATTTGAAATCGCACAGTGGTGAGTATTATATTATCCAATATGAAATTGATGTGGATATTTTGGATAGTTTAGGGACTCATGTGATTACTGACAGAATACCAGAAGATTCGATTTTGATTTATGATAGAGACAGCACATATGAATATCAGCCAGTTATTATTGGCAGTCCAGATTATAAAATGGCTGTGAATGGTAATAGTGAATATCATGGGCTGTATGCAGGTGATTTGTTACAAGAAATACGATTTACTGGTATGGACAAAGATATCAAGGGTTTTAAATATTATATTGGAATCCCTAGAGCTGACCTTGAATCTGCTGTTGATGGAACGGTTTCAGTATCTGAGATATTGAACAATACTGCAACATTGGATGGTGATTCGCCAGTAGAAAATTCAGTTACGATTACAAAATCTAAGACCGACCATGAAGACAATTCTTTGATTGCAAAAGATGTTGCAACTCCCTTGGTAGATGATGGTGGAGTGGTACGAAATGCAACTGACCAAGAGTTGAAATATCAAATTCTTGTAAATCCAGAAAAAAAGAAGTTGGCAGCTACAAACAAAGCTTTCTATGATATTACTGATGTTTTGAATATCACTCCTAAAAATGTGGATGTTGATATTGTATCAGTAACAGCAACGGAAATCAATTTAAATAATGCAGTAAAAGATGCAAATGGTAGGTATGTCATTGACCCCAATACTTATACTGTTGTTAGCGAAGAGCCTGTTACATATTCATATGTGTCTGGTGATGATTCAGTTACAGCGTCTGATGTGACCAATGAGTACATTTTTAATCAAAAAGACGATGAAAAAAATGAAGATGGTAATATGGCAAGCTATTATCAAACTGAGAGAAAAGCATTGATTCCATCTGGTGATGAGGTTGTGCTTATCATTGAAGGGGGGATATGTAGTACACAATTGAGTAATGTAAAAAATAGTCTTGCCACTTATGCACTTGCAACGATATCATATCGTTCTTCGTCAGAGGGAAATGCAAGTTCAAATCTAATTTCGACTTTGAACCCTCTCCCATCAAGTGAGTATGTGAAATCTTGGCAATTTGATGAAGAAACAGGAAATTATCAAATCAAAGTCAAATTGAAAGATATTCCAGCAAATGCAACTGATATTCAGGTAAGAAGAAATGGATACCAAGGTGCAGGCATTACATCAGTAACTGTTGAGAGTGCGACACGCTACAAGACAAATGACCAAGGTGAGCTTGTCATGACAGTTCCAGATTCTAAGGCATTGTTAATCGAATACACATACAAGGTTGATAATTTGGAATTTGATAATAATGCGGCATCCATTGTTGTGACAAATGAGGCATCTATTGATACAGGAAATTTCAGTGCATGGGATAAGGAAGATGGAACACAGTTTGAAGTATCACAGGCTCAGGCGTTCTCAGGCGCACAAAACGAGGTAAAACTTGTGAAACGTGACATCAATGACTATAACCTAAAGATTGAGGCTGATTTTTATGTAGCTTATTATGATGGAACGAACTCAAAATGGGTATTTAGTTCTCAAAACACTAGCTCACCGCATGGAACATATAGTATCACTAGCTTTAATTTTGGTGATATATCAACAGCAGGAAATGAAATACCATCAGGAGCTAAAAAGTTTTCTGTTGATGGAATCAATCACATTATTTTGAGTCAAAATAATGCGGTCTACAAATTCATTGAAGTTCCTACAACGGCTGGATACCTTGGTACAGATATTTCGTTCCCTGTCACATACAAGCCAGCATCATCCGATGAAGCAATTACATTCAATACGTTTGATGAATTGGTTAGCGACTATCTAGAACATGAAGAAGAACGTTCTTCTGATAGGAATTATCCATTCAGAACGTTTTTCAACACATATGTTCCAGTTCATTACTTCTCATATGGTAATAAAGATGATATTTCTTACCCGTCTGGTGTAGAACGTGAGCTAATCAAGAATGTGTCTGTTGGCGATAATCTGAATATTGACAACACAAAAGTTCTGAGCGTGAAAGCTGAGAAAAATTGGAATGGTGGCACATGGCCTGATGATGCAACTGCATTGTTGAAACTTTACTATTCTGAACGAAAAATCACAGATGGGACGTTTCCTGATTCGTTGAAGGAAGCTTCTGCAAGTGCTTTAGGTATTCTTGACAGTAATTTCAAAAGCAGTATTTCATTGAGTTCTGGAATGCAGAGTTACACATGGACAAATTTACCAACTTCTATCAATGATAAGCGAATTTACTACTATGTTCGTGAGGAATCTTATAGTGTAAAGAATGAAGCTGGCGACAAACTGATAACATATCAATTGCAGGATGATGGCAGTTATTCAGATGGCATTAAAAAGGGCATCTATGCTCCGAATTATGACGGGAATGGTATTTCACGTTCTGATGGAAATGCGACTTCTTCTATAGTGACAATCAGCAATACAAGTGGGTTGTTCCTGAAAAAGATTTGGCTTGACTATTATGGTGGCGAAATTGATGCAAGCTCTGAGGAATTGCCTGATTCCATAGAAGTAAAATTACAAGGCAAACGAGCTACAACTGGTGTAGAAGAGCAACTTTACATCATTGGTGCTGATAATGTAAATTCGAGTGGAATCATCACATTAAGCAAGTCGAATAAATTTATGATGGAACTTGATGGAAATGTCGTGATACGAAATCAGCCTAATACCGCATCGCTTGATACAACACTTGCTGAAAAAACAACGGCTTATAATCAAGCAACAGCTAATTATAATGCTAATCCGTCAGAGGATAATAAACAGGCAATGGATGCAGCAGAAGAGGAAATGAAAACTGCTGAACAGGCAGTTAAGGCTGTAACTGTTAAAATTTCCGATTATAGTTTCTTCACTCTCACAGAAATGGATTCTGATACAAAAACTTGTTGGGATACAAGTGTAACTCCCACGAATCAGAATGCGCTAGTCAGTGATGTATACCGTGCTTCCTCTTTGTCAAGCGTAGTAAATGGAAAAGGGCAGATTGCAATTGCAAACCAAAAGAAAAAGCCGACACCTATTTCCATCACTGCAAATAAAAATTGGGTAGGTGGTGTTCCAGATGGCAGTCCACAGATTCAATTGATACTTTACAGAACAACAGATACTACGGTGACGGAAAGTAATTTTGAGGAGAAACTCACATCTTCCAATCAAGTAGGTGATATTGCAACACTTCCAACTTCTGATGGAAAGTGGTCATATACGTGGACTAATTTGGAACAGAAAAATTCAGATACTAGTTCCGCAGATTACAAGAAAGAGTATCATTACTTTGTCAAGGAAGATAAAACAGGGATTACAGGTTATCAGCCACCCACTTATGATAATCAGGGAAGAACTGGTGGCGGTTCAATCACAGTTTATAATACCCCTGTTAAGGTCGGTGAATTGAAAGTTGTAAAACATATTTCAATGCCAACAGACCCTAATGCACCAACATCTGTAAAAACAGACTTGCCAGATTATCTTTATGTGGATGTTTGGCGTTCAGTTGAGACTCAGGAGGCTGTCAGCCCTGATACTACTCCCAATCCAGATATTGTTTCTCCGCAGAGTGCATCCAATTTGAATACTACTTTTGATTCTTCCTTTGCGGTGAATTTTTCAAGAGGTTTGTCGTTATCTTCTGCAATGAGGAAGATTGCAGGTGGAACAGCACAGTTAATGGGTGCAGGTGATATGTCTGGTTCGTCTACATCCTCTCCAAGCAGTGGTACGATTACTGCGGAGGAGATGAATGCAGCTAATTCAGAGTCGAGTCCTTACCAAATTACATTTAATAACATGAAAGTATCAGAGAATAGTGTAATTAAATTTAAAATTAATGAGATTAAGCCTCAATATTCGTGGAATAATTTAACGCTGTACTACAAGGTATTCTTGAGTGTTGCTTATACGTATGTTGATGATAGCTCACAAACAGTTTCTAATACGATTAGTGGTAATGCCTCTGTAGCAAAGAGCGAGGAATTTAATGTGACAATTGATAATCTAATGAGTGTAGCACAGCAAAATGAATGGATTAAGGAAGTTGAGATTGAACTTAGTAAAATTGAGGTGTATCAAGGAGGCGGAGATAATCCAGATAACGAATGGTCAAGAGTATATAATGAAAATGGGGAACCGCTAAAATTCTATAATTCGGTTTCGTGGGAATACAAATCTGGCACTCTTGCCTTTAAAAAATCATTTTCTGACGAAGATGAAACGCATGAAGTAGAAGGTGCTATTGGTGAAACCATTACCCTCTATGCATCGAATCCAGATGGTGATGTTGTTTTGGCAAGTGGTAATACTTATGATAGTGTTCAGATTGGTCCAGACTTAGACGGTAATCAGACTGTTTCAATCACAGTAACCGAAAGTGGTGGAACACTCAAGCTGACTGATTCCAGCGGTACACCTTATGAGATTACAGTATCTTCCAAAACAATGAGCCTTAGTAGTACGGCTGACATTACCTTGAATCCAGGGGAGACGAAAACAATCACTGTCAACTATCCTGCTATTGTTGATGGAAGTACAAATGTATCAGTGACTCCAACAAATTCTAGCAAGGCAATTGCTACTTATGATTCTGGTACGAAAACAATCACATTCAAGGGGCTTGCATCAGGTAGAACGACATTCACAGTAAAAGATGAAAATAATTCGTCAATTACTCATACAATCAATGTCATAGTCAATCCAATGACTTTGGGTGGAACTGGAACAACTCCGATTTCAATTTTCCCAAGCGAAGGAGCAATCACAATTCCTGTTTCAAATCCTGCACAAGATGCAAATGGAAATGTTCTTGCAAGTGCTTCTTCCAGTAATAGTGAAGCAGTAACAGCAGAATATCAGGATGGAAATTTGATAATCACTCCTGTTAAAGCTGGTACGGCAACTGTCACAATTACTGATGGGGTAACAACATTTGAGATTCCTGTCACGGTTAATCCGTATCTTGAAGCTACAATTCAGGCAGAATCAGCGGAGAATCAAACTTATAATGTCTATGTAGGTGAGCCATTCACTATCACAACCAATAAGCTGGTTACAAATTGGGATTATAACGAAGAGTATTTCACAAAATCTGACCCAATGGAGACGGATAATGGCTATGTGTATACACTCACTCCAAAGGGAACAAAAGATGTTGACGGACAGAAAATCGTCCTTGCCCCCAATCAAGCCAATGATGCAGGCGGTGCAACATTCACTGTTAATATCAAGATGAAATATCATCCCTTGGATTTTGAAACTGATGGTTTGAGTCTGGTTGGTACAGTTGTGTTACAGAAGTATGAGGTGTCAAGCGGTGTATATGGTTATCAGATGACAAATGTAACCCCATCTGGTTTTTCAGGGACACAATTAACAACAGATATGTTGCAAAAACTTCCTGTGACAGATGATGATTTGAACCCGTATATTTATGCTGTGACAGAGAAAAATTTGGATTCCAATAATGGATATGTTGCATGGCAGATTGACAACTTGAACTCAAAAGGAGATTCACGTAAATTGGCTGCAAATGGTCTTTCCATCTACAATGTGTTCAATGGCAAAAATGAGGAGGAGACTCCAGAAGGCTCTTCCCTCCCCACCTCCGGCGGAAGTGGCACAGCTCCATACAGAACAGCAGGCTTCCTGCTGATGATGACCGCCGTCACATTCCCGTACATCAAGCACAGGAACCGCAGAAAGCGGAATAGTGCATGATTATAGCAAGTAAGCAAACCCGAAACCGTCCGGCACGGAAAATCAAATTCATTTCATCCCTGCCGGACACACCCAAAAAATGAAAAGGAGAATATCTATGAAAAAGACAAGAAGAATCGCTGCTTTTATCGCAGCAATGGCTATGGCGACTTGTGCAGTCGCTCCGAGTATGATGTTCGCTTCTGCGGCTGATGTAAATGTTAAGATTGCTACATCTGGTGATACCACTTTTGATGGCAATACAGCTCCTGCTGATAATGCAGACGACCATACCTACACTGCATATCAGATTTTCACAGGTCAGTATGATTCAGAGAGTGATGAATTTAAGATTACAGATTTTGGTAGTGATGTCAATACAGAAACACTCCTTGCTACGACCAGTGCTTTTATGAGCTTCAAAAAAGATGATACTGCTAAAACAGTTGGTGAAATGATAGCTGCTCTTCCCTCAACTGCAACAAATGCTCAGAAAGCTGCCGCTGCTGCACAGGCTTTGAGTGGTATTACGTCTGATTCTACTAAGGCTCAGGAACTGGCTACAATTCTGGCGAATGCTGTAACAGGAAATGGAACAGGAATCACAGCATCTGGTGTTAGCCTCGCAGAAGGCTACTATGTTGTAAAAGATGATTATACTGCTAGTACTGATGCGGGCAATACTCCTGCAAATAATAAACCTGATGCATTCTCAAGATTTATCCTGAGAGTCAACAGCGCAGAGAACACATCTGGTATTACCATTGTTCCGAAAAAGTCCTATCCCGAAGTGCTGAAAAAAGTAAAAGAGAATGCAAAATCTGTTACTGGTAATGTGGAAATCAACGGAAAAACACAGACAGAAGATACAACTGCTAAGTACAATGATGTAGCAGACTATAATATTGGTGATGCTGTTCCATTCAAGCTGTATGGTTCTATGCCTGCGACACTGAGTGATTACGAACATTACTATTACAAGTTTACAGATACACTCGGCGCACAGTTTGACCAGCCTGAAACCGTAACTGTTAACGTGGGTACTGAAACATTGACATTTACAAAGAGTGATGCCAGCAAGTATTACACGATTGATACAACCCATCAGAAAACTTATACCTATACTTCCACAGAGGATAGTTCAGAAAAGGAATTAGCAATCACAAACACAGACTACAACTGCCGTGTGACCTACGAGAATCATGTTTTGAAAGTTTGGTTTGAAGATGTTAGGGCATATGGTGTTACTGCTGATTCTATCGTTACAGTATCATATAGTGCTGTTTTGAATGAAAATGCTGTCATTGGTCTTTCTGGTCAGGAGAATAAGGTTGATTTGACATATTCCAATAATCCTAATTTTGAATATACACCTCACACTGACACACCAGATAAGCCTGACCTGCCTGAAAGCCCAGATTATCCTGATACACCTGATATTCCTGATTCTCCTGATGTTCCTGATAAGCCTGATACACCTGATACACCTGATACACCTAATACTCCTCAGGATAAGACCCCAGAAGACAAGGTTATCGTATTCACTTATGAAGTTGACATCAACAAGATTGATAAGACAACAAAGGCAAATCTGCAAGGTGCAAAGTTTGTACTTTCTCGCACTGTTGATGGCACAACCCAGTATGCAGTTTTAACAGATAATAAGATTTCTGACTGGATTTCTGGCATGACTCCTGCTGGTAACAACGATACAAAAGCAGTTACATGGACAGGTACAGCAACAAGGGTAAACGGCACAACAGCTACTGAGCCTACTGTGCTGGAATCTGGTAGTGATGGTATCTTCAAGATTATCGGTCTGGATGCTGGTACTTATACATTAACAGAGCTTGTTGCTCCTGCTGGCTATGAGCTTCCCTCAACAGTAACTTCTACAGTAGTTGTAACCGCAAGCACTGCAAATAACCAATCTTGGAGTGGAACTGCTTCTGCTGCATTGGTTGGGCTTGCTGGTACAGTTGCTGGTGAAGATATGGCTGCACTTGATGCAGATAATACTGTAAGTCGTGGCACTTTCGGCGGATTGAGGGGTACAATCACAAACTCCACCACAACAACATTACCAAGCACTGGTGGCATGGGTACAAAGGCATTTGTTGCAGGCGGTGGCTTGACTGCACTGCTGGCAGGTGTATGGCTCGCAACCAAGAAGAGAATGGGCAAGGAAGACTAATTTTCTCGATACTGCTTGATAAATGAATTTCACATGATAATGCGGGGGCGTTGCCGATGGGTGACGCTCCCTCGTGCGTGAGGAGGTCACATGAAGAAACATCTTTCAACAATATTTTTCGGGCTTTTGTTCCTCGTGGGGCTTTCCGTCATGCTCTACCCGACGTTTTCCAATTGGTGGAATGAGAAATATCAGGCAGGTGCAGTCGCCACTTACAAAGAAGCCGTTGCGGAAATGGATGACGGCGAAACGGAGCGGATTCTTTCAGAAGCCTATGCCTATAATGAGCAATTATCAAAATTGCAGTTTCCATTGACAGAGTTTGAACAAATCCCAAATTATGACAATATTCTGAATGTTTCGGGTACTGGAGTCATGGGCTATATTTCGATTCCGGCGATTAAGGTGGAATTGCCGATTTACCATGGCACGAGTGAGGGCGTTTTGCAGATAGCGACAGGGCATATTCAGGGGTCAAGCCTGCCTGTTGGTGGTGAGAATACTCATGCCGTGATTTCGGGGCATCGGGGGTTGCCGTCTGCGAGGCTGTTCACGGATTTGGACAAAATGGTCGTCGGGGACGTGTTCACCATCAACATTCTGAACGAGGTCTTGACGTATGAAGTCGAGGACATTTTCATTATTTTGCCCGAAAATACGGAGAAATTGCAGATTATCCCCGAAAAGGATTATGTCACGCTCCTGACCTGCACCCCCTACGGAATCAATTCGCACCGGCTGTTGATACGCTCCCACCGCATAGATACGATTTTCGAAAAGACGGTCAAAGTTTCGGCGGATGCGGTGCAGATTGACCCCATGAGAGTATTATCAATTGTAATAGTACCATTTGTTTTGATTTTGGTGATTGTCTGGAATGTTTCAGGAAAACAAAAAAAATCCGCTTATCTGGACGAAATGCGGAAAAAATATCGATATTGACAGAAAGGTGATTGTTATGCTTTATGAAATCAAGAACGAGAAACTGAAAATCAGTGCCGACACATTCGGGGCGGAATTGCACTCGATTTTCTTTGACGGAATCGAATATTTATGGCAGTGTGGCGAGGCATGGAAACGCTATGCGCCGATTTTGTTCCCGTTCATCTGCGCACCGTCGGAGAAAAAATATTTGGTGGACGGCAAAGAATACCAGATGAAAGCGAATCACGGTTTTGCACGAGATATGGAGTTTTCTTTCCTGCACCAAAGTGAAAATGAGCTTGCATTTGAGCTGACAGCGAATGCCGAAACACTGGCACAATATCCGTTTCGATTCCGTTTCGAAATCGCATACCAACTTTTGGATGATGGTGTAGAAGTGAAACATATCGTGGAAAATATTGATAATAAGCCAATTTATTTTTATCTTGGCGGACATCCTGCGTTTCAGTGTCCCATCGGGAACGACGGCGAATTTTCGGATTATTATGTGGAGTATGAAAAGCCCGAACATTTGAACCATCAGAACGGCATTGAAGTAACAGAATTGATTGAGGGGCGAATTTTACCCATGAGCAGAGAACTTTTCGATTATGATTCCATTATTTTACCTTCTCCCAACTCGCACAAAATTTCGCTGAAATCGGAGAAATCTGTACATTCTGTTACACTGGAATTTCCAGAGTCTGACTGTATTACAGTATGGTCTGCAACAGGGGACGACCGTGCTAAATTTGTCTGCCTTGAGCCTTGGACATCCGTCCCGACAGATTTCGATAATGCCGAACCTGAACTTTCCAAAAAGGAACACGCCATTTCATTGGATGCTGGAAAGCAGTTTTCCTATGCGTATCGAATCCATGTAAGATAAGACAAATTTCTGAAAACAGTTGATTTTTTGCGGAATTTATGGTATACTGAAAATAGCAAAAACGAAAGTGAGGGATTGCTATGGAAAATTTCAGACCTATTCCGATTGGTGTGGAAAATTTTAAACGCTTAGTCGACGAAGATTATTATTTTGCGGACAAAACACTGCTTATCAAAGATTTGCTTGATACAAAAGCGGCTGTCAGCTTGTTTACCCGTCCGAGACGTTTCGGCAAAACGCTGAATATGAGTATGCTCAGATACTTTTTTGAGAAAACAGAAGAAGATAACAGTTACCTCTTCAATGGACTGAAAATCGCCAATGCAGGCGAAAAGTACATGGCTCATATGGGGCAATATCCAGTTATTTCCATTTCGCTGAAAAGTATGGAGAAAGCGACGTTTGCTGATAATCTGAAAGAATTTAAAGGACTGATGTCTATTGAATTCAAAAGACACAAAGCAATACTGCACTCTGATATTTTGTCCGATATTACTCGTGAATCTGACCGTGAAGATTTTCTCAATATTTGCAACAAGCGTGGAGAAAATAGCATCTACGAATCATCATTAAAATTTTTGTGCGATTTACTTTATGAATTTTATGATAAGAAGGTCATTATTCTGATTGATGAATATGATGTTCCATTGCAAAATGCGTGGTTGAATGGTTT
>JAZAUD010000031.1:0-26232 GCA_036373775.1 Oscillospiraceae bacterium | reverse complement strand
GGAAATTTTTATGTTATAATGAAAGAGAAGAGTACGGACAGTGAGATGTCTGGAAACATGCACAGCCTATGCGAAAACCAAGCGATGATGGCAGGTGTAAATATGGAGAAAGGAGAATGGATTAGGGGTAATCATTCCACCTATGATAAGGGCAGAACAGCCCTCTGGTCACAGCGTAGCCATTCGCTGTCTAAACACGGAAAGCCGTTGACGGTCAAGCAGAAAGGTCTGTAGTTCAGGAAGTTTAGGATGTGGAACAGAAAGATGTAAAAATAAATGTCAAAAAGAAAGATGTGAAATCCAATACACAAATATCAACTTCTCTGATTTGTGTATATGTACCCATACGTTAGTGGGGAATTTACGCCTTTGGAGTGTCACACCAAACATGAGTAGATTATGAGCAATCATATCAAAAATGGACACGTTGAACAAGGAATGAAACATAGAAGTTTACTTTTATAACTTTTTATAAGTTTTCAGTAACGGCTTTTTTATGGAGCGTTTTTCACAGGCTGGGGAAATCCTGAAAGTCAATATCAAAGAACTGATTGACCGTGCGGAACATCCGGAAAAAATGATTCGTCAGATTATCAGCGATTTGGAACAGGAATTACAACATTCCATGAAGGAATTGGAGAGAATTACGTTTGCAACCCAAAATACGGCTACGGATTTGGCAGAAGCTCGCAGAAGAGCCACACAATGTGAAGAAACTGCTAAAAATGCATTGATGCAGGGAAATACCGATTCTGCAAGAGATGCCCTAGTAGAAAAAGTTCATGCAGAAGAAGAAATTTTATCCTGTAAGGAAGCTTTGGAAAGTACCTCTGCACAAGTGCCAACACTCGCAGGGCAGGTCAATGCCATTCGTGCCAAACTCGCAGAAGCTCGGAAATGTCGGGCTGATTTGACGGATGCTAAAGTCAATTCCGAACTCGAAAGACTCATGCAGGAAATCAACGACAAAAAAGGAGAATAATACCATGAATACAGGTTATCAGGCAACCAAACAATTTTTTAAAGATGTCAATTGGAAATACGAAACCGCTGAAAATGTATTCCGCAGTGATGTGGAACTGGAAACCAGTCAATATGCCACTATCCATATTGATACAGATGATACCATGATTGTGGTATTCACCGCTTTACAGTACAAAATTAAAGAGCGATTGTTTGACAAGATTTTGAGAATGGTGAATGTACTTAATATGCTGAACCCTGTCGGGAGTGTCTTTCTGGACGTGGAAGAGCGTATGATTCTCTGCCGTTTCGGTCAGGTTTACCCAAAACAGAACATGACGGCGGATGATGTTGGCGCACAGGTCAGCTTTGTTCTAGATGTGATTGAGAGAATCAGCAAAGTTCTCCCGAAACTGGAAGACGGTACACACGAACCCGAAGAAGTGGCTTTGCTGGTGATTGCCCCCGAAGATGCAGAGGAATAATTTTGTCAAAAAGGGTCTTGCCTTGTTGCAAGGCTCTTTTGTGCTTGTACGAAAAGGGAGGTCTTTCATGCGGAATCGTGCTTACAGGAGACACCAGAGAGAACGAAAAAGAAAACAAATGATAAAATTAGATGAAATTTGTCATCATTATCCCTACCCGTCCCATCCAATGTGTATGGATGAACATGGTAAACGGACATATCATTTTCCATGGGATGAAAGCCCCATCCTTTACTATAAGAGAGCATACAGAAGTCACGGCAGAGGAGATGCTTCCGGTTATCTAAAAAAAGTTTCCAACCGGAAAATCCGGAAAAGCTGGAATTTTAAACTGAGAGGTTCGAATTATAAGAAAGTCTATGATTATTGGTGGATGATGTATTAAATTGCTAAATATGCTGTTTTTCGCTTGACATTTCCTAAAAATGTGCTATAATAAAAATAGCTGTTTCCAGTGCATATTTCGGCACTGTTCCGGTATACTGAAAATAACAGTATTCACGAAAGGAGCAGGAAAATCATGTCAGACCGTAATCTTGGGGAATACCATCCACCGGAAGACATCCCCGAACCAGCAGAGGAAACGGAAAAAGTCGTGGAGAAAAGCGAAATCATTCCGGCGATTTCGTCCGCAGATGCAAAGCATCTCATTCACTGTTTGACCGTTATCGGGCAGGTAGAGGGGCATTTTGAACTCTCTGCACAAAACAAAACCACGAAATATGAACACATTATTCCGGCATTAGTCGCCATTGAACAAGATAGAAGCATTGAGGGGCTTTTAATTATCCTGAATACCGTCGGCGGAGATGTCGAGGCAGGGCTTGCTATTGCGGAATTGATTTCCGGCATGAAAACTCCGACAGTTTCGCTTGTGGTGGGGGGCGGTCATTCGATTGGTGTGCCGTTGGCGGTGAGTGCGAAGCAGTCGTATATTGTGCCGTCTGCATCCATGACGATTCACCCCGTCCGCATGAATGGGATGATGTTAGGCGTTCCGCAAAGTCTGAGCTATATTGACCGCATTCAGGACAGAATCATTGATTTTGTGCTGAGGGAAAGCAAAGTTTCTGAAAAGGAATTTCGTGGGCTGATGATGAATACAACAGAATTAGCCACGGATGTTGGCTCTGTGGTGTCTGGTGAACAGGCGGTAAAATTGGGATTGATTGACCATCTGGGAAGCCTGAGTGATGCTATGCAGGGGTTATATGATTTGATTGAATCCACCCCGAAACGTTACCCTGACTGAAAACAATGAGCCGATTTTCACGGCTCTTTACATAGATAGATATATAAACAGAAAAAGGAGATATTTACTTATGACGTTATTGGATGCGATTTTGATGGGAATTGTTCAGGGCTTGACGGAGTTTTTACCGGTTTCAAGTTCGGGACATTTAATGCTTTATACGCACATTTCCGGCAATGCAGGAGAAGGGAATAATTTTCTTTTTTCCGCCTTTCTGCATTTAGGGACATTGTTAGCGGTATGTATCGCTTTCAAAAGTACCGTGGTAGCCTTGGCAAAAGAAGGCGGGGCAATGGTGAAAGACCTTTTCACCGGACAGCTTTTCAAGAAGGGCTTAGGCAATCCGGAACGGAATATGCTTTACATGATGATAGTTTCCCTTGTGGTGTTAGTGCCGTTTTATTTTATCCGTGATTTCATTGAGGGAGTCGCAGAAAAATATTTGATTGCATTAGGATGTTTTTTCCTGTACACAAGCGTGATTTTGTTTTTGTCTGACCGTGTGAAGGATGACAAAACCGTGAAAACTCCTGCTGACATTAGTTGGAAAGATGCTTTAATCGTGGGATTATTTCAGGCGGTGGCATTACTTCCGGGGGTATCCAGAAGCGGTTCAACCATTTGCAGTGGGTTGTTTGTGGGGATGAATCGTGATACCGCTGTCAAGTATTCGTTCATGCTGGGAATTCCTACCATTTTAGCCGGATGTTTAGTGGAAATCAAGGACGCTGCGGAAGCAAACGCTCTTTCTATGGAGCAGTTTCCCTTGTTTGTGGTAGGGTTTATTGTATCTGCAATTGTCGGCATTGGTGCAATCAAAATGGTAGATTTGTTAGTGAAGTCGAATAAATTCAAGTACTTTGCAATTTATACCCTGATTCTGGGGCTTGTTGTAGTAGGATACAGCATTTTTGGAATGGTACATTGATAGAAACATGAAAGGAGTATGTTTTGGCTGAAAAGAAAAAGAATTCCGGAGCAAAAAAAGCATCCTCCCGAGACCAGAATTTTTCTTCACGTCCAGAAAGCCCGAATCAAAATGTTGCAATCATCTTATTTTCGATTGCTGTATTATTGTTATTATTGGCATTGATACAGGGGAGCAGTGGATGGCTTGTGATTCACCGGATTGTGAAGGGGCTTTTTGGCTGGTCACTTCTGATTATTGCGCCAGCTCTTTGCTACGTTGCAATCATGCTGGATAAGGACGAAACCAAGCAGAAAATTCTCAACCGTAGTATGCACGTCGTATGGGCGACAGCCTTCGCAAGCGCATTCTTAGAAACCATGTTCGGGGGCGGACGTTTGCAAGATTGCACTTTTGGCGAAGCTATCACATTATTGTATCAAAAAGGGCAAACATGGAGCAGTGGAGGGGTTTTGAGTGTGATTGTATACCCCTTACAATTGGCATTGGGGGACGTTGGCTCAAAAATTACCATTTGTCTGTTATTGTTTGTGAGTGTGATGTTTGTCACAAAGAAAAGTCTTTCTGATTTGATAGATTGGATTAGTTCCCCCTTTTTGCGTATGCATCAGGCAATTCAGGAAGCAAGAGGGGAAATCCCTTATGAAGAATATGACGATTATGAAGAATATGACGACTATGACGAGGAGTACACCGAAGAACCACCCGAAGAATTTGAAGAAATTCCCTATTTTCAGGAAGAACCTCAGCCACCCGAACCACAGCCCGAAAATCAGCCTGTTCAGGATGAATTGCTTGACGTGAATTTTTCAAGAGAAGCCCCCAAATATGACCCGAACAGCATTGATATTCCGATTGATGTACCAATCCCCCCTGAACCGTCGGCGAAAGCTCCTAAGTCTGTTGCGCAAGATGAGGAGCTGGATGAGTTAATTCAGAAGGCTACCACCAAACCTAAAAAGAAAACCAAAAAAGAACAAAAACAGGAAACTGTCAATGAAATTGAACAGGAAGCCAAAAAAACAAAAGTCGTTTCCTCTGACCGTCCCTATCAATTGCCGCCTATCAATTATCTGAATCGTGGTAAAACGAATGCCAATGACCCCAAAACCAAAAGTGAAATCCGTGAAAAGGCTGATATTCTTCGTGATGTTCTGAATAGCTTTAATGTGGAAGCAAAAATTACTGACATTGCAAGAGGACCTTCTGTCACTCGTTATGAGGTACAGCCTGCCGCAGGTGTGAAAGTCTCTCGTGTCACAAGTTTAGCGAATGATATTGCTTTGAACTTTGCGGCGGATGGGGTACGCATTGAAGCACCTGTTCCGGGGAAACCTGCCATCGGAATTGAAGTCCCGAACGAAGTAAGGGATACTGTTTCTCTGCGTGAACTGCTGGAATCCAAAGAGTTTATGGAATCCAAAAGTAAATTGACGTTCGGAGTGGGGAAAGACATTGCCGGAAATATCATCATTGGCGATATTGCCAAAATGCCACATATGATTATTGCAGGGGCGACAGGTTCGGGAAAATCCGTCTGCACCAATTCCATTATTATGAGCATTCTCTATCATGCCTCACCAGATGAAGTGCGGTTGATTCTGATTGACCCGAAAATTGTGGAATTCCGTGTGTATGACGGTATTCCCCATTTATTGATACCAGTCGTCACAGACCCCAAAAAAGCCGCCGGTGCATTGGGTTGGGCGGTGCAGGAAATGCTGAAACGCTATGATATTTTCGCTGAACATAGCGTCCGAAATCTGGAAGAATATAATCAGCTCTGCAAAAGGAATAAATCGTTACAGAAAATGCCACAGATTCTCATTTGTATTGATGAATTAGCGGAATTGATGATGACCGCATCGAAGGAAGTAGAAGATTCCATTTGTCGTCTGGCACAGTTGGCGAGAGCTGCCGGAATGCATCTGATTATTGCAACCCAAAGACCAACGGCGAATATTATCACTGGTTTGATTAAAGCCAATATTCCCAGCAGAATTGCGCTTTCTGTCAAGTCGCAGATTGATTCCAGAGTTATCCTTGATACAGGCGGTGCAGAAACTTTATTAGGCAACGGCGATATGTTGTATTTGCCGAACGGTCAGCCGAAACCTGTCAGAGTGCAGGGATGTTATGTTTCCACTGGTGAAATTGAAAAGGTCGTCAAATTCGTCAAGGCTCAATGTACCAGTGAATATGATGAAGCCATCATGGAAGAAGTCGATAAACTCACCGTGGCAACTCCTATAGATGAAAAGGAAAATAATGGTAATTCAGGTTCTGAGGGGAATGAAGATGCTGATTTGATTGAACAGGCAATTGAAGTGGTAGTATATGCCGGACAGGCTTCCACCAGCAATCTACAAAGGCGGTTAAGGTTGGGCTATGGACGGGCGGCTCGAATCATGGACGAACTCGAAAAAATGGGGATTATCGGCGCATATGAAGGCGCAAAGCCTAGAAGGGTTCTCATGACAAAAGAACAGCTTGACGAACGAAAATTGAAAAAAATGAAATCATAGAAAGGGTGTTTGCTGTGGCTGAAAAATCAAACAAGAAAATTAACAAAAATCCAAATCAATCCAGAAATTCAGTGATTTATGTCATTCTGATTATCGTTTTAATTGGAATTGCTTTATATGCTGGTCGTCAGGAACAGACACAGCAACAACCAGAACAACAAAACAGCCTGCAAATTTTTGACGGTGATGAGGAAATCCCACAAGATTACAATTTCACTGTTTCAGATGCAGAATTTCAAGTACACGTCATTGACGTGGGACAGGGTGACAGCATTCTTGTCATGGCGGACGGAAAAGCCATGTTGATTGATGCTGCGGAATCCAAATCCGCTAATAAAATTATCAGCTATTTACAGGCGCAGAACGTCACGGAATTGGAATATGCTGCCACCACACATTTACACGCTGACCATATCGGCGGTTATCCAAAAGTCATGAGTGCAGTCAAGCCCAAAACGGTGATTGAATCCATCTGCCCTGAAAGTATTCTGCCAACTACCAAGGTTTATGAGAAATATTTGCAGGGCATTGAGGCAAGCGGGGCAACCTATCAGACCATGAAAGCAGGTGATACTTTCACCTTAGGCAATGCAAATATCACGGTATTAGCTCCTATTTCGGAACATTCCGCAAGTTTGAATAATACGTCATTGGTATTGCGTGTGCAATATGATGATGTTGTGTGCATTTTCACCGGAGATATGGAACTCCCCGAAGAAAAAACCGTGGTTGCATCCAGTGTTGATTTGCCGGAACATTTTCTGAAAGCGGATTTCCTCAAAGCCGGACATCATGGAAGTGATACATCTTCCGGTGAAGCCTTCCTTGCAGAAGTGCAACCGGAATATGTGGGGATTTCTTGCGGAGTTGACAATAAATACGGTCATCCGGCACAAAGTACCCTCGAACATCTGAGGGCTTACACAGATGAGGTACATATTACCGCCGAAGAAGGAGACGTGGTTTTCCTCTATGATGCTGATACCAAACAAAAGAAAATTGTCACTTCTGGAAAAGGTGAATAAGGCTAAGGGGATAAAACAAATGGGTAAAATTATAAAAAGGTGAAAAACCAACAGAATGGCGAATAGCGATTTATAGAAAAGTATGGAATGGGTGTGTTTTTGATGTATAGTATTGATAGGTTTGAGGGGGAATGCGCTGTCCTTGAAAAAGAGGACGGGACATTTCTGGACGTGTTGCGGAAATTTTTACCCGAAAATGCCAAAGAAGGCGATTGCCTTCAATGGGATGGTACTGCATGGGTCATCCGTACACAGCAGACCATGGACAGAAGAGAAGCTTTATTAGCCTATCGCCGGAAATTATTGGAGGGGAATTCATGAGCGTTGTCATTATTGGCGGTGGTGCATCAGGATGCTTTTCAGCGGTGCAGTGCGCTGGAATGGGAAAGAAAGTCATTCTCATTGAGAAAAATAACCGCTTAGGAAAAAAGCTCCGCATTACCGGAAAGGGACGCTGTAATTTAACCAACAACTGCGACACGGATACCCTTATGAAAAATATTCCAAGAAATGGCAGATTTTTATACAGTGCGTTTGCTTCTTTCAATTCTCAGGATATTATGAACTATTTCGAGAATTTAGGTGTGAAGCTCAAAACCGAACGAGGGAACAGAGTATTCCCCATGAGCGACCAAGCAAATGAAATCGCTGAAACGCTTGCAAGCGAAATGAGACGGCTGAATGTGGAAATCCTTCATGATACCGCCACAGAAATTATGGTGGAAAATGGTGTCTGTTGTGGGGTGCGCTGTGGAAATCGTGAGATATTGGCGGATAGTGTGATTTTGTGCGCTGGTGGTTCGACATATCCGGCGACAGGTTCAGAGGGTGACGGCTATCGTCTCGCACAGAAAGCAGGTCATACCATTACGCTGTTGAAGCCTTCCCTCGTGCCGTTGGAGACGTTGGAGAGGGACTGCGCCGAGATGATGGGTATTTCCCTGAAAAACGTTACTTTGACCCTGAAACGTGACGGAAAGCCCCTTTACAGTGAATTGGGCGAAATGTTGTTTACCCATTTCGGGGTATCGGGTCCTTTGGTGTTGAGTGCTTCTGCACATATGGAAGGAGAGGGAACTTTCACGCTCCATATTGATATGAAACCGGCATTGACCTCCGAACAGTTAGACCAGCGCATTCAAAGGGAGATTGCAGGCGCATTAAATAAGGAATTGCCCTCATTATTGCGGAAATTAGTCCCCTCTAACATGGTGATGCCATTGATTGGCAGGTGTGGAATCAACCCCCATACAAAGGCAAATTCCCTCACGAAAACAAACCGCCTGAAACTTGTGAAGGAATTGAAAGATTTCGCTTTTACCGTTCGTGGGACTCGCCCCATGGAAGAGGGAATTATTACAAGGGGTGGTGTCTGTTGTAAAGAGGTCAACCCAAAAACTATGGAATCCAAATTGATACCAAAATTATATTTTGCCGGAGAAGTGCTGGATTGTGATGCTTATACAGGCGGATTCAATTTACAGATTGCATGGTCAACAGCCTATCTTTCGGCGGTAAATTGTCAGGGATGAAAGGGAGAAATGATTATGAAAACAGTGAACATTGCAATTGATGGGCCCAGTGGCGCAGGAAAAAGCAGTATTTCAAAGGCAGTGGCTAGGGAGTTGGGATTTATTCATGTGGATACTGGTGCAATGTATCGGGCAATTGGCTTATTTGCCATCCGCAGTGAGTGTTTTGATGCGGAAAGAATTGCTGATAAAATTGAACAAGTTGACGTAGAATTGAAATTTATTGGTGGCTCACAGCGTGTCATGCTTTGCGGTGAGGACGTGACGGATTATATCAGAAGTCCGGAAGTTTCCATGGCAGCTTCTAAGGTTTCCGCCGTTCCGGAAGTGCGGGCGCATTTATTGGACTTGCAGAAAAAAATTGCCAATGAAAATAATATCATCATGGATGGCAGGGATATTGGCTCGGTGGTATTGCCTCATGCAGACTTGAAAATTTTCCTGACGGCATCCGCCGAAGAACGTGCAAGCCGTCGTTATCTGGAATTGCAGGAAAAGCCCGATTGCCCTACTTATGAAGAGGTTTTGAACGACATCAAACAACGTGATTATAACGATATGCATAGAAGCATTGCACCTCTGAAACAGGCAGAAGATGCCGTTCTGGTGGATTCTTCAAGGATGGGTTTCAATGAAGTAGTGGAGAAAATTACCGCCTTAATCCGTGAAACACTGGATTGAAAGGAGTTACCTTGTTTTATCATTTTATTGTAGGACTTGCATGGGTGGTTTTTCATCTTTGGTTCAATCTGAAAATTGAAGGGAGAGAAAACATCCCCAAGGGCAAAAATTTTGTTTATGCCTCCAATCACCGCAGTTATGCTGACCCTGTCTTGATTGCAATAGCAGGAAGGGGAAAATTCGGATTTATGGCGAAGGCAGAATTATTTGAAAAGCCGGCTTTTGCGTGGCTTATCCGGAATTTGGGTGCATTTCCTGTGGAGCGTGGAAAAGGCGACACCGCAGCCATTGACAGGGCAATTGAAACCGTAAAGGGCGGACGAAACCTTTTAATTTTTCCGGAAGGTACACGCAGTAAAGATGGCAGGGTTGGCAGAGGAAAAAGCGGTGTTGCCCTGATTGCTTCCAAAGCCGGAGCAGATGTCATTCCGGTGGGGATTAGCTTCAAAGGCGAAAAGCTTCATTTCCGCAGTCAAATTATCGTGAGAATTGGCAAGCCCATTCCAGCCGGAACATTGGCAATTGACCCCAATCTTTCCGACCGTGATTTATTGCGGAAACTCAAAAAAGATGTGTTAGCTCCCATCATGGATAGTATTCATGAATTGGTAGACGAACCGCCCGCACTTCCATTACATTCCGAAGAAAAGGAGGAATCCTGATGCCGAAAATTACCGTTTCCAAGTTCGCCGGTTTCTGTTTTGGAGTGGATAGAGCCGTACAGATGGTATATCAAGCACTGAAAGAGGGGAAACACGTTGCAACTTTGGGTTCTATCATTCATAATAAGGACGTTGTGAATGATATGATAGCCAAAGGAGTGAGAATTATTGAGGACGTTTCCGAACTCCAAGAAGGGGAATATGTTGTGATTCGTTCCCATGGAGTGGAAAAAAAAGTCTATGACGAAATCGAAAAAAAGGGAAACCCCATCATTGATGCAACTTGTCCATTTGTGGCAAGAATTCACAAAATCGCAGAAGAGAAAACCGCAGAGGGATATACTGTGCTGATTGCCGGTGATGAAACCCATCCAGAAGTACGGGGAATTGTTGGTCATTGTGACGAAAATTATTTTGTTTTTAAAGATAATTTTGTGCTAAACGCTTATTTTGAGAAAAATTCCGAAAAAAGGCTTGCAATTCTAGCACAGACAACGTATAATAATATAATATGGGGAGAGTGTTTAAAGGTTCTTCCTAAGGATAACCCGAATCTAGTTGTATATGACACAATCTGTACTGCAACAGCACAGCGACAGGCGGACAGCGCAGAACTTGCGAAGAAGTCTGACTTGATGATTGTCATTGGCGGAAAACATAGTTCCAATACCGTCAAACTGTATGACATTTGCTCAGGCTATTGCAGAGCGTACCATATAGAGAATGCGGACGAGCTTGACACTTTAGACCTATCAGATGCTGAGAAAATCGGCATTACGGCTGGTGCTTCCACACCTGCTCATATCATTAAGGAGGTAGTTGATACTATGGAAGAAATTCTGAAAAAGGATGCAAACGAGGAAGAGGTTGACTTTGCACAGGCAGTTGAGGAGACTTTGAAGAAACTGCGTAACGGTGACCGTGTGAAGGGTACTGTCATGCAGGTGAAACCCAGTGAGGTTCTCGTTGACCTTGGTGTAAAGCAGACTGGTATTGTTCCGGCTGATGAGCTGAGCAGCGACCCGACCAAGAACAACCCTGCTGAACTGGTTAAGGAAGGCGACGAATTGGATTTGGTTGTGATTAAGGTCAATGACCAAGAGGGCGTTGTGACTCTTTCTAAGAAGAAGGTTGACGAACAGGCTGGTGTTGACAAGGTTGTCAAGGCTAAGGAAGAAGGCACTGTTCTGGAAGCTGTTGTGGCTGGTGCTGTCAAGGGCGGTATCAATGTATACTATGAAGGCGTTCGTGTATTCATTCCGGCTTCTCAGACTGGTCAGCCCAGAGATGCTGAACTGGAAAAGATGAAGGGCGAAACTGTGAAGTTCGTTATCATTGAAGCTCCTGAAGCTCGCAAGAGAAGCGCAGTAGGCTCTATCAAGAAGGTAAGCCAGAAGGAAAGAGAAGCTGCTAAGGCGAAATTCTGGGAAACTGCCGAAAAGGGTAAGGAATATGAAGGCGAAGTGAAGAGCCTGACAAGCTATGGCGCATTTGTTGACCTTGGCGGTATTGATGGCATGGTTCATATTTCTGAACTTTCTTGGAATCGTATCAAGCACCCGAAGGAAGTTGTTTCTGTTGGGGATGTTCTCAAGGTTTATATTAAGTCCTTGGATAAGGAACATGACCGCATTTCCCTTGGTTACAAGAAGGCAGAGGACAACCCTTGGGAAAAGTTCAAGAGTGAATACCAGAATGGTGATATTGTGACTGCTAAGATTGTTTCTATTACATCTTTCGGCGCATTTGCGCAGATTATTGATGGCGTAGACGGTCTGATTCATATTTCTCAGCTGGATAACAGCCGTGTGGAGAATGTCAAGGATGTCGTAGCAGTTGGCGATGAAGTTCAGGTAAAAATCACCAATATTGACCTTGAAAATAAGCGTATTTCCCTTTCTATCAGAGAAGCACTCAAAGAAAGCAATGCTGATGAGGATGAGGAATAATTGATGTAACTGATGAGGCACTGTCATTTTGACAGTGCCTTTTTGTGAGTTATGCCTAAAATTGTAAGCGAAATTTGCATAATATGCCGAAATTGAGCAGATTGACAAAAGATTCACAAATTGTACTTGCATATCCGGAAATGCTATGCTATAATGGAAATGTGTTGACTGTTTTTGACAGAACAGCAATGAAATAGAATGGAGATGAATTTATGAGAAAAACAAAAATTGTGTGTACCATTGGACCAGCTACGGATGATGAAAATGTTCTCCGTGCAATGATGCTTGCTGGAATGAATGTCGCAAGATTCAATTTTTCCCATGGTGATTATGAAACGCACAAGCAACGCTTTGAAGAGGTCACAAAATTGCGTGAGGAATTGGGGCTTCCCATTGCAACCATGCTTGATACCAAAGGACCAGAAGTCCGCCTTCGTCGTTTCGTGAATGACGAACCTGTCGAAATCATGGACGGCGATACTTATACCCTCACAACCAAAGATATTCCCTGTACTAATGAAGTCGGCAGTGTGACATTTGAAAGACTTCCGCAGGATGTCACCCCTGGAACAAGAATTTTAATCAATGACGGGGCTGTCGAGATGGTAGCGGAAAAAATCACAAGAACGGATATTGTATGCCGGATTATCCACGGTGGCAAGCTTTCCAATAATAAGGGAATCAATGTTCCGGGGGTTCGTCTTTCTATGCCCTATTTGAGTGATGCTGATATGAGTGACCTCGAATTTGGCGCAAAGATGCGGTATGATTTCATTGCAGCAAGCTTTGTGCGTTCCGCTGCGGATATTATTTATTTGAGAAGATTCACGGAAAGTTTAGGCTGGTTTGATGTGCGTATCATTGCCAAAATTGAAAATATTGATGGTGTCCATAACATTGATGAAATTCTGGAAGCGGCTGATGGGATTATGGTTGCCCGTGGGGATATGGGTGTAGAAATTCCATTCGAACAAATTCCGGCAATTCAGAAAGAATTGATTCAAAAGGGCTATAATGCCGGAAAACAGGTCATCACCGCCACACAGATGCTGGAGTCTATGATTACCAATCCTCGCCCCACTCGTGCGGAAATTACAGACGTTGCCAATGCAATTTATGACGGTACAAGTGCTGTTATGCTTTCCGGTGAAACTGCTGCCGGTAAATATCCGGTGGAAGTCGTTCGTACTATGGAATTGATTGCTTCCACTACAGAGGGCAATATTGACTATAAACATGAATTCGCCTCTCGTAAGGAAAATATGAATGCTTCTGTTGCAGAAGGTATCGCTCATGCAGCTGTTACCACTGCACACGACCTCAACGCAAAGGCGATTATTGCCGTCACCAAACGTGGACAAACTGCCCGACTGATTTCCAAATATCGTCCCGCTGTTCCCATTTTGGCTTGTACCACGGATTCCGCCAACCAGCGCAAAATGAATTTAAGCTGGGGTGTGACTCCCTATGTTATTGATGAAGCAACCGACACAGATACCCTTTTTGCGAATGCCGTTCAGGCTGCCAAAAAACAGGGGCTTGTTGTCACAGGGGATTTGGTGGTCATTACTGCTGGTGTACCGCTCGGAATTTCCGGCATGACCAACCTTATGAAAGTGGAAATTGTCGATTGAATCATTTTGATGGTAGTATCAAAAAAGCTCCTCCGATTGGGGGAGCTTTTCGATTAGTTTTTATCTTCTTTCAATAGTTCATCTGTTTCTTGAAATTTCCATTTTTTATCTGGTTGAGCAATCACTTCTAAATCACTATCTGTAATTTCGATTTGTAGTTGTTTTGCGATAGAATTTTTTTTGCTTGCTTCTTGAATTGCTTCTGTCAGTGAATAATGGTAGTCTTTCATTAACAGCCAAATGTGATACATTCCCTCTGCATTTCGGAGTTTTTCGGGAATACTGTCATATTTTTCATAGTATTGTGCTAATTCGTTTTTGAGTTCATCAATTTCTATTTCAACATCATATAAAAGTTTTGCAACTTTCACACGCTCATTATGTTTTTCAATTGCGATGTCAACAAAAACTATAAGATTACTAATGACCCAGACCATAGCCACGAAAATTTTTGCAGTACTATCACTATATATTTCAAATATAGTTGCATACATATAATTTATCGCAAAGAAGATGAGTAGAAGACCCAATAGCCACTTAGCTGGAAAAGAACTAAGATAATATCTTAACTCATAAAAAAATTCAGGTAATTTTAGGTTAAGTTTTTGAAATGTAGCAGATAATTTGGATGCTCTATCTTGGCTTACAAAACCGTTGTATAATTCTTTGTTCTTGTTAAGTAACTTCATTCTGCTTTCTTTATCATAACGAATTATCATTTCCAAAACTCTCATATCATTGATAGTGGCTAAATCATCACTGCTTGAAGAGGCTGGTAATTTTTTTTCGTCTTCCAAAAATAATTTGGGTTCTCCCATTACAATGTTGGGTCTTTTTTCTTGTTCTTTTAATTCTGGCATAACAGCACCTCTTTCAATCAATCAAATGAAGGCAACGAAGGATAAGCTCAGAAATCTTGTCCATTATCAATTCTATAATAAATATAGCAATAATAACATAAATAAGAGCAAAAATAACTTTTGCAGCTTCAGTTGTAACATTCAATATGACGCTATGGTAATAAACAGTTTGATAAAGGAGAAGTGAAAAAAAGTACATACCAGCGTGTAAAATTTCAGGGAATATGGCGATTGATAAGATTATCAATATACCTAAAATAATAGGATTGTTTGCATTTGAATAAAAAAAATCCCAAATCTTTGAAGTATAATTCCAAGAAATTACACAAGTAAAGTATGAAAATATATTTTCATATAGGTATCCTAAAATACATCGTAAAATAAGATTCTCAATTTCATATTTTTTAGAAATGAGATAAAAAAGAAGATTTTGGATTGTCATAAAGCTGACAAGTGTAAGTGTTTTAGGATTAAAAATTTCTCCAATTTCAGCTTTAGAACACATCATAAAATCATAGATGTCTGTTACTCCATACATAAGCAGTGTTGTGTTTAAAGTTCTTTCGCCCGAATCCCAAGGCGAATAAAAATGACTGGCAATACAAGTGATGATAAAAAGCACTATTCCTATCACTAATGCGCCGATTCCTTCATCTTCATCAAACATAAAATACCCTCCAATCGAATTTGTTTATTCTGTACACAAATTATATCAAAAAAAAAAAAACTGTTAATTTTGCATGAACTTTTTGTAAATTCGACAAAAAAACTCCTGAAATACATCAGGAGCTTTTGATTTGGTTAGGTTTAATCTTTATATTTGCGCCAAATTGCAAAGATTGTATCTTCTGGTAAGTTAAATTTCTGGGATGCTATCTGAACGGCAGATGCTTCACTTTCACCTTTTAGGATAGTTTTGTAAACTTTTGCAACAATGGCAACAATCAATTTAGGTGGAATTCCTTGATGAATGAAATTATCCATTAGATACCCTTCTTTCTGTCAACAGAGGATGTTAAAACATCAGCGGATTACAGGAAATACTTGACACCATTTTCAAAGATATGCTGGTCTTTTGCGCCGGCGACGTTCTTGCAGATGTCAATTCCCTTACGTTCGGAATGTCCCATCTTTCCGAGGACACGACCATCTGGAGAAGTGATGCCTTCAATCGCACACATAGAGGTATTGGGATTATAACGGATATTCATGGAAGGATTGCCCTCAATGTCAACATATTGTGTTGCAATCTGCCCATTTTTAGCGAGTTGCTGAATCAGGCTTTCCGGTGCGACAAAACGCCCTTCACCGTGGGAAATCGGGATAGTATGAATATCACCAACATGAGAATCTGCTAACCATGGGGATTGATTGGATGCAATGCGAGTATTCACCATCATGCTTTGGTGTCTTGCAATGGTATTAAATGTCAATGTCGGGGAGTCGTCCGTCATATCGACAATTTCACCAAACGGCACAAGTCCGAGTTTTACCAATGCTTGGAAACCGTTACAGATACCCAACATCAAGCCGTCACGTTTTTGCAGTAATTCATGCACGGCTTCTTTGACTTCGGGATTACGGAAGAATGCTGTAATGAATTTACCGCTTCCCTCCGGTTCGTCACCGCCGGAAAATCCCCCTGGAATCATGATGATTTGAGAATTTTCGATTTTCTTGACGGCTTCCTTGACAGAGGATTCAATGTCAGAGGCGGACAGGTTGCGAATGATGAGCGTGTCTGCGATTGCGCCGGCTTTTTCGAAAGCTCTGGCGGTATCGTATTCGCAGTTTGTCCCTGGGAAGACCGGAATCAATACACGAGGTTTGGCAACATGAACCGTGGAAATGTGACGTTTTTCGGCTTCAAAACTGTAGGCTTCGGGCTTTTCGTCCGTGGTCTGGATACGGCAGGGGAACACGCTTTCGAGCTTGCCTTCCCACAATTTTTGAAGAGCATCCAAAGAAACAGAGTAGTCAATGGTATCAATTTGGTATTTGTTGGTAGTTTCACCAATGACAGTCTCATCACTTTGTGCATCACCATTCAATTCCACAATGAATGAACCATAGCAGGGTGTAAACAATGTTTCCGGTGAAAGTTTCGCTGTGAAATGGAATCCCAACTGATTACCAAAGCACATTTTAGCGATACCTTCAGAAACTCCGGCATAGCCAACCGTCCAAACAGCTTTTGCACGACCATCAGCAATGATTTGCTCCATCTTGTCAAATGTTTTGCGCAGACTGTCGAAATTCGGCAAGCCGTTTTCATCATATTCAGGTGTCAGCAAAATGACTTTATCGCCTGCATTCTTGAATTCTGTGGAAACGATTGTTTCAGAATTGGCAGTGGATACTGCAAATGAAACCAGTGTCGGGGGTACGTCAATGTGTTCGAACGTGCCAGACATGGAATCTTTACCGCCGATTGAACCGCATCCCAATTCCAATTGAGCCTTGTATGCACCCAACAGAGAAGCCAACGGCTTGCCCCAGCGTTTCGGGTCATTTTGGGTACGCTCAAAATATTCTTGGAAGGTCAGCCAGCAGTGGGAACGTTGACCGCCTCCGGCAATGACCTTGGCAATGGATTCCACCACAGCCAGCATTGCACCATGATAGGGGCTTTCTGAGCTGATAACCGGATTATAGCCCCAGCCCATCAGAGAGCAGGTATTTGTTTCGCCTTTGAGTACCGGAATTTTTGCCGCCATTGCCTGAGAAGGTGTCATCTGATAAATACCACCATACGGCATTAAAACTGTCCCTGCGCCAATGGTAGAATCAAATTTTTCCACAAGTCCCTTTTGGGAGCATACATTCAAGTCAGAAATCATATCATTCCAGCTTTCGGGTGCATCTGTGGGGATTTTTTGGTTGGAAGGAACAGGCTCTTCAATGGTAATGTCCGTGTACTTTGTTGCACCATTGGAATTGAGGAATTCTCTGGAAAGGTCAACAATGGTCTTGCCATTCCATACCATTTTCAGACGAGGTTCATCAACCACATCAGCGACTTTGGTAGCCTGTAAATTTTCTTTTCTGGCTTCTGCAATGAATTTGTCTGCATCTTCCGGCGCAACGACAACAGCCATTCTTTCCTGTGATTCAGAAATAGCAATTTCTGTACCGTCTAAGCCTTCATATTTTTTCGGGACTGCATTCAAATCAATGATTAACCCGTCTGTCAGTTCACCAATTGCAACCGATACACCACCTGCGCCGAAATCGTTACAGCGTTTAATCATTCTGGTGACTTCGGGATTTCTGAACAGTCTCTGTAATTTGCGTTCTTCTGGGGGGTTGCCCTTTTGTACCTCTGCACCGCAGGATTCCAGCGATTCAAGGGTATGCGACTTTGATGAACCTGTTGCACCGCCACAGCCGTCACGTCCGGTTTTTCCGCCTAACAAGATGACAACATCACCTGCAACCGGTCTTTCACGGCGGATATTTTCGGCAGGAGCTGCACCTAATACTGCGCCAATCTCCAGACGCTTTGCAACATAGCCGGAATGATAGACTTCTGCTACATGACCTGTAGCAAGTCCAATTTGGTTGCCATAGGAGCTGTAACCATTGGCAGCTCCTACCGTGATTTTACGCTGTGGGAGTTTGCCTGCAATGGTTTCTTCAATCGGTACAAGGGGATTGGCTGCGCCTGTTACACGCATTGCCTGATAGACATAGGAACGTCCGGACAATGGGTCACGGATTGCACCCCCCAGACAAGTAGCAGCACCGCCGAACGGTTCAATTTCTGTCGGATGGTTGTGGGTTTCGTTCTTAAACATCAGAATCCAATCTGCTTCTTCTCCGTCAATATTTGCCTTGATTTTGACAGAACAAGCGTTAATCTCCTCGCTTTCGTCAAGGTCATTCAATAAGCCGTCTGCTTTGAGCTTTCTTGCGCCCATGGTGGCTAAGTCCATCAGAGTGAGGGGCTTTTCTTCTCTGCCTAATGCTTGACGGTCTGCAATATACTTATCATAGGTCTGACGAATATAATCTGTGGGAATGTCCACATTCTGAATGTTCGTCAAGAATGTGGTATGACGGCAATGGTCTGACCAATATGTGTCAATCATGCGAATTTCTGTAATAGTGGGGTCACGCTTTTCCGTATTTCGGAAATAATCCTGACAGAAACGAATGTCGTCCAAATCCATTGCAAGCCCGAATTCTTTGATAAATTCCTTCAAGCCGGATTCATCCAACCCAATAAAGCCCTCTAAGGTTTTGACAGTGGTTGGAATGTCATAATTGGTATCAAGGGTTTGGAACGTGTCAAGCGTTGCCTCACGGCTTTCGACAGGGTTAATCAAATACTTCTTGATTCTTGCGAAATCTTCATCCGACAAATTGCCGGAAAGAATATAGATTCTTGCATTGCGCACACGGCAACGTTCTTTTTGTGTGAGAATCTGAATACATTGCTCACAGCTGTCGGCTCTCTGGTCGAACTGTCCGGCGAGATACTCCACTGCAAAAATTCTTTCTCCATCCTTGAGGGCGGGAAGTGCAGAATACACCACGTCAACAGCCGGTTCAGAAAATACGGTCGGAATTGCCATATGAAAGTCTTCCTCTGTTAAGCGGTCGGCATCATAGCGGTTGAGAATACGAACATTTGTCACATCCAGTCTTAAAGCGGTGCGAATGTCACCACAAACGGACTTTGCTTCTGTTGCGTATTCCGGTTTTTTTTCAACATATACACGGTTTACAGCCATAGTTTTGCTCCTTCTACTGATTCTTGATACCCTTCAAAAGGGCTTATCTTTATTGTAACACACTTTCAAGGGGTTGTCAAGTTGCTGAAAAGATTTTCGGTGAAAATCCAACGCTTGACAAAAATTCCCTGCTGTGCTATAATACGAAAAAGAAAGAATGTGATAAAATGAATGATATTGCCATGATTGGCTTTTTTGTGGGAGTGATTTTGTTTGTGTGTTCCATGCTTGCGAATCACTATGACGATACCAAAGATATTGATTTAACTGCTACTGCAAAAGACAAAGAAAAAGAGTATGAAAAATTCCTCGAAGAACAGGTGAAAGTCCTCATTCCGGCTTATGAAGAATCCAAATTTCTGGAAGCATTATTATATTACATCCATCAGGAAGAGAAAAAAGGCAAAGGAAAAGCGGTTCATCTGGAAGTAGGGGATTATTCCGTCAAAATCCGCATTCAGCCAAAATCCAGATACAAGGAAGCTTATGACGTGGAAATTGTTTACCAAAATATTGGCTATTTATTTTTGAATGATACGGCGCAGGTGTTCGCCTGCGGAACGGCTTTATTCAACCAGATTGGAGAAAATTATAAAATGGCTTGCCATAAAGTCAACGATAAAAAAGAAAAGCGCAAATATAATTATGTTACCATTGATTACCAAAGACCAAAGAAATGGTATGAGAAATAAAGGAGAATTGGTTCATGAAACTGAAATTTGAACGAGCGAATTACAAGAATTTTTTCACGCTGTATCAATTATATCAATCGGCATTCCCTGATAATGAACGTGCGCCGTTTCTCATGCTATGGGCGAAATCAGGTAGGAAAAACGTCGATTTCTGGGCGATATATGCAGATGAGATATTTTCAGGGCTGTTGTATATCGTGCATGACGGAAATTTGTCGTACATCTTTTATTTGGCGGTATCCAGCGAATTGAGAGGTCAGGGAATCGGAAGCAGGATATTGCAAGCCCTTTGCAAGCTTTACAAGGAAAATCGCATTTGTCTAGCCATTGAGGAACTTGACGAACATTCCCCCAACTATGCCGAACGTGTCAAACGAAAGCACTTTTACATGAAAAACGGCTTTGAGGAACTGCATCACAAAGTTATCGAGGGAACAGTGATTTTTGAATTGTTGGGTGTTGGCGGTGATGTGAAAGCGCACGAATATGAAAATTTAATGCATCAATATATTGGTGAAAAAATGTTCCATAGCATCACTATCAAGATGATTACATGAGAAAAGCCCCCGAAATGGGGGACTTTCTCATTTTTTATTTCCAGTGACCAAGGAGGTAATTACTGGCACGATAAAAGCGAAAATTAGGGATTGCCACAGTAACCAATCATGTAAAGGCGCAGTCTTGAAAATTGTCCCTGCTGGTGGAAACCATACAGCGATTGCCATCATTCCGGCGGAAATCAGGACAGCTCCTATCAATTTCCAGTTGGAGAAATAGCGGATTGTGAAAAGGTTGCCGTGTTCGGATTTGCATTCAAAGACGTGTATCAATTGAGATGCGACTAACGTCAATAATGCACAGGTTCGGGCTTCGTCAAGCGTTCCGCCTAATCGTAAAGCCGTGGAAAATGCCCCTAGAGTACACAATCCTATCATGATACCCCTCCAGACAATCCGGCTTAACAGCCCATCTGCAAAAAAGCTTTCATCCGGTTTGCGTGGGGGCTTTTTCATGTTGTCGGGGTCAGAGGGTTCTAATCCCAAGGCAATGGCTGGAAGTCCGTCTGTTGCCAAGTTCACAAGCAACAACTGAACAGGCAACAATACCACAGGCATTCCCATTAAAATCCCCAAAAACATCGTGATAACTTCCCCGATATTGCAGGAAAGTAAATACCTTACAAATTTCCGGATATTGGCATAAATACACCGCCCCTCTTCGACAGCTTTCACGAGGGTAGCTAAATTGTCATCCATCAGAATCACGTCAGCGGCTTGTTTGGCAACGTCCGTGCCGTTCAAACCCATGGCAACACCCACATCAGCGGCTTTAATGGCTGGTGCATCATTGACACCGTCTCCGGTCATGGTGACGACATTTCCAGCACGTTGGAAGGCTTTCACAAGCCGTAATTTATGAGAGGGGTTCACTCTTGCAAATACGGAAATTTTTGGTAATCGTCGGTCAAGTTCATTTTCGGACATTTTGTCAAGTTCCGCACCTGTCACGACTTCACCGCCACGGAGTAAACCTGCCTGTTTGGCAATGGCAGAGGCGGTATTTTTGTGGTCTCCTGTAATCATGACCGTACGAACAGAGGCACTGGCACAAGTTCGGATTGCTTCTCGTGCTTCTGGTCTGGGCGGGTCAAGCATACCAGTCAAGCCAAGGAAAATCATACTGCTTTTGGCATCATTGAGACTTTCACAGCGTTTTTCAGCAAAGGCTAATACTCTCAATGCCTGATTAGAAAGCTGTTCGGATTGTTCCATAATTTTCCGCTGAATGGATGCCGTCAGGGGAATATCCCCATTTTTCGTGCGGACAAATCCACAGCGTTTCAGAATGACATCCACTGAACCTTTGGTGAATACATTCCGTGCATTGCCTTTCAATGTCAAGACTGCCATATATCGGGTGTCACTGTCGAAGGGTTCTTCTGCGATTCTGGTATAATCTGACAGGCTTGCAGATGAAATTCCTCCTTTTGCGGATGCAATCAATAAAGCGGTTTCTGTTGGGTCGCCGACAGCTTTCCAATTGCCACCGCCTGTTAATGTGCCACGGTTTCGGGAGGAAACAGGAGTACCGTTGATTTCGCCGTTATTGCAGAGGACAGCGCATTTTAACAGGCTTTCCAATGCCTTGATACTTTTGGGATTGACGTGCATTCCGTTTTCCATGATAGCCCCATCCATGCGGAGGGCTGTTCCGGTCAAATCGAAATCATTTTCATAGGTCAGAATTTTCGTCACGGTCATACTATTTTCTGTAATCGTTCCGGTTTTGTCGGAACAAATCACAGAAGTACAGCCCAATGTCTCTACACTGTGCAGACGGTTGACAAGGGCTTTTTGTTTCATCATGCGATTGACTGCCAATGCCAGTGCAATGGTCACTGTTGCAGGCAAGCCCTCCGGAATCGCTGCAATGGCGATGGAGATTCCTGTCATCAGCATATCAAAGACAGGTTCACCACGCAATACTCCAGCCCCGAATACTGCCACACATACTCCAATGCATATCAATGCAAGGACTTTCCCTAATTCGCCCAATCTTTTTTGTAAAGGGGTTTCCAATGGGGTAGCATCCGTGAGCATATCGGAAATTTTACCCATCTGTGTATTTTTTCCGGTGGCGGTGACTTCTGCCGTTCCTGAACCACGAGTGACCGCCGTTCCACTGTAAACCATCCAAGGCTGATGTAATGAGGAAGTGTCTGCACCTTCATGACCGGAACATTTCGGGACGGGTTCAGGTTCTCCGGTCAAAATGGATTCATTCACATATAATCGGTTTGCTGTCAATAGCATACAATCCGCCGGAATGCAATCACCAGCTTCAATGGCTATCAAATCATTGGGAACGAGTTCTTCCGCCGGAATTTGCCGGAGTTCGCCGTTTCGGTAGGCTCTTGCAGTGGGAGCTGTCATATTTCGCAGGGCTTCAAGGGTCTTTTCCGTACGGTATTCCTGAATGAATCCCAATATTGCATTTAATAGCACAATGACAATAATGGTGATAGCGTCTGTCCATTCTCCTAATAATGCAGAAATTCCGGTAGCTCCTAACAATATCAATACCATAGCATCTTTGAATTGTCTGAGAAAAATCAAGATGGGGTTAGGCGGTTTGGATTGGTTAAGGGTGTTCGTGCCGTATTGTTTCCGTAAGGAATCCGCTTGTGCAGAAGTCAATCCTTTCAATGTAAACTCCTCCCTTTTGGTGTACTGTTACATTCATATGATTGACTTGTTGAAAATATGCCGTCACAAAAAGAAAACGCTCCCACGGCTTGTACACCATAGGAGCGTTGAAAATTTGCAATTGAATCAGGGATTAGCCCAATTCAGCAAAATACTTGATTGTGCGAACCATCTGAGAGGTGTAGGAGTTCTCGTTATCATACCAAGAAACAACCTGTACTTCATAGAGGTCATCAGCAATCTTAGCTACCATTGTCTGAGTAGCATCGAACAAAGAACCGTACTTCATGCCGATAACGTCAGAAGAAACAATCGGGTCTTCATTGTAGCCGTAAGATTCAGAAGCAGCAGCCTTCATAGCAGCGTTGATGCCTTCCTTAGTAACGTCAGCACCCTTAACAACTGCGGTCAGGATTGTAGTAGAACCTGTCGGAACAGGTACACGCTGTGCAGAACCGATGAGCTTACCATTCAATTCCGGAATAACCAGACCGATTGCCTTAGCAGCACCAGTGGAGTTCGGAACGATGTTAGCTGCGCCTGCTCTTGCTCTTCTCATATCGCCCTTTCTGTGAGGACCATCAAGAATCATCTGGTCGCCAGTGTAAGCATGAATTGTACTCATGATACCGGACTGGATAGGAGCATAGTCATTCAGAGCCTTAGCCATAGGAGCGAGGCAGTTTGTAGTGCAGGATGCAGCAGAAATGATGGTATCATCCTTGGTCAAAGTCTTCTCATTAACAGAGAATACGATAGTAGGCAGGTCATTACCAGCAGGAGCAGAAATAACAACCTTCTTAGCACCGGCATCAATGTGAGCCTGTGCCTTTGCCTTAGAGCAGTAGAAACCTGTGCATTCGAGAACAACGTCAACACCGATTTCACCCCAAGGAAGTTCAGCAGCGTTAGCAACAGCATAAATCTTGAGAGTCTTGCCGTCAACTGTGATTGTACCAGCTTCATCATCAGCGGTTACAGTGTGCAGATTCTCACCGATTCTACCAGAATAGCCACCCTGAGCGGTGTCATACTTCAGCAGGTTAGCCAGCATAGAGGGCTTTGTCAAGTCGTTGATAGCAACAACCTCATAACCTTCAGCACCGAACATCTGACGGAAAGCCAGACGACCGATTCTACCAAAACCATTAATAGCAACTTTTACGGACATTGGAATTACCTCCTAAAATTTTTTACATTCTTATTTTACACCTTTTTCAGAAAAAATGCAAGTACTTTGACGGAAAAATATCACATTTTTTCCGCTTCATGACAAAAATCTGCATTTTTTACAAAATGCTTGTCTATAATTTGTGAGGAATTCACAATTTATTATTTCGGAGTGAAATCGTATTTACATTTGTCGAATTTTGCGGTATAATGAGAGTAGGGGAAATCGGAAGGAGTGTCGATTTTTTGAAAGGAGTATCGCAAAATGGACACAAAGAAATTGAAAGTTTTAAAGGAAATCTATGGAACGTATAAGGAAGGCGTTTTGATTGCAGACGAAAATTGGAATGTTATCTGGAGTAATCAGGAAACGAAAATCAAGAATATCACGGATGTTTTGGATATATCAGTGGATGATTGGAAAACAGATAAGATTACCAATCCGGAAGATGGCACACAGTATACATTCCACCATTGGAAGGAAGATGGTATTCATCTGGTAATCTGTCAGGATGACCCCTTGAAGTTGATTTTACCTGTGGTAAAGGTCTTGAGTTCCGCAGCCCATACGCAAGCAAACATTTGCCGTATCATTTACCGTCTTCTGGAAGAGTTACCGGAAGGGGATGACCTGACCTTAATGGGGTCTTTGAGTGGGAATTGTTACCGTATGCACCGTTTGGCGCATGTACTGAAAGGCATTTATGAACAAGAAAGCAATATTACTGAGGATGTTTGCTTTTCATTGACGGCACAGATGGAGGATATTTTTCAGAATCTCAACCGTATGTATCATAACTATATTTTTGCGGTCTGTGATTTTGAGACAAAGAATCTGTTTGTGAAAATGGATAGAAATGCTTTGGTGAGTGCAGTTCTTGCAGGAATTAGTGTCTCCATGCTTGAACCAGATAAATTTCAAAGAATTGAAATGATACTGGAAGAAACCGAAGACAAAACGGCATTGATTGAAATTAGCGTTGAGCCGGAAATGGAAAATGAACAACCTGACAGAAGGCTACAAATTAAGGATTTGGATGCAATCTCCAACGACAAAGAATACCTGAATGTTTTTTGTAAGAATTACCACTGCAAATGGAAAACCGAAACATTAGAAAATCGAGTGGTATTTTCTCTGGAAATTCCCCTCTGTGAACAAGAAAAGAATCTCGCTATGCACTTGAATAGTTTGACAGATGACAGGTATTTCAACGCTTATACAGCAATGCTTTCCATTTTGCATCATCGCTTGATTATGTAAAAAATGAGCTGACCTCCCAAATTGGCATTTCTTCCCTCATCATTATCAGGTGGGGGAAGATGTTTGTATAGTTGACAACTGCCTAGAAAAGGTGTGAAATAAGAATAGAAATCCTGAAATGATTTTTCTTCTTACCAGAAAGATTGACAGGCGTTGAGAGGAGGAAATAGAAATGGCATTTACAATTCAAAAACGAGTTTGTTTCTCTGCGGTTGTCATTATGGTTGCATTTGGCTTGACAAGCTTTCTTTCGGTGGTGTATTGTGTCAGGATATTGTATGAAAATTTTCGGAAGGAAATTGCAAATTCTGTTATTTCCTTTGCTTCCCTGACAATTAACCCAGATGATGCAAAGGACTATTTGACTTTACGCACAACGGATGAGGCATATATTAGCGTATTACAAAGTTTAAAAAAATATCAATCGGAAAATGCAACTACTGTAAAAAGAATCTCCCTTGTCAGTTTTACCAGTACAACAGGAAATTATATTTATCAAAGGTTAGCAAGAAAACCCCCGCTTCTAAAGTGGGGGATGAATTGCGTCCCCCTGCTTGACAAATGCTGAAAAATATGGTATACTGAAACTGCATCTTGACAATCGTAAAAATAGGCAGTTGTGCTGACGAATCATTCAGCACGTAAAATTTTTAGTGTCAGTTAGACTTTCT
>JAZAUD010000030.1:0-27432 GCA_036373775.1 Oscillospiraceae bacterium | reverse complement strand
TGACTGATTGTCACTGACTTTAATTTCCAGCTATCAGGGATTTGTCTGTGCTGTCTGACTTTGACAAGCCCTGCTTTCGGCAGTTTCAAATATCCATTTTCTAAAGAAATATTGCCGTTTACAGATACGGTTGTATAACATTTCCGGCTTTTTCGTCTGGATTTGAATTTTGGAAATCCGCTTGCCGGACGGCTGAAAAAATTCTGAAAGGCATCTTCGAGATGGCGGAGCGACTGCTGTAAAGCAATGCTGTCCACATCTGACAAAAACAGATAATCTTCTGTTTTTTTCAGTGCCGTCATATCGCTGGAACATTTTGTATAGGAGAAATTCTTTTTTTCTTTCTGGTACAGCTTGATTTTCTGTTCCAGATAGTAGTTGTATACCAGTCTGACACAGCCGAATGTCTTTGCAAACAGAAATTTTTGTTCTTCTGTGGGATATATCCGAAATTGATATGCCTTATTTGCCATCTTCTCACCACCTTTCAGGATTCTACTTTTAGTATCTCATATTTGGAGACTTTTGTCAATAGGTGGGACGCAATTCATCCCCCGCCTAAGAGGCGGGGGTTTTCTTGCTAATCTTTGATAAAATGAAAAAAGCAAACTTTCCAACAAAGAAAAGTTTGCTTTTTGCCTTTTGGAGAATCATGCAATTGTAATTTGTGAAAGGGCTTCCCCGATTTTATCACGAATGACGAGTTCCGCCATGTTATCCGCTTGGGTGGCATCACGATTCATAATCACAAGATGTTTCCCATTGAAATAGCGCAGGAATCCGGCTGCCGGATAGACATTCAAGGACGTACCGCCAACAATTAACACATCTGCCTGTGAAATCGCTTTTAATGCGCCTTCTACAATGGCATTGTCAAGCCCTTCCTCATATAATACGACATCCGGTTTCACCATTCCCCCGCACTTCTCACAATGGGGAACACCGTCTGTTTGTAAAATCCACTCAGCATCATAGAACGCACCACAATCCATGCAATAATTTCTGTGTACACTTCCATGCAACTCAAAAACGTTCTGACTGCCTGCCAATTGGTGCAAACCGTCAATATTTTGGGTAACAACAGCGGAAAGAATGCCTTTTTGTTCGAATTCTGCCAATTTGAGATGCGCCGAATTGGGCTTTGCAGTAAGGCAAATCATTTTATTTTTGTAGAAACGATAGAATTCTTTTGGATTCCTGACGAAAAAGCTATGACTGATAATGGTTTCCGGTGGGTAATCATATTGCTGATTGTAAAGCCCATCTGCACTGCGAAAATCAGGAATTCCGCTTTCCGTGGAAACACCAGCTCCGCCAAAGAATACCAATCTTTTGGCATTGGAAATGATACTCTGCAATAAATCATGCTGTTCCTGTGTCATGGTAAAAACCTCCTTTTGATTTAACGGTTATTGACTTCTTCAGGGTACAAATCGTGATGGGTTAATCTGTCCCATGCAACTTGCTCCCATTTTGTGCCTTTCATGCCATAATTACAATAGGGGTCAATCGAAATCCCTCCACGAGGGAGAAACTTCCCCCATACTTCAATATATTTCGGGTTCATGAGTTTAATTAAATCATTCATGATAATATTCACGCAGTCTTCGTGGAAGTCTCCATGATTCCGGAAACTGAATAGATACAATTTCAAGGATTTGCTTTCCACCATCTTTTCAGAGGGAACATAAGAAATATAAATCGTTGCAAAGTCGGGCTGTCCAGTGATAGGGCAAAGGCTGGTAAATTCCGGACAATTGAACTTGACAAAATAATCCCTGTCGGGGTGTTTATTCTGGAAAGTTTCGAGAACTTCGGGGGAATAATCCGACTGATATTTTGTATTCTGATTTCCTAAGAGGGTTAAGCCCTCTTGTTGTTTGTTGCGTTCTTCCATGCGATAACCTCCGTTAATGGTGTGGGAAACGTCCCTCAGCGATAGCAATAGCAACATCATAAAAAGATTTCACGCTGTCTTCAATGCCATTGACGATTCTTTTGTAAACTTTAGAAACAGGATACATTTTATTTTTATCATCTTTTTTCAGACAAATTTGTTCGCCGTCCCACACATAGCCACATTCTGAAAGCTTACTGTCAAGCATAATCTGTCCGAGATAAACCCCAAAAAAGACAGCGATTTTTTGGAGTGTTTCGTCTGAAAGTTCCTGATTTTGGTAATCCTGATGCAGAATTCCGAGAATTTCTTCCATTTCATCCACATCTTTTTCCTGATAAGAGAAGTATTTTTGAAACTTTTGAGCGAATTCCATTGCCACTTCACAATAAGGTTTTGCGTCAAATTCTTCCATGAAATAACCTCCAATTACCTTGAAATTCTGGCTGAGCCAATTGCTTGACGGAATCCGTCTCTATATTGGGCGAAATTCTGACTTTCAGCGGAACAGGTGATAATATACATACTGTTGCCATCTGTCAAATACCCAACATAAGAGGTCATTTCCGGCACATCATCAGCGACAGTATAAGAAAATTCCAGTACATAAATATTGTAAATTTCATTTTGAATCATATCTTCCCCGATATAATTCAGGCTTTTCGTAGCCTGTTTATATTGTGCTAATGCTTCCACAGCAAAATCACGAACAGAGGGGTAATCATGTCTGCTAGTATCCTCTGTGACAATAATGCTTGCATCATCCTTGACATAATATTCTTCATAAAATTGTGAGGAAGTTTTCTGATAATCCTCCGGAATTTCAATATATAAATCCGGTAAAGGGAGTGCCTGAAATACATTAACTGTTTCTGTAATTTGTTCTTCTGTAGGCTGAGCAGATTGACAACCAGTGAAAAGCATTGTCATTCCCAGAAACAATGCAAGATATTGGGAATGTCGCATAAAAAAGCCCCTTTCTGATACGATTACAGAAAATTCTGTTGACATTCGCAAAATTTTGTTATATGATATATAAATAGCGGACAGGGTTCTGTCCGCTGATATGACCAGACAATAAGCCGGATTTTGTCGTGTACAGTGATTTATCTAGACCATATGTCGCCACATGGTTCAAGCCGCCTTTGTCAGAATGTCCATCGGGCAAATGTTACGACATCTGACACCATCTGGCGTTGCATCGGATAGGGTTTACACAGCAACGCAGTCTCCTGCATTCTGGTGAGCTTTTACCTCGCCATTCCACCTTTACCGCCCCGAAGGGAGGAAGTCTCTTTTCTGTTGCACTAGCCCTAAGGTCGCCCTCGGCTGCCGTTAGCAGTTATCCTGCCCTGTGATGTCCGGACTTTCCTCATGAACATAAAAAGCGTTCATGCCACTGTATCGCCTGCTCACTTGTTAATCATACCATATTTCGGGCAATTTGTCAAGAGTCAAATCCAAATTCAAAGGAAAAATTGATATGAAACACACTACAATATATTGGTACTTATTACCGCCATTCATGGGAATCATAGCAATTGTATTTCATCAAAAGTTTGCGATATTTCTTCAAAAAGATGTATTTCATTTGCCTTGTCCGTTGTATACCTTGACGGGGTATTACTGCCCATTTTGTGGATGTACCAGAAGTACCATTGATTTCCTGCAAGGAAATTTTGGGGAATCTCTGCGGAAGAATCCTCTGATAATTTCTGTTTGTGTGATTCTGATATTATCTTATCTGCAATTTCTCACAAAAAAGAAACTACTCCCTAAAAAATCACAATTCTGGATAATCTGCGCCGGAATTTTCTTTTCATGGAATGTTATCCGGAATTTCATTCCGGCTTTGATGCCGTGAAAAACAGCAGACAATCCGCCTGCTGTTTCACGAAAGGGTGTATATATGAAAAAGTTATGGAGAAAGCAAATTGATTTCATCAGCCCTGCTGAACGTTCTGAGCATCTGGAGTGAAGCCGTTTCCATCAGGACGACCGCCTTTCATGTGACCGCCACGACCACCGCCCTGTATATCATCAGGGTTGAAATTTCCACGACCCATACCACCATTTTCAAAGGGGTTGACAGTTTCGCCGTTTTCGTCAGTGGGTAATTGCATATTTTCGGGGTTGAAGTCGCCGTTCATACCGCCACGCCCCATGCCACCGGCAAAGCCACCGCCCATCATGTTACCAAATTCACCAATGAAGTTGACACTATCACTTAATGTGACTGTTCCCTCTTCTGTGCCGTCATTCTGATAACCGGAAGGCTCATAAAGACCATTTTCATTTGTTGCGGTAGAAGTGCCACCGATATAGGCGGTATAAGTCTGACCACTTTCCAATACAGAACTGCTTACAATAAAGGAATTCCAAGATTTGGATGGTTGATAACTGAATACTTCATTTCCGTCAGCATCACAGATAGTTACCAATGTACCGCCTTCATGAGAAGATGCAGTGGTCATCACAATCGTTTCCTGTGTGCCTGTGGGATATTCTGCCATGCCGGACGCTCCAACAGCTACCAGCAAACCGCCTGTGCATTGGAGTGAACTATTGGAATCGAGCGCACCATTTCCGGAATTGGTAGGTCCATCTACAACAACAATTCCACCGCTTACCAGCAAATCACCATTGGAATCCAGACCGTCACCACCAGCATTCACATAAACATTACCGCCGGAAATTGTCAAGGTGCAGGAAACTGCGTTTCCTCTTGCGCCCTCTGCTGAACCATCACTTGCATTGAAACCATCATCAGAAGATACAAGGTTGACTGTTCCACCAGATACGACAATATCTTTTGCTTCAATGCCTTCATAAGATTCTGTGATATTGACAGAACCATTGGAAATTTCTGCTTTTGCATCTGCGTGAATGCCCTTGCTCCCAGCAGAGAGCGTTACTTCTCCACCAGCAACATACAAGTCACCATTGGAATACAATGCATCATCAGCTGTATTCACATTGAACGAACCACCGCCAATATAAAGCAATGTTCCGGCTTTCATGCCTTTTGTGCTGATGCTTGTGTCATCTGTTGCAGTATTTGTAGTATCAGAAACATTGGTATCCATCAGATTCATCATACCAGCGACATTTTCAACATATGCGGTATTCTCGGAAGGGAATCCATCAGGGGGTGTCTGACCGTCGGGAGGTGTGGGGGGATTGCCACCCTGTGCAAAATCGGAAGGTATCTGACCGTCTGGAGGAGTTGGCTGTGTGCCGTCCTGTTGGGTATCATCCTGACTCCATTCGCCACGTTTAAAACCGCCCATTCCACCGCCGAAACCTCCGCCCATCATATCATTATTGGTATGGGCTTTTGCATTGGATGTGCCACCAGCGGAAACAATATTCACATTGCCACCTTCTGCAATCAATTCCGTTTCTGCCTGAATGCCGTCTTGTTCAGCGGTGATATTGAGCGTACCGCCCTGAATGTAAACGAAACCCATTCCGGCATCTGTTGCATTGGTAGCTTTCAAGCCGTCGCCTTTTGTATTGATGGTAATATTTCCATCAGCAACTGCAACATAATCCTTACCCTTGATACCATCATCAACAGCATTAACAGTGATATTTCCGCCTGCAATCACAAGGTCATCTTTTGAGGTGATACCATCATGATAGTTTCCATTCACTACGAGAGAACCATTTCCATTGATGGTGAAGCTATCCTTGGAATAAATCGCCGCATCAGGTGCGCCGTCTGTAATATCGGCATAATTTGCGCCGTCTGAAATGGTATTCGTTGCATTTTCCGCAAGGGTCAGGAAAACTTTCTTTGCATTTTCAACGTAAATCGCCGGAGCGTTCGAACAAGTAATATCTGCACCCATCAGAACAATTTGCACTTTTGCGCCGTCTGCATTGACGACAATCTGACCATCTTTCAAAGTACCAGAGACAGCATAAACGCCTTCTTGTGTAATGGTAATGACAGAACCGTCAACAGTTGCGCCACTTCCCTGTATTTCGGTGGAATCATCAAGGATAATTGTGGTATTGATGATATAATCTGTTCTCAAATCACGTTCTGTGAAAAGATTAGACGTATTTGTTGTATAAGGTGCATTCAAATTCACAAAGCTTGCATTGGTAGCCGAATTCTCAGCAGGAGTCACCTCATTTGCAGTTGTTTCATCTGGAGTATCTTCACTTGTTTCAGAAACTGTTGCTTCCAATGTTTCCAATATTTTAGAATCGGGAGCTTCTGTGATATTTTGACTTGAATCTGTTTCAACCGTCTGACTGCATCCTGTTACAAAAACAGAAAGTGCCATAGCCATACAAAGCATATTCATTGTAGTTTTCATCATTTTTTTCATAAAATCACCACTTTCTCAAAGTTCCCAATTCAACCGTTTATTTTCATGGAGGGTTTTCCCCTTCTCTGTTTCTATGGCTTTATTATATCGCTTGAATATGTCAGTTTCGTGATAGGAAACTAAAAGAAAGGTTATTGGAATTAGAAAACTAATCTCAAAATATCAATCATTTTGTGAAATAATTTCATTCCAGTCTGGAACTTTACCAGAACCAGCAATTGCAGCATAAGTCAAGATATTCGCAGCATCTGTAGCATCAAGACGTTTATCACCTGTGACATCTGCCACGAAACAAGCAAGATTCTCTCCTGCACCTGTACCATCTTCTGTCAATTTTGCGATTGCACCTGAACCACTTTCCGCAGCATATATCAAAATTTTAGAGGCATCATCCGCAGAAATCACACCATTTCCATCAATATCCCCTCTTTTTCCCACACAAATATTACATCCTTTCAAGGTAGGAATGGTATCAATGTACTGTGAATCTACAATGTAAGTTGTGCAATTAGGTTTCTTTTTTTCCTCTGTGGGTTCTGCAAATCCCACTCGATAGATACCTGATTCAATATCCGGTGCAACATCTACATCCAAATCTACGAAACTGAATAAATCCGACTGACCGCCCAAAAATTCATGTTTTGCCCCCGGCATCAATAAAAATTGTGAACTAAATGCCGCTTGGGTTTCATCAAATCCAGAGAAAAACATACAGTTGATATTGTAAACTTTGCTAAGTCCAACACTCCCGAAACAATAAGGCTTGAAATCAGTAGAAAATTCTGTTCCATCTGGTAAAGTAAATATCTGTTCAGTTTCATAATAAGCTCTATTCGGGGGTACAAAAGACTCTGAATCAAATGTAATCTTTGGGGTATTTGTTTGCAGGACTAAATCAATGACATCTATCTGTTGTGTTTCCGCTTCCACAAATACGGAAAGATGTAATTTTTTCCCCTCTTTCAAATCATCCTGATATAAATAAATTGTCTTTTCCCCTTCTACCTCGTCATAGATATATTCGTCTGCCACATCCACAGGGCGCACTGCAAAAGCAATTTCCTCTGAACTTTGATAAGTCGCCCCTACAGGAAGCATATTCCCTGTCAATAATAATCCACTCAATACGATTGCAAATAAACGATTTTTTTTCATGCGAAGACCTCCAATTTCATTAGTATTCCTATTATAACATAAAAACAGTTTCCCTGTCAATGGTAGATTCCGCCCAAAAGCGCACAATCCATCCCATTCCGACAAAAAAAGTCTGTGGTATCTCCCAACCACAGACTTTTTCAATCAATATGCAATAACACTCAACAATACACCAGCTGCAACCGCTGAACCAATCACACCAGCAACGTTAGGGCCCATAGCGTGCATCAAAAGGAAGTTTGTCGGGTCAACCTTTGCGCCCTCTTTCTGTGAGATACGAGCCGCCATCGGTACAGCAGATACACCAGCTGAACCAATTAACGGGTTGACCTTGCCACCGCTGAGCCAGTTCATGAGCTTTGCAAGCAGTAATCCGCAAGCAGTACCCAAAGAAAATGCGATAACACCCAAAATCAATACTTTGATGAAATCCCAGTTTGCAACGTTGGAAGCGGTACAGGTTGCACCAACGGACACACCCAAGAAAATGGTAACAATATTCATTAAGGCATTCTGTGCAGTGTCTACCAGTCTGGAGCATACTCCGCTTTCTTTCAGGATGTTACCAAACATCAGCATACCAACCAAGGAAGCCGCAGACGGTACAAGCAATGCTACGACCAGTGTAACAACAACAGGGAAAATAATTTTCTCTGTTTTGGAAGGGGTACGGAGCTGAGGCATTTTAATGGCACGTTCTTTTTTCGTGGTCAATGCTCTCATGATAGGGGGCTGAATGACCGGAACTAATGCCATATATGTATAAGCTGCCAAGGCAATTGTACCAGTATTCAGGTTAGAATTTGCGCCGTCCAGTAACTTACTGGAAACATAAATGGATGTAGGACCATCTGCACCGCCGATAATGGCAATTGAACCGCATTCCGCAGCACTCATGCCCATCAATGCTGCTGCCAAGAATGTGAAGAAAATACCACCCTGTGCAGCTGCGCCCAATAAGAAGCTTTTCGGATTTGCAATCAAAGGGCCAAAGTCCGTCATTGTGCCAATTCCAAGGAATATCAGACAAGGATAAATTTGTAACTTGACACCCAAATACAACTTGTCAAGCAATCCGCCGTCATGTATGACTTGCCAGAACCAGTCAACGCTTTGCGGTTGATTCCAGTATTCCGAATGAAAAATTGCATCTTCTGGAAGTACTGCGGGAAGATTGGAAAGAAACATACCAAAGGAAATGGGAAGCAGTAACAACGGTTCAAATTCTTTGACAATTGCTAAATACATCAACCCGAAAGAAACCAATATCATCACCAATTTCCATGGGTCGTCGGCTAATCCACAAAGACCGCTGGTTTCCCAAAGTCCCCTGAGAATATCGAGTAAAATTTGCAGCATTTTGATAAACTCCTTTCTTAGAACGGCGAAATATTATTCCGGCGACCGTCCATAGCCCATGCACTTCTTCCGGAGAAACCACCTTGTGCCGGCTGTTTCTGTTTCACGGACTTGACTTCATAAGTCGTTCCGTCCTGTTCGCTCATCATGGCAACCACTGCGGAAATGACTGCAATGACTTCATCATCATCTTCCGCACTGACAACCGGAGCTGGGGGCTGTGCAACCGCCTTGACAGGTTCGGGCTTTTTTGCCGGAGTCGGTGAAGTTTTGGGAGCTTTCGCAGCCGCAGCCGCTTTTTCTTTTGCTTGTTGACTTTTGTTGATGCCGTCAAAAATCTTGCCAAACAGCATAATAATGACAACCAATAACGCTAACGCTAACAAAACGATACCAATTCCGGCAAAAGTCACACCCAAATATTCTGAACTACTCAAGGGCTTTTTGTCGCCGTCAATCGAACCGCCTGCAAGCATTATCCAATTGTGTGCCGCTAACATAAGATTCATAGACTCACTCTCCATTCGTTAAAAATTCAGCATACATATTTATTATACTATACTTCTCGTTTTTTTGCAAGTATTTTTTCACATTTTTTCAGATAAACTTTTCACTTTTGAAGCACTGTAAATTTTACATATTTCACAGCCTTACAAGAATTGACAAAAGTTTCACAATGTGCTATACTAATGAAAGTGAATTTTGAAAGGAGCATATTTCATGAAACTGGAATCAGCGAAAAGTATTTTTGCGAAAGCCGTAATTTCGGGCTTTTTAATCGGAATTGGGGGAATAGTGTACTTAGTCTGTGAAAATAAATATATTGGAGGGTTTTTATTTAGTTTTGGCTTATTTTGCATTATTCAGTACGGATTTGCACTATTTACGGGAAAAGTAGGTTATATTCCCGAAAATGAGCCGATTTACCTCCGAGAAGTAGGCTTGACATTATTAGGAAACATGACCGGAACAGGAATTTCAGCATTGTTTATCCGTCTGACGAGAGTTGGTGCAATCGTCCACGAACACGCCGTCAACAGCATGGCAACCAAAATGGGGGACGGATTTTTAAGCCGTCTGCTATTGGGCTATTTCTGCGGAATGCTCATGTATTTAGCCGTAGACAATGGCAAACGCTGTAAAGCTGATAAATTTGATACTGCGTTGGTTTTCGGAACAGCCGTTCCTGTCATGGTGTTCATTTTCTGCGGATTCAATCACTCAGTGGCAGATTGTTTCTATTATTTCGCCTCATTGAGTAGTCCTAGTGAAATTTTGTCAGGATTATTATATGTATTGACCATTGTGTTAGGGAATGCCTTGGGCGGAATGAGTATCCCCTGTGTCAAAAAATTATTTGATAAGGAATAATTTTTTCAAAACAACTTGCAATTTTGTTAAAAATGTGCTATCATAGAGGTAGTACTTTTTGATTGGAAAGGAAATTTCTCATGAAATGCCAAGAAATAAACGTCAATCCAGACGTTTTGAAGATTCTCAAAAATAACAATTGGAAAATAGACAGACATATCAGCAATACTTAATTATGTGACATCCTCCCCCGCCTAAAGAGGCGGGGGATTCTTTGCTAATTTTTGTTAAAATTGTAGAAAAAGGACTGCTTTCTTTTCAACAGCAGTCCTTTTTGATGATATTCAATTTAATGCCCGAACCCCAATTGTCAGATATGTTGCATAAGCCACCCACAAAAGATAGGGAATATTCAAATATGCCGAACTTTTGCGGATTTTCCAGAATGTCAATATCATCACCAAAACCGCCAACAATAATAGTACTATCACAATGACTGCGCCTGTGAGCGATTTCAGCCCGAAAAATACTGGACTCCACAAAAAATTGATGAACAACTGCACCCAATAAATGACAAGTGCTTTTTGTTTCAAGTCGTGTCCGCTTTCATCAATCAGAAACGCAGATATTCCCATCAGTGCATACAAAATCCCCCATGCAACCGGAAACAGCCATGCAGGTGGTGCGAATGGCGGTTGATTCAGGGAACTGTAAAAACTCCGGAAATTTCCTCCCGATACCACAGCAGATAATACCCCTACCAATTCCGCACTAACAATAAATATCAACAAATTGGTAATCTTGGAACGCTTCATAAAATCCCCTCTTTCTGTACCTTATCATATGCCATTCAAAGGAATTTTATGCAAAAAACCAGCCTGTTTTTGTGCAGGCTGGTTTGGAATTAGTCTGTGATGTGATTCTGTAACTTGGTAGCAGTGAGGGTATTTTTCATGAGCATTGCAATGGTCATTGGACCAACGCCCCCCGGAACTGGAGTGATGTAAGATGCTTTCGGCTCAACTTCGGCAAAATTGACATCTCCGCAAAGTTTGCCATTTTCAAGGCGGTTCATGCCAACATCAATCACGACAGCTCCCTCTTTGACCATATCACCGGTCACAAAATTCGCCTTGCCAACCGCAGCAACCAAAATATCCGCCTCTCTTGTGATGGATGGAAGGTCAACTGTTCGGCTGTGACAGATTGTCACTGTACCACTTCTGTGCAGTAACAGCATTGCCATAGGCTTGCCGACAATATTACTGCGCCCAATCACAACGCACTTTTTACCGGAAATTTCGACACCTGTCGAGTCGATTAACTCCATCACTCCGGCAGGGGTACACGGTAAAAATTTATAATCGCCAATCATAATCTGTCCGACATTTTCCGCATGGAATGCATCCACATCCTTTTCTGGTGAAATCGCCTGAATAATTGCCTTGTCGTCAATCTGCTTCGGGACAGGCAACTGCACCAGAATGCCATTAACGTTCTTGTCTTCGTTGAGGGTGTGAACGAGTTCGAGCAATTCTTCCTGTGTGGTGTCTTCGGGAAGTGCATACTCAAAGGATTTGAAACCCACCAATTCACAAGCCTTTTTCTTGTTATTGACATAAACTCTGGATGCAGGGTCATTCCCCACAATCACCACCGCTAAAGCCGGCTGAATGCCGTGCCTTTCCATGAGTTCCGCCGTTTCCTTGCGTACCTGTTCTTTGACATTTGCAGAAATCTGCTTTCCGTCAATCAATTTCGCCATAATCAAAAACCTCCTGTAGTTATTGGGTAATTATAGTATACCATAATTTTCCCAATCTTGCAAGAGGTTTTTAGATTCTTTTTCTTTTATTCATTTCCTTAACATTGGTACGCCCAAGAATGTAATCCGTCGAAACGTTGTAGAAATCAGCCAAAATCAACAAGTGTTCAACAGGGATGGTTAAATAGCCCCTCTCGTATCTGGAATACATAGTCTGACTGGTGAAAAGAAGTTTTGCAACTTCTGTTTGGCTCATATCCATATCTTCTCTTAAATCTCTCAATCTATGAAAATGCACAAAAAACGCCCTCCCAATTTATAAAATCTGACAAAATTGTTTCATTATTCTTGACTCTATCATGTTTATATGATATAATTCTATTATTAACACATATATGAAATAATGTTGAAAATATTTGTCAAAATTTGAAAGGAGAAGATGAAAAATGGGATTATTTTTTAACGACCCTAAGCCAATTGTGATTTATCACCCCCCAGAAGGAAACGGATTCGATAAAATTGTTATGATAGCCATTATTGGTGTGGTAGTTGCAGCTCTAGCTTCGAACTCTAACTCTGACGATTCTTCTAAACAAAATTCTAATTCAGACAGTTCTTATTCTGATTCTGCTATACTTCCTGAAGGCTACACCCCTCAAACTGTTAAACTTACAGATTTAGAAATTTATAGTACAAATAATTATGATGGTGCTTTTCAAGTGGTAAATTCTTTAGAGGATAATACCGGTAAGAGTCATAGTTCTGCTTGGGGGAATCGTTCATTCTACGGTGATAAATTCAATCAATACTATCTGAACAACGAATATCTCGAATTTTCTGGTACAGTCTTTTTAACAAAAAAAGCAACATATTTAGAAGATAAGACTATATTCGTAGAATTTTCGGGCGATGGCAATCCTCTTGGAACATTTCAACTAACTACTGGAACACAGCCACAAGATTTTTTAATAGATGTAACTGGTGTAACAATTCTTGAAATTCGTGCTACTGTCCCATATGTAGGTTGGGGAAACTATGTTGGGATAGATGCCACCCTGAAAAGACCTGACCCACCAGCAGAAGAAGAACCACCAGCCGAGGAAGCTCCACCTGAAAATATTGAAGGTGAAGAATCCCCTGAAAACGACAATCACGAAGCAGAATAACCCCACGGCTTTCCTGACCGGAAAGCCGTTTTTGTTACCCTGACTACCAAAGCAAAGGAAAACAGAAAAAAGCCTTGCATTCCGTGTGAAATCATGGTATAATAGTAGGGTAAAGGAGTGATGAACTTGAAAGAAACCACAATCTCACTCGGCGAAGGAATGGAATTACACACCATTTTCGAGCCGAAATTCAAGACGAATACAATTCGTGTCATGCTGTTAGTGCCGGTCATTCCGGAGAAAAATTCCGCCTATTCGCTGGCAATTTCCTTATTGACGGAATCGAACCGCAAATATCCGGATAATTCCGCCATGACCATCAAGCTTGACACCATGTATGGTGCAAGTTTGGGGAGTTCTATGAGCCTGAATGGCAGAGTGATGCAGTTATCCATTGCAGGGGGAGCAATTGCGAACCGTTACGCATTGGGTGGAGAGGATATGCTCAGCGACTTGACGGAATTGGTATTAGACTGTATTTTTGACCCGAACGCCCAAAATGGCGCATTCAATGAATCTGAATTCAAAATTGAACAAAAAGAATTATTGGATGCAATTCAAGCGGAAATCAACCAGAAACGCACCTATGCTTTGATTCGTGCAAGACGGACAGCATTTGAAGGGGAACCGGATGCATACCCAGCCTATGGCACGGAAGAAGACGCATTGCAATTGACACCTGAAAGCGTTTATCAGGCATATCAGGAGATGTTAAGGCGTGCGGTCATTCAGATTTATCTTGTGACACCGGAGGAAGATGTCACCGCCACCATAGAACAATTGAAAACCGCATTCCATCAGATTCCAGACAGAAAGCCCGAACCATTGTTATTTGATTGTCCCAGCCCCTTGAAAAAGGAAGTTTCCGAAATCATTGAACCCATGGACGTGGTACAATCCAAATTGGTCATGGCATTCAAAGCAGAAACCGTGGATTTTTATGCATTCAAGATGTTTAGTGCCATGTTCGGGGGCTTGCCAATTTCAATGCTGTTCATGAATGTTCGGGAAAAAATGAGCCTTTGTTATTATTGTGCAAGCCGTGTATTGTATGGGAAAAATACGCTGATTGTAGACAGTGGGGTGGAATTGGCAAATGCACAAAAAACCCGTGAAGCCATCATTGCACAATTGGAATTGATGCAGAAGGGCGAATTTCCGGACGAATTGTTAGAGAATGCCAAAACCGCTATGATTGGCGCACTCCGTGGAATTGGCGACACGCCGAGTTCTTGTATTTCGGAATGCTACGAACGCTTTTTCACAAAGGACAATTCAGACGTAGAACAGAGAGCCACAAAATACCTTGCTTTGACAAAGGAAGATATTGTGAATGTTGCGAACGCTTTAAAGCTGGATACAGTTTACTTGATGAAACAGGAGGGTGAAACAGATGCAGAAGCATGAAAAAGAAATCATTCGTTCTGAGCAGGGAGATGCACAATGCATTCATGTCCAGCATCCAAGCGGACTGACCATTTATATTATGGAAATGGAAGGATATCACTCTTCATTTGCATTATTCGGGACGAAATACGGTTCTATCAACACCCGATTCCGTTTGAAAGGGGAAGAAAATTATACAGAAGTTCCGGAGGGTATCGCCCATTATTTGGAACACAAGCTTTTCGAAAATGAAGACTGTGACGCATTTGAACAGTATGCCAAAACCGGAGCAATGGGAAATGCTTATACTTCCTTTGACAGGACAGCGTATTTATTTGCGTGTTCGGAAAATTTCAGTGATTCTTTGCGGATTTTGCTTAATTTCGTACAAAGTCCCTATTTTACAAAGGAAACCGTTGACAAGGAACAGGGCATTATTGCACAGGAAATCCGCATGAATGAAGATGATGCTGGTTGGAGAGTATTTTTCAATATGCTGAAAGCCATGTATCACAATCACCCTGTCAGAATTGACATTGCTGGAACAGTGGACAGCATCAAGCAAATCAATGCTGAATTACTCTATAAATGCTATCACACGTTCTATAATCTGCATAACATGGTGCTGTCAGTGGCTGGAAATGTCAAGGCTGATGAGGTATTAGCCGTTTGTGATGAGTTGCTGAAACCGTGCGAAGACCAAGGGTTAGAGCAATTATATGCAGATGAACCGGACGACATTGTGAAATCGTATGTCGAAGATACTTTACCAGTTGGAAAGCCCATTTTCAACTTAGGATTCAAGTTAAAGCCACAATCTGGAAAAGAATTACTGCGTTCAGAATTGATTGCAACATCTGTATTGGATGTATTGCTTGGCGCAGGTTCACCGTTTTATCAGAAGTTATTGACAGAGGGGTTAATCAATTCAGAATTTGACACAGATTCCCCCTTTACAGGTGACGGCTATTTTGTTCTTTCGTGCGGAGGAGAAAGCGAACATCCGGAAGAAGTTCGAGACAGAATCATTGCTGAAATTCAAAGGGCAAAAAAAGAAGGGCTTGACAAGGAAGCCTTTGAGCGTAGCAAGCGTGTGCATTATGGTGATATTATCCGCTCATTGAACAGCGTGGAAGGCAATGCAAGCATGATGCTCAATGCGTATATTGCAGGAGTGAAGCCATTCAGCACCGTAGATGCCCTTGCAACCATCACTTATGAAGACGCACAAAAATTCCTTTGTGAAGAAATCGATACCACAAAGGCGGTACTTTCCGTGGTTCACAGTTAAGGGGCGATATCATGTCAACAGTTGAAGAATTAGGTTATAGCAATTTAGACTATGACGAAATTGTATTTCCTCGCCTTGGGATTGATGTGCATGTCAATCCCACGGCATTTACCATTTTCGGGGTATCGATTCAATGGTATGGAATTATTATCGTTTGCGGGTTATTGCTTGCATTGTTATTTGCATTCCGGAACATGAAGCGCATTGGCATTGACCCTGACAGGGCAACAGATGCGATTATTGGCGGAATTTTGGGCGCATTAGTCGGCGCAAGAGCGTATTATGTGCTTTTGAATTGGAACGACTATAAAGGCGACTGGAAAGCCATTCTCAACACCAGAGAGGGCGGACTTGCCATTTTCGGCGGTTTGATTGGAGCGGTCATTGTTGGCGGAATTGTCTGTCATTTCCGAAAAGTGAAACTATTGCCAATGCTGGACATCTGCGGAGTTGGTTTTCTGATTGGTCAAGGTATTGGCAGATGGGGCAATTTCACCAATCAAGAAGCATTTGGAAAAAACACTGATTCTCTTTTCTGTATGTCGGGCGGACGTGTTCAACGGTGGATAAGTCTAAATTACAATGCCACTTTCAGTTATGACAAAGATGTCACATTAGACCCTGCTTATCCGGTTCACCCCTGTTTTCTGTATGAATCATTTTGGTGCTTGTTGGGAGCAGTATTGTTATTCATTGCCTTTAAGAAATTCCGGAAATTTGACGGACAAATCATTTTAATGTACATGGTTTGGTATGGATTTGGGCGGTTTTTCATTGAGGGATTACGCACAGACAGTTTGATGATTGGTAGTTTAAGAGTCTCACAGGCATTAGCATTAGTCATTTGCATTGTGGCATTGATTTTGTTGATAGTGCAGTTATCCAGAGTCAAGCGCATGGGCAGTGATTACGTCCTGTATGTTGATACGGAAGAATCGAAACAGCTCCTTGCAGAAGCCGAAGAAAGAAACGCTAAACCCTCGAAAAATAAAAAATCCCCCGAAAAAGCAGAGGATTCTACAGAAGAACAAAACGAAACTAACACTGATTCCAATGAATAACTAAAAGCGACTTCCGAAAAGAAGTCGCTTTTTAACGTTCCCGAGGTGATTCGAACACCCGACCTACCGCTTAGGAGGCGGTCGCTCTATCCAGCTGAGCTACGGAAACAACTACTCTACTATTATAGCACATCTGATTGAAAAAAGCAAGTCTTTTTTAGGATTTTATCAAATTTTCCTTTTTCATGAGCAGGATTGACATTACCAGCAAACAAATTCCAGAAAGCATATTCCCCTGATAAGGTTCAGCATTGACAGTTTGCAAGGCGGTTTGTGCGATGTCCGGAAACAATGTTAATCCCAATTGACAAATCAAATATGCTCCGATTGCTGATAAAATCCGCATTCCCCAAAATAACCACCATGATAAATTTCCGTTACCAATTGCCGAAATTTGCAAATGCACACAGATTCCCCCAAATGCCAACAATGCCGTTGCCATTGGCAACGTACCACCAGACTGCATGAATTCCGTCACGTTACTGACCTCTAAAATGCTCCGGATGAAATTGGAATATTTGGGTAGCATTTCCGGAAAATATGCCTTGATACCCTCAAAAATTCCCATCACTCCAGAAAATGCCATGACCATTGCGGTAATTTTCAGCATCGCCTGTGCCGCACTGTCCACCGATTCCGTCACCAAAATGACAAACGGCTTTTTTTCTGGAATAGCCTGATTTTGTGCAATGTCTTTCATGAAAAATGGTGCTAATATCAAATTTGGCAAAATCACCGACAGCATCACCCAAAAGCCCATAAATGGCGATAAATTCCGGCATACCGTCCCCAATAAAAACCCTGCCCCACATCCAAAACAAATGCAAATCAATTTTCGTTCTTCTTCTGCGGAAATTTCGTCATTCGTACGCATAGCGTGAACCATCTGCGCCCCGACTGGATACCCTCCAATCTGCGAAAAAATCACGATTGCCAATAATCGCATTTTCGGCGGTATTGCTTGTAAAATTCCCGATTTCACGAACATTCCAGCCAATATGGAGAAAAAATATAATGATGGTATCAAAATGGAAAAACAACGTTTCCCCGATTCTAAAACCGCCGTTCCCACTTGCACATGAAAACAAACCGCTCCAATAAAAAGCAATAACAAGCCTAAAAATTTCTGTTTCATGGTATCACCCCTTACAAGCCTATGCAATGAATTTTCTGCATATTCCTGAAAAATCACACATATACTTTCACAGAAAATGATTTTGTCCATCTGGGGTGATATGATGAAAAAGCAATGGAAGCGCACAATGATGAACTGGATGTTTCTTGATACTTATTTGCATATGCACGGAAATGAGGAGTTACGGCTGGAAAATTGTCGCCGGATTCTGGAATATCATGATTTGAGAGTCAGATTGCAAACAAGGGACTTCATTCTTGAAATATGGGGAAAAAATCTCCGTGTGTATGATTACAGTGATAGCAGTGTGATTGTGAAAGGTGATATTTCGTCCGTTCATTTGCAGAAAGTGAGGTAAAAGCATGAAAATCCACGAATATTGTAATGTAACGGCAAAAGGCGGAAACCCTTACCCCTTTGTGAATGCCATTCGTCAAAGCCCCCTTCCCTGCTATCAGCAATACTGCAAAGGAGAAATTTTCTATTTTCAGGTTCGAAAACAAGATGTACCAGCTTTGAAAGAAATTGCCAAATATTATCATATGGAATTGAAAATAGAACCTGTTCCGTCTGTGATTGGCAAAATCAAAAATTATCGCTTTCATTTCGGGATAATCATTGGGTTGATTTTGGGAATCTGCCTGATTTTTTATCAATCCAATGTGGTAAATACAATCGAAATTCAAGGGAATCAGCAAGTTGCAGAAAGTGTGATTTTATCGCTTCTTGATGAAGAAGGCGTGAAACGTGGAACATGGATTTCTGAAATTGATATGCTCCATTGTGAAAGAATGCTCCGTGCCAAAATTCCAGAATTGGCATGGGCTGGAATTCGCCACACCGGCAACCGCCTTGTTGTGGAAGTCACCGAACGTACCCCCAAACCCAAAATGCAAAATAAACGCATTCCCTGCAATATTGTATCACGTTATGATGCACAAGTAACGAATGTTCGGGTTTATAGCGGACATCTGCAATGTTTAATTGGGGATGGTGTTGCCAAAGGGCAGATGTTGGTAAGCGGAATGTTTCAGGATGCTAACGGCTTGACAAGTTGGCATCATGCCATTGCAAGCATCACCGGAATTTATACCCAAAATACGGAACTTTCCGAACCTTTCGAAATGGTTCAGACACTCCCGACAGGGCGAACTTTCACCCAAAAATGGTTTCAAATTTTCGGGCTGTCGATTCCCCTCACATTTGGCGAACATGATTTCACCGAATATCAGACTTCCGAAAATCAAACCAATTTCTCATTTTTTTCCAAAACTCTGCCCTGCGGAATTTTGAAGCGAACCATCACCGAAACCGCAACTTCTCAAATCATCCGTACGGAAGAAGAAATTCTGGAAGAATTGGAGCGTGATAGAATCCGCTATGAAAATAATTTCCTTTCCCATGTGAAAATTTTAAAGAGCGATATTCAATATGATAAGCAAAAAGAGAAAATCATTTGTCGGCTTTCCTATCAGGTAGAGGGAGAAATTGGCAAAGAATCGGACTTTTTTGTAAAATGAAAACGGGGCGGAAAATCCGTCCCGTTTATCAATTGCTTATATCGTGAACAAATCTGGATTACTTCACAGGAAGTGTTACCAAGTCAACAAGAGACTTCAAAATGTTCAGAGCATCAGTATCGTTCAAAGAATTGTTGATGTCAACGTCACCATTTACCTTGCCCTGCGGATTTTCAATATCAGCAATACCAAGCAAGTACTGGTTCAGAAGCAGAACGTCTGCAATGTCAACAACACCGTTGCAGTCAACGTCACCGTAAACAGTTTTTGTGGGGTCACTAGGAGTTGTTGCGTTCGGGTCAGCCTTAGGAGCTTCTTCTTCTGCGAATGCAGCCATCCAAACCAGAGGAGCATTCCAGTTGATGGTGATTTCGTTGACAGACCAAGCGTCATTCTTATCGAGGTAGCACTTCATAGGAGCGAGTTCACCAATCTTGTAACCAGCACCCTGAATGAGCGGGTCGTTCATGTCGGAGTTAGGACCACCAGAGAGGCATCCGTTAGGAGCATAAGGCCAGCCAGCCTTCATCTGTGGGCACCAATATCTGTGGTGAGGATACTGTGTAGTATTTGTGCCGTAACCAGTTACATAGGAATTTTCGAGTACGTTGTTACCGAAGATATAACCCATAGCAGTGGTAGCACCAGAGAGATACTTCACATCCTTAGTTACGTCATAAGCAACACCCATTACCAGAGCATTGTTGATAACCATGGAGTTAGAACCCCATTCATAACCGCCTTCCAAAGTAACGGAACGCTCAGAAGCACTATCGCCAACGATATCAGTTACAGTAGTATCATAAGTATGACCTGGGTAAGCAGTACCATAAGCAGATTCCTTTTCAACCTTCAAATAGTAGTCACCAGCCTGCTGTAAGCTGTTTTCCAGCTTCTTGTATTCGTCAGCAGAAATCTTATCCTTGTTGTAAGCGAGGGACATAGTACCCAAGCTTGCCAAAGTACCCCAAGTGAAGGATGTAGGTGAACCCTTATTTTCACCACCAACGAGGTTAGTTGTTACTGTGAATGCCTCCGGATATGCCTTGAGGTCATCATAGTATTCAGCATCGCCAGTTGTGAGGTAGAGTTCGCAAGCAGCCCAGTAGAATTCATCAGTTACCTGAGTATCGCCGTAAGGGCCACCACCCTTGTTATGGTCGAGCGGTGCAAAGTAAGAATACTTGCCGTCCTTGAGTTCAGCAGCGTCCTTAGCTTCTGCGTAGATGCTGCCATAGTTAGAAACATACAAATCCTTAGCAGCCTTGTAGTTCTTGATAGCAGCAGCCTTGTAAGTAGCAGCACTGGAATCGCCAGCTTCTTCCAGCAGACGTGCCAACTGTGCCAGAGCAGCAGCGGAGTTCAGAGTAGCTGCATAAGTAACCGGCTTGATGATACGAGTCGGGAATACAGTTGTCTGTACCTTTTCGTCGCCTTCGGAAGTATCATAAGGCATTACACCAAGAGCAGTCCACTTGTAGTCATGCATCTTGTGGTAAACCATGCCATCATCACGAGTCATCTTCATGAAGAAGTCAGCTTCCCACTTCAATTCATCCAGAATATCGGGAGTACCGTTACCGGATTCAGGAATGTTAATGAAGTCTGCGCCTTCCTTGAACTTTTCAGGGTTACGCTCGTAAGCGTTAGCCAGTGTCCACATGGAAACACCGCCGTTTACAACGTACTTACCATAGTCACCAGCATCATACCAACCGCCGGAAACGTCCTTTGTACCATTGCTGGAATATCTGCTCTTGATTTGAGCGTTTGTCTTTTCTGTGTACAGGAATACCCATTCATCAGTGATGTAAGCTTCATCCGGCTTATGACCAGCCTTACGAGCCAGTGCGGACTTGCTGTCATTCTGACCGCCATTCTGAATGTACTGGTCTTCAATATCGATACCGGAACGGTTCAGATAGTAGTAGTTCAGAGAGTCGCCAAGCAGATTGCCATAAATATCATTGCCAACTGTGAAGTTTACGGACTTGCCACCGCAGGTCAGTGTATATTCACCAGGTGTTGTAATCTTAGAGAAATCGATAGTCTGAGCATATTCCCAAGCACCTGCATCATAGATGGTTTCGCTTGCAGTACCAGACAGATTTTCAGGACCAGTTACTTCCCAAGACAGAGGAGCAGAACCTTTTTCTACAAGGATAGTAGCTCTCTTTTCGAGTGCAGGGAAATAACCCAACTGGTTGACAACCAGACCCTTCTTTTCAACTTCTGGGTCAGCTTGATATACATTGCCATCATCGTCCATATCAATCAAAGCGAGGTTATCGAACTTCACGATAGTACCCTGTGGGAAGCAGATAAAGTCAGTAAAGTTACCATCACCACCGAAATGGAATGTCCACTCAACAGTCTGCTTGCCTTCTGGATGATTCTGGATATTGTTCATGAAAGACTTATCAATGTAGAACTCCCATGCATAGGTAGTCCACTGCTTAGCAGGAATTGCATCAGCCTTCCACTTGTCCCAACCTTCATAGTACTTAACATCCCAGTTATTCTGGTCGCTGGTTGTTTCGTTACCACTAACAGTGGAAGCACTTCTTAAAGCATCTTCCAATTCAGACTGGCTGATACCTGGCTTGTATTCCATGTTCAGCTTGTTACCATTGTTATGCCAATATTCAGCATCATCATTAGAAACGTCGCCGAGCTTTGCATAAGCATGACCGGAATTGGTAGCATAGATGGAGTAAGTCAGACGATACTTGTTACCATAAGTAATGCTCAGGTTTCTGTGACGGAACTGGCAGTCCCATCTGTCTTCACCACCGTTGGAAGCACCACCGGGGTTCTTAATCAGGATGGAATAAACACCGTCATTGATGTTGAATGCCATCTCACCAGTACCATTTTCGCAAACGTGCCAAGGAAGACCAGCACCGGACTCGAAAGTACCTTCACCTGTCATCATTCCAGCGTTTGCAGTGATAGCAGCAAGAGAAGTTGCAGAAGCGGAAGCTACCATAGCGAGTGTAGCAACGCTAGCGGTTAATCTCTTGCCAAAACTTGTTTTGCGCATTGGATTTACCCTCCCATAAAATAATTGATTTTCGTTTCAGTGCAATTTCCAGCCAGTGCAAGGAGGAAACCACACTCCCATCGATTGGATTGCTTTCAAGAGTCTCACGCAGATTTCACAATGTGTTCATGCACTCTTAAAAATCCTATCAATTTTATTATAGTATATCTGTACAAAAAAGTAAAGTCTTTTTCAAAAGTTTGTCACAACTCATAAAAACAGTATTCCATTTTTGTGCAAGATTACCATTTTTCAAGCTTGCTCTATGGAAAAATGCCCCCACAAATCGGGGCATTTTTCGGAATTATCAGAAAAATTATTCTTTTACGGGCAAAGTGACAAGGTCAACAAGGGATTTCAGAATATTCAGTGCATCTGTATCATTGATTTTTCCATTCAAATCTACATCTGCATTTTTCTGATTCTTAATCTCTGCAATTCCAAGTAAATTCTGATTCAACATCAATACGTCTGCAATGTCAACAATTCCGTTGTCATCCACATCGCCATACAATGCATCAGAAGGCTCTGCCGGTTTGGTGGGTTCTTCCCGTTGTGGTTCGGTTGGAGCAGGAAGAACATCAGAAGGAGTTGTGCCGTCCGGTTCAGTACCCCAGATGAGAGTATCACCGTCATACATGGTAATATAGGGAGTAATCGCATCTGCACTCTTCAACAAATCCTGACCGCCTTCCTGCAATCCCTGATAAGAGTAGTCATTTTCGGGATTCCATGCGCCGGCAGTACTCTTTCCGTCGATAGCATCCGGAATAGCCAATCTGATTTGTGCCTCTGAACGGTGTTCCGATTGTCCAGTTGGCATGACAACAGAACCATCACCAAAGGAGAACTTGACATAGTAAGTATTTCCTGTCGGGTCGCCTTCATATTGAATAGGCTTAGAGGCTGTCAATTTTCCTTCATCACCCTGATGCTGGTCGTAACCAATGGAAACGGTCACGTCATCAATGGAAAGCCCTGCTTCTTTCAGTTCAGAAATGTCGAAATAGTAATTATAGGACAAATTCTTGACAACTCTAGCGGGCCAAGCCGTGTGATTCATTGCCCACAATTGAATTTGTGTATAGCTTGCCTGATTCTGCTGGATAACAGCGGAAACTTCGAATTCATTCCATTTGGGAGTTTCCGTCGGTGGGAAGTCTGCGAGAGGTGTTCCACCCTCGTCGTCAATCATTGCACAGAGTAAAGCCGTATAGCCAGCGTTATAGTCAATGGCGACTTCGGTATACTGATACTGACCGACTTCATCCGTGAAAGTGCCGTCCTTGCTAGGTCCTCCCTCTAATGCGCCATACAAAGTATGAGCATATTCTGTCTGCCATCCCTCTGCCTTGGATTCATCCAAACCGAGAGACTGCCAATGGTCGTCATGGATACCGGAAGCAGTTCTATGATGGAAGGTTTTGGGGTTATTTTCGCCCATGCCCTGTACATAGCAGAGATTCAGGTCATTGTCACCAAAGCAATAGTCAAGCTGTTTTTTCGCCCAATTATTGTATTTTTCAGCTTTGGCGGTATCGTCCTTGAATGCCACATCACTAGCCAATTTCGCCAGCCATGCGGTGGTAGTCACATGACGGAGTGCGCCCCATTCCATCAGCCATGCTAAACCATCCGGAGTATAAGCGACTTGCTTTCCGCCGTAACCGTCAATCCAGTATTGCAGATGATGGTCAATTTGCGTTTTCCATTCTTCTTTTCCGGTGTTCTCGTAGTAAAGGAGTGCTGCACCCTGTAACGCATCATCCCAGCAATAACCCCATGTATATTTACGTTCCGTAGATTGGGATTCTGTTGCAAGGTTGGGAATATATTCATCACACTTTTTCAAATATGCATCGTTCTGTGTGGCACGATATAACCAGTTAGCCGCATAGAACAAATCATCAAAATAATCTGTCTGCGGATAATAGGACTTCTGGACACCTTGGTCATCATTGCTTCTGGTTGTATCAGCCAATTCAAACAAACTCTTAGCGTGTTCGAGATAGCTTTCTGCAAGAGTCGGATTTTCTTCCTTGAATACGATATAACCAGCCGCCATAGCCGCCGCCATTTGTGAAACGGTAGAAGTACTTGTGATGAGGTCAAACGGTCTTGCAGTTTCCCCGCTTGTGAGTTCATATTTTCTCATGTAAACTTCTGCACTGCCCCACCATTGATGGTCGAAACCGTCGCCAATTGTACCAACAACTGCATCACCATGGTCACAGCCAGCCACATAGTCAAGACCCCACTGCAAATTCTTGATGTACTTGTCATACAGTCCAGCCTTTACGAGTGCGTCCTTGTATTCAATGACACCCCATGCCATAATGGCTGCCGTGTAAGCGTTAGTGAGTGCAAATTTGAAGTGGTCACCTGCATCAAACCAACCGCCAGCGACTTCATCCGTCAGCATGGAATCATCACGCCATGAGACTTCATTCCAGTCGGGCAATTCGCCTGCCTGCTGAACCTCATAGAAAAACAGCGATTTCTGCAATGCTTCGGCATAATTATAATTGCTTTCTGCATTTGCCGGAATGCTTGTGACAATCTGCTGTGCAGGTGCAGTCAAGGCAGTTGCGCACATTGCCAAGCTAGCAATCCAAGCTACTACTTTCTTCATTGTGAATTTCCCCTCTCAAAAATAAATTCAACCTGTCCACGGTATCCAAACCGTAAACGATTACACTTTTATTTTACAATACTTTCAGCAGTTTGTCAAGATTTTTTGTAAAAAAGAAATTGCATTTCAGGGAGTTTCCCGAATCGGATTATTTCATTGCGTTCACATATTCTTCCAGTGTTCCGGTGAAATTTCCAGCTCCTACCTCTGCGGAATATTGCAGAATGTAAGCGGCATCTGTAGCATCTACTCTTCCATCATGGTTATTATCGCCGGAAACGGTATTTTGTGCAGTGGGTGTTGTAGTTTCCAGCAAGTTGCAAACATAATCAATATTAGTTGCTGTCAGATGCCAATATTCCGGTACAATCTGCGCCGAAGCATCTTCTGTATATTCTTGGAACCATGCATTATAATCAGTTACGTCCACAGGTGCTGTATCAGTATAATTTCCTCCAACTGGTGTGATATAGTAAACCGTTCCTGTACCGCTTGTATCTACTGAACTTGGAAAAGATTTCCCATCATATGTGCTACTAGCAGATTTATCCCATGCCGAAACGCTTGCAATCAATTCATATTTTTGGGTTGTAGGATTATATCGCATCAACCCATAGGGCCAAAACTCTGATGGTGTTTGGTTATGTGACGCATAGGATTTAACCACTCCATTGTCATAGTAATCATTGATGACACCTAATTCACCCTTGCAGAAAACATTTCCTTGTGCATCTTTGGAAAAAATCGCTTCTTCCATTCCAGCCATGTAAGTATCATCCCATTTAATCAGCAATTCTCTGATACCATCACCATTGATATCACAAATTGCAAAACTATTATTTTCAACTTTTGTTGAGCCGTCCATAACTGAAAATTGCACATCACCATATTTTTGCGTGTTGAGAACGGAATACAATACATCTCGGTAACTATCCGTTGCTGATGCTGGAATCAAATTCAAATTCAATCCCACCAACAAAACAGCGGTCATGCCTGCAAAAACTTTTTTCAATTTCATGAAAAATTCCTCCTTTTGAATTTGTGATTCTATTATACCATCATTTCATCTATTTGTCAACTCAATCAAAAATTCACTCAACCTTATAGAAACGTTCTCCGGTATAATGCAGATTGTGCAAATCCTCAAAAAGAAAATCCGGCTCTTTTTGATAGAATAATTTCGCACGATACGCAGAATAGGGCAAATTGACGAAATTATAGATAACAGTATTATAATACCATTCGCCAGTATAATAAATTCCACGTTCATTATAAATCAATCTGCCGTATTGATTGGGTCTGACAATGAATTTAGTATGATAAAAGCCCTTGTTTCGCCGTCCGCCATACTGGACGAGATAATTTTCCCCCTCTTTTTTGACGGCGATAATCGGCGCAAATGGAGTCTGATTGAAACCATCCTGAAAAAAGGCGGATTCATCATAAGTATTTGATTTGTCATATGTTTGGTAAAAATCTGCTTTTTCCGGTGCTTGATACAGGAAAACTTTATGAAAGAAAACAGCGTTTTCCTCTGGTGTTTGTTCGGGGAGGTTCCAAAATCTAACATTTCTCCTTTGATTGGCATAATTCGCATAGCGGACATCTTTGTGATAACGGATAGTAATTTTTTGTGCAAATAACATGATAATTCCCCTTTCTGTAAAAACGCAGAAGCCCCCGAACCCTTGACGGGAATCGGTAGCTTCCTATATTGGAGAGATGATATATTTTACAACTCAAACCAAATGATATTGATATTGCTTGAAAATCAAACAACACCCTGTGCCTTCATAGCTTCTGCAACCTTCAGGAAGCCGGCAATGTTTGCACCTGCTACGAGGTCATCGCCCAGACCATAGGTATTAGCAGCCTTGATGGAGCTTTCAAAGATATTCTTCATGATACCCTTCAGCTTCTCGTCAACTTCTTCAGCAGACCAGTTGTATCTCAAAGAGTTCTGGCTCATTTCCAGACCGGAAACAGCTACACCACCAGCATTAACAGCCTTGGAAGGTGCAACAATAACGCCCTTGCTCTTCAGGAATGCGATTGCTTCATTAGATGTAGGCATATTAGAAACTTCTACATAGTACTTGACACCATTAGCAACAATCTTTTCAGCTTCAACCATGCCAACTTCGTTCTGTGTAGCGCAAGGCATGATAATATCAGCCTTAACACCCCACGGCTTTTCACCAGCGTGGAATTCAACACCAGCGAACTTGTCAGCATAATCCTGTACACGGTTACGGCAGGAAGCACGCATTTCGAGCAGGTAGTTAACCTTTTCTTCTGTGCTGATGCCCTCAGGGTCATATACATAGCCGTCAGGACCGGAAATAGTTACAACCTTACCGCCGAGTTC
>JAZAUD010000029.1:0-28163 GCA_036373775.1 Oscillospiraceae bacterium | reverse complement strand
CATGACTTCCTGTGCCTTGACTGTACCGATACAGACTGCATCTGGTAAAAGGTTTTGGATTTCGTCCATCAGGTCATTGACAATAAACTGATGGTCATCGACAATCAGAATTTTCATGTTAATCTCCCTCCGATTCCTGCGTTTTCGGCAGGCTGATATTCGCAACTGCACCACTGTCAGAAATAGTTAATTCCAATGTTCCATTGCATTGCAGTTCAAGACGTTTTCTGGTATTATCCAGACCGATTCCATTATGAAAAGGCGTATAGGGTTCTTTTTCATTGCCGGCTGTGCCGTTATCAGAAACAGAAATCATGATTCTGTCATTTTCTTCGTATGTCCGAATGGTGAGAATACCGCCTTCACGGCTAATCCCATGATTGACAGCATTTTCGATAATTGGCTCAAGGGAAAGCGGAGGAAGAAAGAAATCTGTCACTTTCAGGTCATAATGGATTTCTATTTTGTCAGTATAGTCAATCTGCACTAATGACAGGTAAATTCTGACATTTTTCAGTTCCTCTTCAAAAGGAATCAAATCATTATTCTGAATCGTGCTGATATGTGCTTTCAGGTATTTGGAAAAATTATCAATGCATTTTACTGCTGCCTTACTGTCATACTTGGCAAGAGAACGGATAATGCCGAGCGTATTATAAATAAAATGCGGCTGAATCTGATTCCGGAGAATCTGAAGATTTTTTTGCGTAATTTCAAGTTCTTTCTGTGTCACATTCTCGGTGATTTCGTTCCGATAAATCACAGAGAGATAGATATAATATTCCAGCATACAGAACGCTGTCACCGGAGTGGCAAGGCCGGTCAGAATATTTTTATATTCCAGTATTGCGTCTATGATTGCTAATAGCAGCATTGTCAGAATAATGATACTTTGTTTTCTGTTCTTCTTCTGAAAACGGCTGAAAGAGAATATCAGGAGCAATATAATATAAAATATCTGTGAGATAAAAATAGAATTTCCCAGCTTTCCGATGTAAAAGAATCTGTTTTCATCCAGATAGAATGCAAGGTGACTTCCGGTAAATGCTGTCGAATAAATCACACCATTTATCAATGCCGGAATGATACAAAACAGCCTGTATTTCTTATCCAGAATCACAAGCACTTGTATCATAATCAGAAGCGGACGCAGGATATAAATTATCGCTGAAAGAAATGTCTGACTTCTCACATATGCCTGGGCATCCTCGAACGGAGCAATATATTGTTTCGTTTTGACGGCATCCAGTACAGTAATGACCAACAGCAGTATAATTCCTGTCACAAAAAATTTTGTAGCAGGGATTTTCACATCCCGATTGACAATCATTAAGGTAACCAGTCCGGAGAGAATCATCAAAGTTGTAAAAACGATTGTCAGATAATCAACACGCATAGGCATCTTCCTTTCTATCAAATTTCGGCAAAATGACGAAAACAGCAATAGTAATTTGTGCAGATGTACGAAAAACGGCAGTTTCACCAGATTGGTGAATGACTTTCTTTTGATTCCATGATACAATAAAATCATATCAATCCAAAAGGAGGATGATTATGGAACTTCTGAAAGAACATCAGCTTTCTATTATGCTGATGCTAAGCGGAATTTGTGGAATTATCACACTGTTTTCGATTTTCACGCCGTTATCTGCAAAACGGAAACAGGCATTGACTTTTATGGATTTCAGTGCAATGCTGTTACTTCTGTCTGACCGCTGTGCTTATATTTACAGAGGAGATACAAGCCCTCTTGGTTTCTGGATGGTGCGCATCAGCAATTTTCTTGTATTTTTCCTGACTTTGGTGATTATTTATACTTTTAATTTATATCTGATTGATTTGTATACCAATGAAGCAAAGCTGGAAACCATTCCCAAAAGACTGCAATATTCAAAAATTCTTGTTATCATAGGAGAAATTCTTGTTATCATTTCGCAGTTTACTGGATTTTATTATACTTTTGATGCAACAAATCATTACCAGAGGGCAGGCGGTTTTATCATCTTCTATATTCTGCCCCTGACGATTTTAATATTACAGCTTTCTGTAATTGTACAGCATTATGGGCGATTAAACAAACTCATTCGCATTTCTCTGCTATTATTTACATTGATACCGCTGACTGCCTCTATTATACAAATATTCACATACGGCGTGTCATTGACAAACATTTCTCTTGTCGGACAAGTCGTTATGCTTTATCTTTTTGCACTGCTTGACATGAATCAGATGATAAAAGTCGCTCATGAACGTGAATTGGAACTGCTCAAAAATGAACAGAAACAAATGCGTCTGATGATTGGACAGACCGCCTCGGCATTGGCATGGGCAATTGATGCCAAAGATAAGTATACGCACGGACACTCCAGACGAGTGGCGGAATACTCACAGTCAATTGCAGAATTAGCAGGAAAACCTGACAGGGAATGTGTAGAAATCTATCTGATAGCACTTCTGCATGATGTCGGAAAAATCGGCATTCCTGACGGAATCATCAACAAGGACGGCAGACTGACAGATGAAGAATTTGCAGTCATTAAAACACATCCTGTCATTGGCGGTCAGATTCTTTCCAGAATCAAGCAGTTTCCTGATTTAAGCATTGGTGCGAAATATCATCATGAGCGATATGACGGCAGAGGCTATCCCGAAGGGCTGAAAGGTGAGGAAATTCCCGAAATTGCAAGAATTATCGCTGTCGCTGATGCTTATGATGCAATGAGTTCCAAAAGAAGTTACCGTGACTGCCTTCCTCAGGAAGTTGTCAGAAATGAGATTGTCAAGGGCATGGGTACACAGTTTGACCCGAAATTTGCCGGCATCATGTTGGAACTAATTGACAAAGATAAAAACTATCACATGCGTCAGACAGATGATGATTAAAAGTATAGTTTCATTTTACCATAGAAAAAAGCAAATGTCATTCACCAATCCGGTGAATGACATATTTTTGTCATCTTTCACAATGATACAAGATTAAAATTATTGATTATGCTCAATATTTTGTAACATATTACAAAGTGCTTATTTCAATTTTGTGCATTGATACAAAAAATGCATTTTCACCAGATTGGTGAATGACAAGCATATTTTTGGCATGTTATAATGAAATCAAAGTAAAAATAACAAAAGGAGAATTACTTATGAGTATAAAATATTATTTACTTTCACCAATGTATTCTCTTCGAGGATGGAAATTACTTCCCTATGCGATTCAGCATTTGTATTATCCAAAAACAGAATTTTTCCGTGAACATGAATGGAATCTGCTGAAAGCCTGTGACGGCAATACTGCCATTGAATGGGATACACTCCCCGACAATGACCGTGCATGGTATGAAAAATGGGAAAAAGGCGGTTTTATTTTCCCTTGTGAAAAAGGTACGAAATTAAGACCAAATCAGGAATATCGCTTTTATCATGCAAGATTCAAGGAGAGTGTACAATGGTCAATCACCGGAAAATGCAATTACAAGTGTAAACATTGTTTTATGTCTGCACCTCATGCCGCACAGGGTGAGCCAACATGGGAACAGCTGATGACAATGCTCGATGCATTTGAAAGATGCGGTATCAAGGGACTGAATCTCACAGGCGGTGAGCCTATGATTCGCAAGGATTTCTGGGATTTGGTAGACGAAATCTTAAAGCGTGGCATGGTTGTGCCTGTACTTTATTCTAATGGTCTGCTGATTACAGATAAATTTCTGGATGAACTTGAAAAACGTCATATGCACCCATCCATTCAGTTCAGCTTTGATGGTGTCGGCTATCATGACTGGATGAGAGGAGTTGACGGCGCAGAAAAGATTGTCATTGATGCACTCCGCCGGTGTCAGGAACGTGGAATCAGAACTTCCGTTTCTATGGTACTGTTCAAAGATAATAAAGATAGTATCCGTGATTCGGTCAATCTGATGGCGGAACTCGGCTGTTTCGGTCTGAAAATTGGAAATGCTTCCCCGCAGGGAGAATGGAAAGACCAGCCGGAACATTATCTCTCACAGGCAGAAACTTATGAAACATTTCTCGAATACATTCCTCATTATTTCGAGGACGGCAAGCCGATTTCATTAGGATTGGAAGGATTTTTCAACTATGAAAAACAACTGGATGAATCCGGCTCTTATAATGAAAAAAGCATTTCGGAGCAGGATTTCGGCAAAGTCCTGATGTGTGGTCATGTTCGCCGTGAAATGTACGTCAGTCCAAAAGGGAATGTTCTGCCGTGTATGTCTATGGTGGGCGGACCCATTGAAGAACAATTCCCCAATATGCTGGAAATTCCATTGGAAGAAATTCTGGATACTAAATCTTTGTATATGGATATTGTCAATTTCCGTGTCAGCGATTTCATGGAACATAATCCGGAATGTCAGGAATGTCAGTACAGAACTGATTGCTGTGGCGGATGCCGTGCCATTGCCGTCAGAGACCATCCGACTGATTATCTTGCCAAAGACCTCATTACTTGTGAATATTACAAAGGCGGCTGGAAAGATAAAAAAGATGCTTTGCTGAAAAGTATCGGACAGCTGTAAAACGATTGGGAGAATTTATGATACAATACAATCTTGATGAACAGGAGAAACAGGAGCTGGAACATTATTTCAGCAACAGATTTTCCGGATGTCCGGAAATCGAAAACCAGAATACAGACTATCTGAACGGCTGGACAAATATTGTTACTCTTTCTGCATTTTTTGGTGCAGAACAGATTATCAATCAGAAACTTTGTCCGAAATATCCTGTAAAATTTTACTGTCCGGAACAAGTCAGAATTGAAATTTATCCGTCTTTTGCCGGAGAAATCCCGATTATCTATGCAGACGATGCACGGGACTTTGAACAGCTTGTGACAAATATTGTACACAAGGGCATCCGACCGGAAAATATTTCTCAGACAGGTGCATCGTTCGTTTCAGGGAAAACAATCCGGTTTATCATTCTTTCTGCAAAGCCTTACAGCAATGTGACTGCTGGAGAAATTGGACTTGATGAAAAAACATGGACAGAAAAATCCATGCTGATTCGCCGGAGTCATGAATGTACACATTTCTTTACAAAGCAGATTTACGGTATTTCCAATAATATTCTGCACGATGAGCTGATGGCAGATTTTATCGGTCTTTATGATGCGTTCGGATTTTATAAAGCAGAATGGTTTCTGCGATTTATGGGAATCATTACAGGCAATGGCGGAAGAATGGCAGTCTATACAAAAGATTTATCCGCAAAAGTAAAGGTTGCTGCGACTGCCATTATAAGTCAGGCAGCATATCAGCTGGAAAAATGGTCTGAAACAGAACAATTTCTGAAAATGACAAATCCAGAAAGAATTAAACTGATGTGTCAGACAGGCATTTCACAGCTCGTTTCCGGAATATAAAAAAATAACGAAAGCAGGTGATAGAGATTGAGTGAAAGAAAGAATTTCGGATATATATCCAATATCAAAACCATCAGCTTAGTTGGTGTTGTTTTGTTTCATTGTATGCTTTTTTATGCAGACAATCCTTTTTTCCCTGAAAGTGCAGACTTTGCTTCTCCGGTTGTTGAGTTTCTGTGCAACATTTTCGATGCTTCTCTGATAGCAAGTTTTGTATTTTGCTCAGGCTTTCTGTATGCCTACAGCATTTCTTATAAAAAACGAACTTTGACGGAAAGCATCATAGAACGTGCAAAACGGCTGATAATTCCCTATTATCTTTATGGTGCGTTTTGGGTTGTGCCATTGTATACGTTTTTTAATATCAATACATTTGGTCGTCCAGAAGGTGCAGGCTATCTGACAGGATACAAATTTATGCTGCTTGGCTGTTTTGCTGACCATCTCTGGTTTTTATGGATGCTTTTCTGGGTTTCTCTAATATTTATTCTGATGAAGCCTTTACTTCAGAAAAAATATCTGCCGGCGGTGTTTCTGATGACAGTCATTTTATCTCTGATTGACCAGATTTTTCTTGCAGATGTTTCCTATTTCAAGATTAGTCAGATTGCTCCTTATCTGCTGTGTTTTTTCTTTGGTATTGTTTTTTATTTCTTTCTGGATAAAATAGAACAGCTTCCGGTCTGGGCGATGTTTTTATTATCCGGTCTGATGCTGATTGGCTGTCTGTTTTATGGCAAAGCGGCAGAAATTCATTTTGCATTAGGCTGGCTGTGTAAAATTTCCTCAGCGTTTATGACATTTTTCCTGTTTCTGGCATTGGAGCGTATTGGAGTTTCAAAAAACTTTGAAAAGCGAAAGCTATGGCAGTATACAGCAAAACACAGTATGCAGATTTATCTGCTGAACTGCCCGTTTATGTATCTTTATTTCAGATTATTATATCCCATCATTGGGCAGAATGTATTTCTATGTGTTTTGATAAATTTTGTTCTGTGTATGCTGTCGCTTTATATTGCTGTATGGATTCAGGATACTGTCAAAAGATTAGTGAAAGATAGGAGCAATTCCCATGCAGAATCCTAAAAATAATATTGTCAAACAAATCAACCGACCTATTGCTATTTTCGAGATTATTTTTATTCTGCTTAGTGCAGTATCGCTTTTCATGTATAATATGCACCATTATATCAATGACCGATTTGAAAGCGGTAACAAGGTCGGGCAAAATACAGCGGCAATATTGGAAAGCTATCAAAGTCTTGGATTCCTGATTCCTTACTGGCAGGAACATTTTGAAGAAATGGAATTTTTCTATGATGATACAGAGAAATTCATTCAGAAAGAAAATGCACTCAGAAAAAAACTGCCTGAACTGACAGAAATTGAATACATCACCAGTCAGGATGCTGAAAATCTGGATGCGGACGGGCAGAAATTATTAGCCGAAATATGCTATTTCCAGCTCAGTCAGACTTTTGACCGGAATAAAAGGACATATCAGCCATTATATTTATACAGCTTTGTTGTAAGAGATAACGAAATGTTCTTTTTGGTGACGGGTGCAAAGGAAAATGAACTCCGCATCAGCTCCGGAGGGGAATATCTATATGAATTGGGCTGTACAAATCCTTATCAAAAAGGCTGGTATCCAATACTGGATGAAATATTAAAAACTGGTCAGCCCTCTCCTTCAATGGAACTTTCTATGCAGAAAGGTGCTGACAGAAGTGTCGTTCATGTATTTGAACCGGTCTATGTAGATGATGAACTTGCAATGATTGTAGGAGTTTCCATGCAATGGAAAGACCTGCTTTCAGGGACACTCAGAATTTCTTGTCTTGTAGCAGTCATTACTGGATTATTATTTGTCATTTTAGGAGTTGTATTTTTACGGCTCCTGAAAAAAATTGTAATTAAGCCGTTAAGAAAAGAACAGGACAGCATCAATCAGTATAAAGAAACCAAGAATGCTGAAGAAACAATACAAGAATTAAGCCATATCTCCTGTGAAAATGAAATTGAAGAACTGGCAGAAGATTTTTCTTCTATGATTCAGGAAATTGAAAATCATATCAAAAATATCCGTACTGTTACCGCAGAAAAAGAACGTATTAGTGCTGAACTGGATATGGCAAAAAGTATTCAGGAAAGTCAGCTTCCCAGTATATTCCCTGCTTTTCCTGACAGACCAGAATTTGATATTTATGCTTCTATGACTCCTGCAAAAGAAGTCGGCGGAGATTTCTATGATTTCTTTTTCATTGACAATAACCATCTTGTCATGGTAATGGCAGATGTTTCAGGAAAAGGAGTTCCGGCAGCATTGTTTATGATGGCTTCTAAAATTCTTATTAATAATTATGCCATGATGGGACTTTCTCCTCATGAAATATTGGAACGTACCAATGAAACAATTTGTAAAAATAATCAGCTGAAAATGTTTGTGACGGTCTGGATTGGTATATTAGAAATTTCTACCGGAAAGGTCATAGCTGCAAATGCTGGTCATGAATATCCCATACTCCGTCAGCCCAATGGTGAGTTTGAACTCTTTAAGGATAAACATGGTTTTGTAATTGGCGGTATCAAAGGAAAAAAATACAAGGAATATGAATTTACAATGCAAAAAGGCAGTACTCTATTTGTCTATACTGATGGTGTTCCAGAAGCAACTAACGCAAATGAGGAATTATTCGGTACAGAAAGGCTGTTAGAAATCCTAAATCAAAAACCTGATGCAATGCCTCAGCAATTATTGACAAATGTACATGAAACTGTCAACACTTTTGTCGGAGATGCTCCGCAGTTTGATGATTTGACAATGCTTGCAATTACATTGCTGTAATTACAATCAATATTTATTATTTTAATTGGAGGTTATTTTATGAAAATTACAATGAACAGAAACGGAAACGAACTGATAGTTTCTTTGGAAGGCAGACTGGATACGCTCACTGCTCCTGAACTGGAAGAACAGCTTGAACCGGCTCTTGACGGTGTGGAAAAGCTCGTCTTTGATTTTGCAGAACTGAAATATATTTCCAGTGCCGGACTTCGTGTCCTCCTGACTGCGATGCAGGTCATGGAGGAACAGGGCGAAATGATTGTAAAGAATGTCACCAGTGAAGTCATGGAGATTTTTGAAGTAACAGGTTTTATCGATGACCTGAATATTGAATAAGGAGTAATGAACATGAAAGAACTGGATATTCTGGCAGTCAAGGAAAATCTTCCGGAAGTGCTTGCATTTATCGACAGTCAGCTGGAAGAACTGAACTGCGGAATGAAAATCATCACACAGATAGATGTTGCGGTTGAGGAAATTTTTGTCAATATTTCAAGTTATGCATACAATCCTGAAACAGGTCCGGCTACCATCAGGGCAGAGATTACAGAAGAACCGCTTTCTGTTATCATCAGTTTTATTGATAACGGAAAGCAGTATGACCCGCTTGCCAAACCTGACCCGGATGTGAAGATTCCGCTGAAAGAACGCAAAAAAGGCGGTCTTGGAATTTTCATGGTCAAAAAGACAATGGATGATGTATCTTACGAGTATAAAGATGGTCAAAACATTCTGACAATCACAAAGACTATCAGCTAAAGGAGGATGCATATGGCAGAACAGCAGAAAAACAGCGTTTTCCGTCAAAAATCACTGGAAACGATTTCTTCACCGGAACAGCTGACCGATTATCTCCGTGTGACAAATCCAAGTATCTGGGTGATTCTTGCGGCTGTCATTCTTCTTTTAGGCGGTCTGTTCGTATGGAGTACAGTAGGAAATCTGGAAACTATCGCAAACGGTACGGCAGTTGTCGAAAACGGCACAGCACAGATTCTGCTCATTGATACCGATAAAGGCACAGTATCATCCGGCATGACAGTCCGCATCGGTTCGGAAGAATCTGAAATTTCTACCACAGAACAGGACGAATACGGCAGATTGATTGCCTATGCTCCTGTATCTGTAACTGACGGAAAATATGATGTAAAAGTCGTAACAGAAAGTATTACTCCTATCAGTTTCCTGCTCAGCTGAAAGGAGGTTCACAATGGCAGAAAAGAAAATCAAGCCAACAATTACCAAAGGCGTGGCAAAAGTTCCGGTTATCATGCAGTTAGAAGCTCTTGAATGCGGAGCAGCTTCTCTGGCAATGGTGATGGCTTACTATGGAAAATGGATTCCGTTGGAACAGGTTCGTTCTGACTGCGGTGTGTCCCGTGACGGCTCGAATGCGAAAAATATCTATAAAGCCGCTGAAAGCTATGGTTTCAAAGTGGAAGCCTTCCGACGTTCGTCGGAAAGCATCAGAGAAAAGGGGAAATTTCCTTGTATTATTCATTGGAATTTCAATCATTTTGTCGTGCTTGACGGATTCAAGGGAAAATATGCCTGCATCAATGACCCTGCAAAGGGATTTATCAAAGTCACAATGGAGGAATTTGACAAGGCTTTCACAGGCGTGACTATCATACCAACTCCAAGTGAAAAATTTGTTCCAAGCGGAAAAAGAAAGAGTACGCTCGAATTTGCAAAAAATCGTCTTACCGGAGCAGGTGCGGCAGTTGTCTTTGTCATGCTGACAACAGTGATTTCTTCCTTATTCGGCATTATCAATCCAGTCATGTCAAAAATCTTTATGGACAGACTGCTGACAGGTCAGAACCATGAATGGCTGATGCCCTTTATTGGCGTAATGGCAGGTCTTGCCGTCATTCAGCTGGTTGTTGCATGGGTGCAGACAATTTATAATCTGAAAATCAACGGTAAAATGTCTGTTATCGGCAGTACTACTTATATGTGGAAAGTCCTGCAAATGCCGATGGAATTTTTCTCACAGCGTATGGCTGGCGATATTCAGTCCAGACAGGGAACAAATGCAAGTATTGCAAGTACGTTTGTGAATACATTCGCTCCACTGATGCTGAATACTATCATGATGATATTTTATCTTGTTCTAATGCTCAAACAAAGTCTGCTTCTGACAGCTATCGGCATCAGTACGCTTGTATTAAATATTTTTATGTCCAGAATGATTTCTGAAAAGCGTGTCAATATCACGAGAGTAATGCAGAGAGATACAGCAAAATTATCTTCTACGACTGTTGCCGGAATTGAAATGATAGAAACCATTAAGGCAAGCGGTGCGGAAAACGGATTTTTCCAGAAATGGGCAGGCTATCAGGCTTCTGTTAATGCACAGGCTGTGAAATCTGCAAAGATGAACAATTATCTTGGTATGATACCGGCATTTTTCTCGACATTTGCGAATTATGCAGTCATGGTCATGAGTATCTGGTTCGTCATGAACGGAAAGTTTACCCTTGGTGCATTGCAGATGTTTCAGGGATTTTTAGGCTCTTTCATGTCACCAGCAATGACGCTTGTCAGTGCAGGACAGACCATTCAGGAAATGCGTACCCAGATGGAGCGTGTCGAAGATGTTATGCAGTATCCGTCAGATACGAATGTTGTCAATGTTGTTTCTTCAGAGGAGAAACTCAAGAAACTCAAAGGCAATGTCGAACTGAAACATGTGACTTTCGGCTATTCCAAACTTGCTGACCCTCTGATTAAAGATTTCTCTATGACGATGACCCCCGGCAGCAGAGTGGCATTTGTGGGAACTTCCGGCTGCGGAAAATCCACACTTTCAAAGCTGATTTCCGGCTTATACAATCCGTGGGAAGGTGAAATTCTCTTTGACGGAAAGCCTCGTTCTGAAATCAACCGTGCAGTCATGACAGGTTCGATTGCAGTTGTTGACCAGGATATTACACTATTCGAGGGAACAATTGCCGATAATATCAAGATGTGGGACGAATCTGTCAAAGATTTTGAAATGATTCTTGCTGCCCGTGATGCACAGCTTCATGAAGATATTATGGCTCGTGAAGGCGGTTATCAATATCAGATGACTTCCGGCGGTCGTGACCTCTCCGGCGGTCAGCGGCAGAGAATGGAAATCGCCCGTGTACTTGCACAAGACCCGTCTATTATCATTCTGGACGAAGCTACCAGTGCATTGGATGCCAAAACAGAATTTGAAGTTGTCAAGGCTATCGAGGACAGAGGTATCACCTGTATTGTTATCGCACACAGATTATCGACTATCCGTGACTGTGATGAAATTATCGTACTCGAAAAGGGAAAAGTCGTGGAGCGTGGCACACATGACGAACTGATAAAACTCGGCGGTACTTATACCGAACTTGTCACAAATGAGTAAAGGAGGAGAGAATTTTGGGTTGGTTTGAAAGACAAATTAAACAAAGAAGTGACCATGACCAGCAGCTTTTTGAAGATTCTTTCTTCCGTGTGGCAGGTATTATCCTCGGTGAAAGAACGGCAACACAAATCAGCGATGACAGAATTATCACCAAACAGGCAATTGATGATATTCTGAAATATTATCACTTCAAGCCTGTGGAAATTCCGAAAAATCTGAAAGAACATGAAGAACAGCTGGATTACTGCCTTCGTCCTCACGGACTGATGAAACGGCAGATTTTATTAGAAGATAACTGGTTTCAGGATGCATATGGTTCAGTTCTTGCCTATACGAAAGAAAACAAAGAGCCTGTTGCACTCCTTCCGGACAGATTCAGCGGTTATTATTTCATTGACCGGAAAACAAACAAGAAAATTAAAATCACGCAGGAAACTGCAAAATTATTTGAACGTGAGGCGTATTGTTTCTATAAGCCTCTGCCTCAGCGAAAAATCGGGATTCCGGATTTATTGCTCTACATGAAAAACTGTATGACAATGAGCGATTCTGTCCTGATTGTCCTGTCAATCCTCGCTGTGACCGGAATCGGAATGCTGATGCCACGCATTACAAGAGCCTTGACAGGTCCTGTTGCATCAAACGGCAATGCCGGAATGCTCATAGGAATTGCTGTCTGTATGCTGTGTACAGCGATTTCTTCACAATTATTGACTTCCGTCAAGGGAATGCTCAATTCCAGAGTACAGATGAAAACTTCTGTCGGAATCCAGTCTGCAATGATGATGAGAATTATGGCACTTCCGGCGAATTTTTTCCGGAATTACAGTGCTGGTGAACTGACAAGCCGTTCTTCTTCTGTGAATCAGCTTTGTGAATTACTGCTCGGCATGGTCGTAGGGACAGGCTTATCTTCCCTTGCCTCTCTGCTCTATATTACGCAGATATTCAGCTTTGCTCCTGTGCTTGTTGTTCCCTCGCTGATTATCATTCTGACAACAGTTTTATTCAGTACAATTTCTTCTGTGGTGCAGATACAAATCAGCAAAAAACAGATGGAACACAGTGCAAAAGAATCCGGTATGACTTACGGCATGATAAGCGGTATTCAGAAAATCAAGCTGGCAGGTGCGGAAAAGCGTTTCTTTGCAAGATGGCTGAATTTGTATTCAGAAGGGGCTGAACTTGTTTATGCTCCGCCGATGTTTATTAAAGTCAATGGTGTTATCACAACGGCAATCAGCTTGATTTCCAATATTGTTCTGTATTATCTGGCAGTTCAGAGCGGTATTGACCAGTCAAATTATTATGCTTTTACTGCGGCATACGGTGCAGTTATGGGAGCTTTCAATTCTCTGGCTGGAGTGGCTCTTTCTGTCGGCAGAATCAAGCCGATTTTGGAAATGGCGAAACCGTTCCTCGAAACAGAACCCGAAGTTGCTGACGATAAGGAAATTGTCACGAAAATCTCCGGCAGTATCGAATTGAATAATCTTTATTTCAGATATAACGAAAATTCACCGTATATCGTCAATAATCTGTCACTGAAAATCAAATCCGGTGAGTATGTTGCTATTGTCGGAAAAACAGGCTGCGGAAAATCTACTCTGATGCGTCTGCTGTTAGGATTTGAAAAGCCTGAAAAAGGTGCAATTTACTATGACGGCAAAGACCTGAACAAACTGGATTTGAGTTCATTAAGAAGAAAAATCGGCACGGTCATGCAGAGCGGAGGACTGTTTCAGGGGGATATTTATTCCAATATTATCATTTCTGCTCCGCATCTGACACTTGACGATGCTTGGGAAGCCGCTGAAAAAGCTGGTATTGCCGATGACATCCGCTCCATGCCGATGGGAATGCAGACATTGATTTCAGAGGGGCAGGGCGGTATCTCCGGCGGTCAGAAACAAAGAATCATGATTGCCCGTGCAATTGCTCCAAAGCCGAAGATTCTCATGTTCGATGAAGCTACCAGTGCATTGGATAACAGAACGCAGAAACAAGTCAGTGAAGCCCTCGATGCAATGGGATGCACCAGAATCGTCATTGCTCACAGACTTTCTACTATCCGGCACTGTGACAGGATTCTTGTGCTTGACAAGGGCAGTATTATTGAAGACGGAACTTATGAAGAATTGATTCAAAAAGGCGGATATTTCGCTGAACTCGTCGAAAGACAGCGGCTTGATATTCAGCAAACATGATAATGAGGTGAGTCTATGACAGAGTTGACAAGATTTAAAAATGCAATCGACAACGATATGAACCTGAGATTACAGTATCTCAAAATATTGGACGGTCTTATGGTCGGCGGAGAAGTCACTCCGGAAATGACTTCTGTTGCGGTAAAGAAACTTGGATTCAATATTTCTGCTGATGATTTCAAAAATGAGGTGCAGGATGCAAAACTCTCAGAAGATGAACTCAACAGCGTGAACGGCGGTGTTTCATCATTTAACAATCATGCACCTGATGGCAGAAAAGTCGGCTGTCCTTATCAGTTCTATTTCACATGGACGGATTACTGGATAAATAATGACGGAAATTACTGCCCTGTTGGAGGCGTTCATGATTTTGAGGATACCTCTGAAGGAAAAATGTGCCTGAAATGTCGGCTGGAAATACACGAAAGAGGTTTGATTGATATTTATGACAGAATCGGGAAAGAAATAAAATAATTGTGCAATTTTAACAAATTCATGAGATGTTCTCTATCAAATTATACAAAAATCGAATTTTCACCAGATTGGTGAATGACAGGCAAAATTCGGTATGATAAAATAATAGTAGAATCATTTTTCAGGAGGCAATCTCAATGGCAAACAATCTCAAACTGAGCGAAGCACTCAAAAAGGAACTTATCAAGGCACAGAGTGCGGAACAGGTCGCTGAAATCATCAAGGCAGACGGTCAGGAAATCAGCACAGAAGTGGCTGAACAGCTTTATCAGGAATTTGCAAAGCATAATCAGGATACTGTGCTTTCCGTTGATGAGCTGGAATCCGTTTCCGGCGGTGCAGACCGTGACTGGTCGACAGATGGCTGTGCCGCAACCGTAGAGGGTGGTCATGGTTTCTGTGGGTCAAATGACTATTGTCTATGGTTTGATGTTACTTATGACCATCAGCCAACACCTTATCATTGCTCCAAATGCGGAGGAATAATGTACGAGTATGGAAAAAAACGCAAGTGTATCAACTGCGGCGAAATTTCCTAATAATCTTGCAAAATGCTTTATGTTAATCAATTATTTTCAGGAGGTAAATGCAAATGAAAACTTTACAGGAACTCTACAATGAGGTTATCCAGAGCGACGAACTCAAAAAGGAATTTCTCGAAGCCGGCAAGAACGGCAAGGCAGAAGAATTTATCAAGGCTCACGGCTGTGATGCCACTCTGGACGAAATCAAGACTTTTCTGGAAGAACAGAACAAAGCAGACAAGGAACTTTCTGCTGATGAGCTGGAAAATGTCGGTGGCGGTACTTGCAATGATGCTACTGGATGTGAAGCAGTATATTCTGTTTTGTCTTTTGGAGTGCTTTGTGCTGGTCAAGCAATCGGAAGTCTATTAAGCAGTGATGGGCATGTTGGACAGGAAAATGATGACGAAGGCAGACTTTGTACAGAAGACAAATAATGTCAGGAGGTAAATGTAAATGAAAACTTTACAGGAACTCTACAATGAGGTTATCCAGAGCGACGAACTCAAAAAGGAATTTCTCGAAGCTGGAAAGAACGGCAAGGCAGAAGAATTTATCAAGGCTCATGGCTGTAATGCCACTCTGGACGAAATCAAGGCTTTTCTGGAAAATCTGACAAAAGCTGATGAGGAACTCTCTGCGGATGAACTCAAAAATGTCGCTGGTGGTACTTGTAACGATAAAACAAACAGCGAAGCATCATATTCAGTTATGACTTTGGGGTTTGGATGTGCAGTGACAGTAGTACGCAGTGCAATAAACGGTCATGTCGGACAGGAAAATGATGACGAAGGCAGACTGTGTTCGGAGTTTCAATGGAATAAGTAAGATTTTATTATTATGGAGGTAAACGCAAATGAAAACTTTACAGGAACTTTACAATGAGGTTATCCAGAGCGATGAACTCAAAAAGGAATTCCTCGAAGCCGGAAAGAACGGCAAGGCAGAAGAATTTATCAAGGCTCACGGCTGTGATGCCACTTTGGATGAAATCAAGGATTTCCTCGAAAATCTGACAAAAGAGGATAAAGAACTTTCTGTTGACGAACTGGGCAATGTTGCTGGCGGATGCGGTGGTGAGATAAAATTGAAACCCGACTGTCCAAACTGCAATAGCAGTACAGAGGTTTGGTTTCACCCAACAGATGTTTATGGGGGATATTATTATTGTTCCCGCTGTAACATTAAAATCAACCGATAAATCATTGCGAGGTAAATGCAAATGAAAACTTTACAGGAACTTTATCATGAAGTTATCAAGAGCGACGAACTGAAAAAGGAATTCCTCGAAGCCGGAAAGAACGGCAAGGCAGAAGAATTTATCAAGGCTCACGGCTGTGATGCCACTTTGGATGAAATCAAGGATTTCCTCGAAGCACAAGCCAAAGCTGACAAGGAACTTTCTGCTGATGAGCTGGAAAATGTTGCCGGCGGTGGCTGTAACGATGTTACATTCCTTGAGATAAGAATGTCAATGTTTACTTTAGGTGTTGGCTGTGCACTTACTGCAACTTATAGTGCAATTTCAGGTCATGTTGGACAGGAAACGGATTCTGAAGGACGATTATGTTCCGAAGTGCATGAAGAAAACCTCTAAAAGCCTAAATTTTGGAAATATGGCAACGTATTTTAGGACTTTTTGACCACAAATTTTGTAAAATTAGAGATGCCCGAAGGTGGGTTGATTTAGAATTTTGAGAGGTAATTTCAAATGAAAACTTTACAGGAACTTTACAATGAGGTTATCAAGAGCGACGAACTGAAAAAGGAATTCCTCGAAGCCGGAAAAAACGGCAAGGCAGAAGAATTCATCAAGGCTCACGGCTGTGATGTCACTCTGGATGAAATCAAGGCTTTTCTGGAAAATCTGACAAAATCTGACAATGAACTTTCCGCCGAGGAACTCGAAAATGTCGCTGGCGGTGCTTGCAATGATGAAACTTCAATAGAAACACTCGGCTCAATCGCTACACTTGGTTTCTGGTGTGCAGGCTATGCAATCAATAGTGCTGTGAATGGTCACGTTGGACAGGAAAACGATGACGAAGGCAGGCTTTGTAACTGAGATTAATTTTAGGAGGTAATTATAATGAAAACTTTAAAGGAACTTTACAATGAGGTTATCAAGAACGATGAACTCAACAAGGAATTCCTCGAAGCCGGAAAAAACGGCAAGATTCAGGAATTTTTAAAGGCACACGGCTGCGATGTCTCTGCTGAAGAAATCAATACTTTCTTTGATGAGCAGACACATGCTGACAAGGCACTTTCTCTGGATGAGCTGGAAGGCGTTGCAGGCGGTAATTTGCCTCTTGAATCAGAACCGATTTACGTCATGGCACTCAGAACGATTAATGCAGCAAATGGTCCAGGAGAAGTCGGGGACGTACTTTATGGTGAAACTCTTGAATTGGTCGCACAGATTTCTGCCGGTACAATTTTCCGTGTATACAGCCATACAGAGGAAAATGGATACATCTACACCAATTCTAATATCGGCATCACAACCGGAAGTTACAGATATTTCTGGGTAAAACTTTCGGATATTCAGATTCTGGGTAATAAAATTATGTAATTATGGAGGTAAATGCAAATGAAAACATTACAGGAACTCTACAATGAGGTTATCGCAAGCGATGAGCTGAAAAAGGAATTTCTCGAAGCTGGAAAGAACGGCAAGGCAGAGGAATTTATCAAGGCTCACGGCTGTGATGCGACTCTGGACGAAATCAAGGCTTTTCTGGAGAATCTGACAAAAACTGACAAGGAACTCTCTGTTGACGAACTGGAAAATGTCGCTGGCGGTGCTTGCAATGGAAATACAGGAGCAGAAGTAACTTATTCTATTTTTTCTGCTGGTATATTTTGTGCAATAGATGTTTTAATTAGTGCAGGTGATAGTGATGGTCATGTCGGACAGGAAAACGATGGAGAAGGCAGACTTTGCAATATTAAAAAATAATCAGGAGGAATCGCAATGAAAACTTTACAAGAACTCTACAATGAGGTTATCCAGAGTGATGAACTCAAAAAGGAATATCTTCAGGCTGTCAGCGATAAGAAGGTAGGCACATTCATGAAGGCTCACGGTTGTGATGCATCTGCTGAGGATTTCAAGACGTTTTTAGTGGAACGTTCAAAGGCAAATGCTGACAAGGAACTCTCTGTGGATGAACTCGAAAATGTTGCTGGTGGCGGATGCAACAGTACCACTAGTTCAGAAAAAAAATGGTCAATAGTGACGCTTGGTCTTGGCTGTGCATATGATGCGGCAAAGAGTGCAATTACGGGTCATGTTGGACAGTCCTCGGACAATGAGGGCAGATTGTGTTCTGAAAACAATGCGGCTACTTATGATGATAGAATGGATTGGGCGGATATGATAGGAGATATTCTGGATATATTTGAATGATGATATTAAAGATGTGGAAGCGGTCTTTATGATTGATTAAGTCCATTTCTAAAAATATCCCTTAATGATTTTGTCTGTGTGGCTGTGTATCGTGCTGATAATTTCATCCGCACAGACAGAATAAATTCAGAATTGATGTTGGAGGTAATTTCAAATGAAAACTTTACAGGAACTCTACAATGAGGTTATCAAGAGTGACGAACTCAAAAAAGAATTCCTTGAAGCCGGAAAGAACGGCAGGGCAGAAGAATTCATCAAGGCTCACGGCTGTGATGCCACTATGGACGAAATCAAGGTTTTCCTCGAAGAACAGGCAAAAGCTGACAAGGAACTTTCCGCCGAGGAACTCGAAAATGTCGCTGGCGGTACTTGCAATGATGAAACAAGAAAAGAAGTTGGTATTTCCATACTCAGTGGCGGTATCGTATGTGCTACGAAAGCACTTGAAAGCTGCTTTGATGGCAGCAACGGACAGGAAAATGAAAATGATGGGCGTATCTGCAATGGTCACAACTGGAGAGATTTTGATTAATATTGTTTATAAGTAAGGAGATTCCATGCTGAATATTTTTAAAATTTATATTGAAAATCAGCTTGAAATTATCCAATATGCACCGGAAGCCGCTCTGCTGTCTGAGCGGGCGGTTTCCGGATTTGCGGATAGTCTTGCTGATGTGTTGGAACGTGTGACAAAAAGCACCGTGACAAACTGGATTGTGGAAGAAATCACTCCGGAAAATCCTTTTGCAGCATTCACACCGGATTTGATGACTAATGAACAGCGTGAAAAAGCCAAACAGTCTATTTGTGACAAGATAACACACGGACAGCTTATGATTCCTGAACCCCTGCTGTCGATTCTGAATCTGCGGTTTAAAAATCTGACAGAGGCATTTTTAGAAATGCTTCAGCGTATGTCAGAACATCGGGAAGAAATATGTCAGGTTGTATTGAACGGAAAATGTTATAATCAAATTGAAGATATCATCTTTTCGGCAGGAGATACTCACAATCACGGCAGAGCGGTGATGATTCTGGAAACGGATGCCGGAAAACTGGTCTATAAACCGCATGATATGCGTGGAGAACAGCATATTTACGAGTTAGCAGACAGATATTTTTCAGATGTGATTGGAATTCCGAAATGTATTGCATTTGAGGATAAATTCGGGGTATGTGAATTTATTGAGAAACAGCGTTCCGAAGGCGAAGCGGCGGCAAAATTGTTTTATCATCGTCTTGGAGGAACGGCGGCAGTCATGAAAATGCTCGGCAGTACAGATATGCATATCGAAAATATCACATGTTATGCAGACAAGCCGTATATTCTGGATTTGGAAACGATAATTTCTCCTGAAATCGAAAATCTGGATTATCAGAAACTGCATCCGGAACTTTGGAAGATGAAATCCCGTTCTCTGTATCTTTCCTGTCTGCTTCCCAGTGAGCCGAAAGGAAAACAGTATAGCGTTCTGATGAATACGGATAACAGCGGCTGTGCTCCTGTTGTAAATGGGAAATATGTTTCTGTAAAAGAATATTTTTCAGAATTTCTGGAGGGCTATCACAGAATTTATCAGCAGATTCTGAAAAACAGAAACGAACTGATAAATTTTGTCAGAGAGTTTTCTTCACAGATGCCTGTCCGGCTTCTGATAAGAAATACACAGTATTATTTTGATACGATTCAGAGATTATATCATCATAACACGCTTTCTTCACAGGAGAATTGTCAGAAAACAAGCGAAATCCTTTCAAAAATCATGCAGAACAATATCCGCAGTGACTTCATCAATGCAGTCGAGAGCGAAATCGTACAGATGCAGAGAGGCGATATTCCTTATGTTTATACCTATGCAGACAGCGAAAATCTATATTCAGACAGAAAGATAGTCGCAGAATCTGTATTTCAGAAAACAGCAGCACAGCATATTCTGGATAATCTTTCTGCAATGGGTGAAAAAGATGAGGCTTTTGATTTGACTTTGCTTGAAAGAAGTATCATGCAGTATCCTGCAAAACTGGACAAATCCGAACAGGATAAAAAAACGATTCTGTATCGGGAAGAACATATTTTATCAAGAGAACAGGCTTTGCACGAAGCTGAAAAGTTATCCGGACTTGTGTATGATTTGCGGATTGCGTCACCTGACGGAAAATTATTCTGGGGATATATCAACGAATCAGATTTTTCATTCCGGTTCTGTGAAACTGGTTTGACAAGTGGCTTGATGGGAATCGCAGTCTTTTCAGCGGCATGTGCATTCATTTCTGAGAACGACAGGATAAAAGAGCAGGCTGAAAAAACTGTCAATGAGATTGTCATCGAATTGAACCGGATGTATGACTATCTGAAAGAAAAGAATTTTTCAGCGGAACATGCTCCATTTTTAGGAGAATCCGAAGGTGTCGGCGGAATCCTGACAGGGCTTGCTTTGTTGAGAAGATATACTAACAGAACGGATATTGCAGACTTACAGAAGAAAACACTTGATACAGTCAGTCAGTTTGATTTGTTAAAATACGGTGCACCGGACAGAATGATTGGCATGTCCGGACTGGTTTCGGCTCTGTGCCGTTTTGAAGAATATCACGATAGAAAAGAGCTGATAAAACAAGCGGCAGACAGCTTATTGGCTATGAAAACGCTGAAATATCAGAATCGTATTTTATGGAAATCGTTTCCGGAAACTGCCCGTCCCATCAGCGGAGGCGGACACGGAATTGCAGGCATTGCAGAAGCCTTGTCAGCCGCCGCAAATGTTCTGCATGAAGCATCTTATCTTCCTGCAATTGAGGAAGCATTACAGTTTGAACGTGACAGCTACAGTACAAAATTCGGCACATGGAGCGATTTGCGTTCCTATCCCCCAACCGGATATATGCACGGCTACTGTTCCGGTGCTCCTGGTATCGGAATTATGCTGAACCGTATGAAACAAAATCATTATACAAGTTCTGTTCTGGAAGAATGCAGAGAGCTTGCTTCTCAGAGTGTGAACAGACTGCCTTTGAATTATCGTGACCATTTATGCTGCGGAAATTCTGCTGTTGTGGAATACTATCTTTCTGCCAGAAAACAGGAAGAAGCCGGAAAAATATTATCCGCAATGCAGAAACGCTGTGAAGAATCTGGAAATTATCGCTATATGGGGCATCAGTTCCATAATTCCGTCACAGCATCTTTATTTTATGGTGCAGGCGGAATCGGTTATGAAATGCTCAGATATGCCGAACCAGATAAAATTTTATCCGTTCTATGAGGTGAAATAATGAAAAAATTAATCTATACAATGAATATCTGCATATTAGTATGCCTGATGCTCACAGGCTGCGGAACAGAGAAAACTCCGGTCAGCAGTATTCCTCAGAAATCCGCTGAACAGGCAACTGCTGTTTCACAAACAGATACAATTGATTATCTTGTGCTTGTCAACAAGGAAAATCCGCTTCCGGAAGATTGGGAAAACATAGTCGAAACAATTCACATGACCAATTCCCTCGGAGATGATGTAGAAGTTGAGAAAGCTGCCTATGATGCCTATCTGGAACTGAAAGCCACTCTGGAGAAAGAGGGATTGTTCATTGACCTTGACTTTGCCCGCCGGAGTGTTGCCGAACAGCAAAGAATTGTGGATGAGTTTACTGAAACCTACGGTGAATATTATGTGCAGAATTATGTAGCTGTTCCGGGATATTCTGAACATCATACAGGTCTTGCACTTGATTTGTATCTGAATATTGACGGTGAAGACGTATATCTGAACGAAGATATGATAATGTATCCTGATATCTGGGATAAAATTCATGCCAAACTTGCAGATTACGGTTTTTTTCTGCGTTATCTTGACGGTAAGGAAGCTATTACCGGTTACAGCTATGAGCCGTGGCATATCCGCTATGTGAATGATACTGCAATTGCAAAGGAGATTACAGAAAAGGGCATTACATTAGAAGAATATCTGAACAGACTGCCCGTCACAGATGTTGCTCCACCGATGGATGGCAGCACAGATGCAATCACAATTGAGATTCATGCGGATGGTATGGGACAGTTTGCATTGGCAGAAGAAGGCGAAACACCGGAATTTGACCCGGATTTTCCGCATCAGGATTTTACCGTACATCTCTCTGCTCCGGAAAAATATGTACTGGTCGCAAAGGCTGATGATGGTGCAAAATTCGTGAAATGGCAAAAGGACAGCGAAGATTATTCTACTGATGCAGAAATTACAGTCGAATTTTCAGAAGATGCCAATTATACCGCTTTTTTTGAAAACGAGTAAGGAGCAAATTGATATGATGAAAAAAATAATATCTGTTATTATTCTTATTGCAGGCGGTATTCTGTTTCTTGTGCTGGGTTTCGGCAGCCTGAACGAAATCCGGAATTTTCCGCAGACAGAAGCATCTGTAGTTGCTGTAGAGCGTGAATGGGTGCCATCCGGTGATGGGGATGACACAGAACAGATTACAGTCCATGTTTCTTATACTGTGGATGGGAAACAGTATGAAGAAGTATTGCAGAATGCAAAGGACAGTCTTGAAAAAGGTGACCAAATCAGTGTGTATTATAATCCGCAGAAGCCTGAATATGTGTCCGGTGCAACCAAAGGAACGGCATTTATCCAGATTGGATTTGGTGTAATATGCCTCTTTGGTGCGGTTGTTCTGGGATTCCGCACGCTTCTGAGACGTTAAGTAGGTGAAAAAATGTATTTCCGAATCCCTGAATATATTGGTCTGCGGAGCTGGCAGAAAGTGCCTTATGCGTATTATATCAAAAATCTGCCTTATGCACAGCCGTTGACCAGAAAAGAATTTGAAATCATGCAGCTCTGTGATGCAGAACATGATATTGCATTTAATGATACCATTGCAGAACTCGCCACAAGAAGATTGATTACCTCCTGTGAAAGAGGAGAAAAACCTTCTGAATGGTCGCTGTATCATCAGTATGATAACAGATATTTCCCTAAAATGAATCTGATGATAACCGGAAAATGTAATTATAATTGTCTGCATTGTTTCAATGCGGCAGATAATGCACCTTTGATGAGTGAATGGAGCTTTGAAGAACTCTGTGAATTGTTTCAGCAGACAAAAGAATGCGGTGTTCATGCCTTTACTATCACAGGCGGTGAGCCTATGGTGCATAAGCATTTTCTGGATATTCTGCGTGAAATTCATAAGCTGGGCATGTTTGTGGAAGAACTCAATACAAACGGGTATTACATCACACAGGAAATTCTTGACGAAATGAAGAAAATCGGCTGTTATCCTCTGATAAAGATTTCATTTGACGGAATCGGTCATCATGACTGGATGCGAAACCGCAAAGGTGCGGAACAAAAAACGCTTGATGCAATGAAGTTATGTATTAAAAATGTTTTTCGGGTTAAGGCACAGACGCAGGTTCACAGAAAAAATGTGGATTCCATGCTTCCGACTGCAAAAGTTCTGAATGATATGGGTGTTAAGGAAATGCGTATTATCCGGACAACGGAAGTTCCCCGCTGGACTGCCAATGCCGGTGATGCCTGTCTGACAATTCCGGAATATTATGAGAAAATGCTTGCATTCGCTGAAACATATCAGAAACTGAATCTGCATATGGATATTGACATCTGGCAATTTTTACGACTGTATCCCAAAAAGAAAAGTTATCACATTGTTCCTGTTGCCTGTGCAGATGGAGAATACAGACCGACTTTTCCGGGATGCAGAGGAAATCGGGGAATGATTGCTGTCACCTCATCCGGAGAGGTCGTTCCCTGTATGCAGATGTCCGGTTATCTGGCAGAACTGGAGATTCATTTCGGAAATTTGCATGATACAAATCTGAAAGAAATCATTCAGTCTGGTGCTTATATGGAAAATATCTGCACAACTGTCGGAGATGTCAGAGAAAAAACAAAAAAATGCGGAGAATGTCAGTATTTTGAATACTGTACAGGCGGCTGCCGAGCATTGGGATTATTGTTTTCAGGACAGAGAAAAGATTTCTGCGGTGAGGATATTACAAAATGTATGTTCTTTGAGAACGGCTGGTATGAAAAAACAGCGGAAACTTTATCAGAGTGGAAAAATCTCAGTAATATGCCATGATAATGATTTACAGGAGGATATGAACTATGGATAGATTAACATCGGAACAGCTGGAAAGGGCAAAAAAATGCCGTACAGCAGAAGAACTGATGCAGTTTATTGATGAGGAAGATATTGCAATCCCGTTTGAATTTCTTGAAGAAATCGTCGGCGGAAAGAAACTCTCCGATGAAGTACTTGAAAAATTGATTCAGGACTTGTTTATGCCGGATGAAAATAAATAAGAGCATTTTAACAAAAGTTTTTTTAATAGGAATTTTTGCAGAAATAATAGCGATTATCCTGCTTGTTGCTACACTTCTGCTCTATGCCAAGCCTGTATTTGATATCACAAACAATACAGATGACTGTATTACGATTGCAGTCCAAAAAGCAGAACGAAGGGCATTTATTACTGGATATATCATTTTGAAACAGGGTCAGGAACTGGAAGTGACAACCAGCCTGACAGATAATAGCTTTATGCAGTTGGAAATAATATACGCCAATGGGAGTGATGTTAGGGCAGATGAAGTATTTACAGCAGCAGATACCCGAAAAGTACAGCTGCCGTCCGGAGAATATACATTCCGCATTACTGCCAAAAAGGGAACAGATGGCAGTATTACCATTCATACAGGATAAAATATTTTAAAATTATTACGAAAGGAATAAAGATTATGAAAAAATTAGTTGCTTTATTAGGTGCAGTTTGTCTGCTGTGTGCTTCTGTTCCGGTAATTCCGGAAGCTATGCAGGAAACTGCTGTTCTGACCGTCAGTGCCGCAGAGGCAGCCGAATCAGCCTATACCGAAGGTACTTACGGTATACTGACCTATCGGGAATATGCTGACTATATCGAAATTTCCGGCTGTGATGCCAATGCAGAAACAGCAGAAATTCCGGCAGTCATCAACGGAAAAAACGTTGTTCGCATTCATGACGATGCCTTTATGAACTGTACAGTAAAAACTGTTACTTTACCGGATACGCTCACAACAATTGGATACCGTGCGTTTTATGGCTGTAACAATCTGACAAAAATAGAAATTCCTGCTTCTGTGACTGAAATCGATGGTTCTGCATTCAATGGCTGTGAAAATCTGGAAGAAGTCATTCTGCATGAGGGCTTGAAAGCTATCGGAAGCAATGACTTTAAAAATACTGCATTGAAATCTATTGTGATTCCGGCATCTGTCAGCAGTTTCGGATATGAAATTTTCGATGACACTCCGTTCTGGGAAGAACTGACAGCAAAAAATCCTATGGTTATTTTTAACAATATTCTGGTAGACGGAAGAAACTGCACAGGAGCTGTTATCATTCCTGATGGTGTAACAAGAATCAACAGCTTTGCATTTCAGATGAATATGGCAGTCACTTCTGTACAGATTCCGGACAGTGTCACAGAAATTGGCAAGGATGCTTTTATGAACTGCACAGGACTGACAGAAATCACGATTCCCAATACAATTGAAGAAATCTCAATTGGAGCATTCAGTAATTCAGGATTGAAATCTATCACCATTCCGGACAGCGTCATGAATATCCGTTCCGGAGCATTTGCCTATTGTATGGATTTAGAAGAAGTAAATTTTCCTGACCATCAGATAGATATTTACAGTAATGTCTTTGAAGGTACACCGTGGCTGGAAGCCAGACAGGCAGAAAATCCGCTTGTCATCGTGAACGGAACACTGATTGACGGAAAAAACTGCACGGGTGATGTTATCATCCCGAAAGATGTCACAATTATTTCCGCTAAAGCGTTCAGCTGGAATGAAAATATCACTTCTGTTGTTGTTCCGGCAGGTGTGCATGAAATCTGGGATGAAACTTTTAATAACTGTACTAATCTGAAATCAGCAGAACTGCCGGGTGTGGAATATATCGGACCTAATGCCTTTAACAGTTGTTCACCACTGGAATATCTGAAACTTTCCCGTCGTTTGCATACAATTGGAGATAATGCATTTGACAGATGTAAAACAAGAGGAATTATTTATTATTCCGGTACAGAAGAACAGTGGAATCAGATTGAAATTGGTCAAAGTAACCTGTTCACTAAAATTTCTGAATTCAAGTACGGTATTTCCGGAGATGCAAATGATGACGGCAGTCTTGGCGTAACAGATGTGATTGCTCTCCAGAAATGGCTTCATGCCGTTCCTGATGTAAGTATCAATTCCGATTTGGCTGACCTTGATGAAAACGGCATTATCAATATTTTTGACTTGTGTCTTCTCAAAAGGGAACTGCTGAAAAAGTAAAATCTGATTAAGAAATGGAGAAATTGTTATGAAAAAAAGAATCGTATTTGTTACGATGCTCACCCTGCTTCTTTGCGGGTGCGGAAAGCAGACAGAAGAAAGCAATATTCCTGCATCAGCACCGGCAGCATCTGTTGCATTTGCTGAAACCGAGGGAAATTCTCCCGCCGAAGAAACTGCGGCAGAAACAGAAACAGTATCTGCTGAAAGCGAATCAGAAACCGCAGTTTCTGAAACAGAAGCAAATACTGAAGAAACGACAACTATACAGACAACAACTGCTGAACAAATAACAACGACTGTACAGGCAGCAACAACCGGACAAACAACAGCAACGACTGAACAAACGACAACCGGACAGACGACAACTGCTGTTCAGGCTTCTGAAGAAAACCGTGATGCTGATTTTACATGGTTTAAAAAAGGTGTCTATGCGGCAAAGGTCAATGGTATCACGAAGGCTTACTATTGTTTCTACGATGAAAGAAACGGAAAATCAGACAATGCTGACGGAAATTCCGGTACTGGCTTCACCTGTGAGCAGACAAAAAAAGAAATTATTTTCCATATGGGTGATATCGAAGATACAACGATTATGACAATGGATTCTCCGGATGCTGACGGAAATATGTGCGGTACAATTAACGGCATTACTTATGCTTTTACAGAAGTAACAGATGCTGACCCGAAAACATTTGATGTAAATGAATATCATCAAAATAATTCCGCTGATGACTCGCACAGCGATTCCCAGAATCCTATTATGAATTTTATCGGAAACTATCAAAGCGGCAGAGCATCTATGTTTGTGGAAGGTTCCGGAGATAATACCGCAAAAATTACAATTTCATGGGGCGGCAGTGCGGATACCGCTGCTGTATGGACAATGTCAGGGGAATGCGTGACAGACGGCGACAGCATTATTGTTTCCTATCATGATTCTGTCAGCAAGGGTGTTGAATATAATCCTGATGGTACTGTCAAATCAGAAACAACAGAATATACTGATGGTTCTGGTTCGGTTACATTCAGCGGAAGTACAGCAAAGTGGAATGATGATGCTGAAAATGATGGTGATACTATGGTATTTGACTATGTGATACAATAAGCCAGAAAACAAGTTACCTCACTCAAAAGTTAAGGGGGTGCATAAACAAACGAAAGCCTTACCTATCGTTTGTGAGTGTAATTTTCAGATAATTCTTTCTCAGCTCCTCAATCTATACTCAACAGCAAAATAGTAACATATGGAAAGGGTAATTTCTCAAAAAGCCTGAAAATAGGGCGATTTCAGAGATTACCCTTTCGTTTGTTTGTATTCAATACGCAGTGAAAATATCCCCATTCACAGTATCGTAGATACAATAAAAAATCTGAAATCACAGGGGGTGCAAGGGGGTGCATAAACAAACGATAGCTTTTTAAACCTAAAAATAGGCAAAAAAAGAACCCTGCCGCAAACGGCAGAGTTCTGAAAAAGTCATATTTCATTTAACACATTCCATCCCTGAATTTTATTCTGATGTCTTCCGTGCTGTAAACTGTAATGCTTTCCAGCAAGCCT
>JAZAUD010000028.1:0-29586 GCA_036373775.1 Oscillospiraceae bacterium | reverse complement strand
TCGTGATTTGAGTCTGAACGGTCACACCATGACCGTTGACGGCAGTTTCACCCAGAACGGCGCACTAACCGTGGATGTTTCCAGTAGTAATCTGGAAGTTTCCGGCACATATTACCAGCCAAAAGGTACATTGGTGATTGGTACAGGTTCAGCCCATATCGCCGGAAATTATGAACTCCAAAACAAAGGCGATAGCTACGGCGGTGGTGATTTGAGTATGTATTCCGGCGGTGGATTGCTGGACGTGAATGGAGATGTCATTATCAACACCACAGTAGAAGCCGACTATCAGGCTAACGGAACGCTTGTCATTGGTGGCAATCTGACAGTATATGCACCTTATGGCGGTAAAGGCTACCGGAGTTATAATGGTCATGCGACAGAATTCAAGGGCGGTAAAGCGCACACTGTATACTTTGCAAATACTGAAAGTTATTTCAATCGAATTCGCCTTGGTGTCGGGGATTCTCTGGAATTTACAGGCGCACTTTCTGGCGTTGCCAAATCTGATAATTCTTTGATGAGCGTGAAGCCTTCTGACATTGCAAGCGTATCTGATTTGACTGTTACAGGCATTGCAAAGGGCGAAGGGACAATTACCTTCTCTACTGGTGACAGCAAGGTTTCTAAAACGCTGATTATCGGCGATACGGTTGACAATGACGAGCCAATTGTCACCCCTCCAGTTGAACCCCCTGTTACAACATCAAAGGGCGATGTCAATGGAGACGGCAATTTCAACCTTTTGGATTTGGTGTTAATGAAGAAATGGCTTGCAAATGTTCCGGATACTCGCCTCACTAACTGGAAAAACGTCGATTTCAACGAAGACGGCAAACTGAATATTATCGATTTCGCTCTGATGAAAAAAGCATTGCTTTCCAGCGACAAGAAAACAACTGAAATGATTGCAACCAATTTCAATATTTATACTGTCTCCAATAAGCCCACAGCCGAAAGCACTTTCACCGTTGACAAGGATTGTACCGTTTATTCCCTCATGACGTACCACTGGAACAATCAGCACGGAACAGCACAGACCGGAACAATCGGACTGTTGGAAGATGGTGTGGAAATTGGCAGATGGGTAACAACCGGCACAGAAGGAATGTATCATACTCCTAATGCGGTTTGGTGGGCATATCCGACCAACCTCACATTGAAAGCAGGTCATACTTATACTATCATTGATTCCGACCCCGATACATGGAGTCAGAACGGCGGTTCAGGTGGTCAGGGATTTTTCGAAGTCAGGGGATTTTTCGATTAAGTTACTACTTGAAAAGGCTGTCGCACCATTCATTTGGATGCGACAGCCTTCACTCTCATCAGTTGCACTACAAAATATTTCAAAAAATTTTAAAAAAAGGCTTGACAAAATCATAAAAGTGTGATATAATATATACTGTTGAGTGAAGAGCTTAACAGTAAAAAGTGTCTGGGTGTGGCGCAGTTGGTAGCGCGCTACCTTGGGGTGGTAGAGGCCGTGGGTTCAAGTCCCGTCACTCAGACCATATTTATACAATGCTTTTCTTATTTTGGAAATGTTGTATAGCAGGTTGTGGAAGCAGTTCAGTTTTTCTTCTGAACTGCTTTTGATTATTCCTATGCCAATCTATATTTGGGGAGGTGCGATATGCTGAAAGTTGATACCAAACACAAAACAAAAAAGCAATGGACACTATTTATCATAGGTCTTATTTTCATGTTAATTGGTGTAAGCGTTCTAGGCTTTTTCGGCATCAGGAAAATTTATCGGGAATACAATAAGCAAAAAATGATGCGTGAAAATCCTGTCATTGAAATTGCAGACTTACATATCAAAGCACCAATTCTGGAAGGCACAGACAATGCCACACTTGCCAAAGCAACAGGGCATTTTATCGGCTCAGGTGATTTCGGCGTTGGGAATTATTGCATTGCAGGTCATAACAGTGTCATTTATAAGGAATATTTCAATCATCTCAAAAACATTGAAATGGGTATGAAAATTACACTTTACGACAAAGATAAGAAGAGATATATTTATACTGTGAACGAAAATTTTATTGTTGAACCCAATGAAACGTGGGTACTCAATGATTTCGGTGACAATCGGATTACGATTATCACCTGTACAGATGACGGCACACAAAGACAGGTTGTTGTTGGCTTGCTAGAATCATAATCAAAAGGGCTGTTGTACCAAATCCACGGTACAACAGCCTTTTTTCATCTCAATTTTGCAATATCACTTTCAGGGGTTTCAGACTTCATGAAACCGCTCATCATACAAATTCCATCTGCACCAGCCTGAATAACATCTGGTATATTATGGAAATTGATGCCACCAATGGCATACACTGGAATGGAGACTTCCTGACAGACTTCATACAGAAATTGCAAGCCTCTCCCAGCAAGTCCCTTTTTGCAATCCGTTTCGAAAATATGCCCAGCAATGATGTAATCCGCTCCCAATGCAAGGGCTTCTTTTGCATCCTCTACAGAGTGACAGGATGCGCCAATATTCCGGAAAAATTGCTTATCCTCTTTGGACATGGTACGCAATTTATCAAGTGGCAAATGAATGGAGCGAACCCCTAATTTTTTAGCAGAATCAATGAAACTATGTGCAGTGACTTCCACAGGAGAACTTTCGCAAACTTTGAGAATTTCCGCCAATAATGCAGTATATTCCTCTTCTGTGAGGTCTTTTTCCCTGACAATAATTTTATCAGGCTTCGCCATAGCGATTTTTTGAATTTGCTCCAAAAAATCCCCCTGACAGAGTTTTCGATTGGTTATACAAATTATTTTATACATACAAGTAATCATTCAAGACAGGCTGTAACCCTTCGCCGGACATATCGTCATACATTTGGCTAAAACTGCGGGAATCGTTAATTTCGAATTGTTCGTCGCCTTCATTTTCGTTTTCTTTTCCGGTGTATTTGCTTTCATGGTCTCCGATACCAGTCGAAACACCGGCAGAAACTTTTGTTGCACAAATCTTGACAATGCCATCACGAAAACTCTTACTTTCTCTGGAGGAAACCGTAATTCCAGCAAATGGCAAAAATATTCTGTAAGCGCAAAGTATCTGACAAAGTTGTTTTTCGCCAACATCCTGCGGATTGATTTTTCCGTTGTTGATAATCGGACGGAGACGAGGACAGGAAAGGGAAATTTCTGCATGGGGGTATTTTCTCTGCAAGAAATACATATGCAAGGCACTTGCAAGGGCATCTTTTCGGAAATCTGCCAGCCCTAACAATGCCGAACCGGCAACCCCTCTCATACCACCCATCAATGCACGTTCTTGTGCATCAAAGCGGTAAGGGAACACACGCTTATGACCTGCAAGGTGTAATGTTTCGTATTTGTCGCTGTCGTAGGTCTCCTGAAATACCGTCACATAATCCACACCGCATTCATGCAGATAACGATAATCCTCCACATTGACCGGATAAATTTCAATTCCTACCATACGGAAATATTTTCTTGCAAGCTTGCAAGCCCCACCAATGTATTTGACATCGCTCATACCTTTGCTTTCTCCAGTGAGAATTAAAATTTCCTCCATGCCACTATCTGCAATGACTTTCATTTCGTGTTCGACCTGTTCCATGGAAAGTTTCATTCTGCGGATATGGTTGTAGCAGTTGAAACCGCAGTATACACAATAATTTTCGCAGTAATTGGCAATATACAGAGGGGTGAACAAATAGACGGTATTTCCAAAATGCTTCTGTGTTTCCAGCCTTGCACGTTCCGCCATTTGCTCCAGAAACGGTTCAGCAGACGGAGATAAAAACGCTTTCAGCTCCTCAATACCAATAGTTTCCTTTTGCAATGCCCTTGAAACATCCAAACCAGTATATTGAGAGGGGTCATAATTTTTGATTTCCGTCATGACCTTATCGAAAATATCAGAATGAATTTGTTCCTGACCTTTCATGAATTCCATGTGATTGGTTCTTGACGTGAGGTCTGTTTCCAATTGGTGTTTTTTTTCGAGGGCTTTCGGGGACAATTCATCTGAATCTATCAAAAATTGATTTTCCATCTTGTTCACCTTCAATCATGCAGGAATCCGGTCAAAGTATCAGAAGGAGAAGCCCCTCTTGTCAATACTCTGCCAAGCCCTGAAAGATATGCTTTTCTGCCGGCTTCCACAGCCTGCTTGAATGCGCTTGCCATCATGGGGAGGTTTCCAGCCGTTGCCAATGCTGTATTGGACATCACCGCAGCAGCTCCCATTTCCATGGCTTCACAAGCTTGTGAGGGTCTGCCAATTCCGGCATCCACGATAATCGGCAAATCAATTTCATCAATCAGAATCTGAATGAAGTCCCTTGTTGCAAGCCCTTTATTTGAGCCAATCGGAGACGCTAACGGCATCACGGATGCTGCACCAGCATTCACGAGGTCACGGGCGGTATTCAAATCGGGGTACATATACGGCATGACCACAAAGCCCTCTTTTGCTAAAATTTCCGTAGCCTTGACAGTTTCCACATTATCCGGCAATAAATACTTTGTATCACGCATGATTTCAATTTTGACGAAATTTCCGCATCCCAACTCTCTGGCGAGCCTTGCAATCCTGACCGCTTCATCAGCGTTTCTTGCACCGGAAGTATTGGGGAGTAATGTGACACCCTTTGGAATGAAGTCGAGAATATTTTCCTGTTCTTTGGTGTTGGCACGTCTGACCGCACAGGTGATAATTTCTGCACCTGCATACTTGACAGCCGCTTCAATCAGAGAAAGGGAATATTTTCCCGAACCTAAAATAAATCTGGAATGAAACTCATGACCGCCAATCACTAACTTATCTTCTTTGACATTATTTTCGTTCATCTTGTTTTAACCTGCTTTCTGTATTAGTAATGATATGTATCAAGGGTTTAATTCCCCTGCAATGATTCTCAATACCATATGTGCCTCATGACCTGCACACACAGCAACCCTTGCACTGAAAAGCCCTGCGCCCTTCTCAATGTCGCTTGTTTCGTCTCCGCATAAATAGAAACGCTTTGCAACTTTTCTTGTTTGAATGGTATTCGCTGAACCAATTCCAGCCATTCCGGAAGCCGACACATAATATTTTTCGGGCATCGTCTCAAGGACACAATTCGCTAACATTGCCTTTTGGTCTGCCTTGTCGAAACATTCACAAATAATGTCAAATGGTGACAGTAATTCCGGAATGTTTTCTTCGGTCAGTCTGACATTCTGTGAAGTGACATTGCAGTAAGGGGCGATTCGTTGAATGGTTTCCAGCAATGCAGATGCTTTAGGCTGTCCGAGTTGGTCAGGGAAATACTGCTGTCTGTTGAGGTTGGAAATATCCACCCTGTCAAAGTCAATCAGGTGAATATTTCCCACTCCTGCCCTTGCAAGGTGAATTGCAACATTTGAACCCAATCCGCCCAGACCGCACACCACGACAGACGCTTTTTCAAATTTCTGTTGAATGGCTTCACCGTGACGGACTGCCAACGCCTGAAACATTTCTTCTTTTGTAGGCATCATGGTATCAACCACCTCCCACAAAACCGACAATTTCCACGCTGTCGCCGTCGTTCAGAATCGTGCTTTCATATGCCGATTTTGGTACAATATCTTCATTCAATTCCACTGCAACTCTGGTACGCTCATAACCTTCACTTTCGACAATTTCAGCAATGGTTTTTCCCTGTACATCAAGTTGCTTTCCGTTGACTTTTACCATAAAAATCCCTCCTGTGATTTAATTCTTTTTTGTGGGGAGTTCGGAACAGAATTCTACTTTTTCGCCTGCCAGAATCATGTTAGTTGTTCTGACTGCACACATCTTTCCGCACATGGAACAGGTGTGACGGTCTGCCGGCGGAGTGCTTTCAAAATAAGTTCTTGCTTTTTCTGCATCCACAGCGACATCAAACATTCTTTCCCAATCGACAACATGGCGGGCTTCTGCCATTTCGTTATCCTTGTCTCTTGCATGAGGTACACCCTTTGCAATGTCAGCCGCATGAGCTGCAATTTTGCTGGCAATAATGCCCTCTTTCACGTCATTCACATCAGGTAAGCGCAAATGTTCCGCAGGTGTCACATAACAGAGGAAATCCGCACCATTTGCGGCGGCAATCGCTCCACCAATTGCGGATGTAATATGGTCATACCCTGGGAAAATGTCTGTCACCAAAGGCCCTAAAACGTAGAACGGCGCATTATGACATAGTCTCTTTTGCAGTTTCATATTGGCTGCAATTTCATTCATTGCCATATGCCCTGGCCCTTCTACCATGACTTGTACATTTCTATCCCATGCACGTTGTGTAAGATAACCAAGCTCAATCAATTCTGAAATCTGTCCGGCATCTGTTGCATCATCAATGCACCCCGGTCTTAATGCATCCCCTAAACTGATGGTAACATCATACTCATACAGAATATCAAGAACTTTGTCATAAAATTCATAGAAGGGGTTCTCATTTCCGGTCATCATCATCCAAGCAAACAGCAATGAACCACCACGAGAGACAATATTCATCTTTCTGCCTTCACGTCTGAACGCTTCCACAGCTCTTTTGTTGATACCTGCATGAATGGTCATGAAGTCTACGCCTTCTTTTGCATGCGCTTCTACCACTTTCAGGAAATCTTCTGCGGAAATTTCCAGCAAGTCCTTTTCAAGGTATCCAATCGCATCATACATGGGAACAGTACCAATCATAGCCGGAGAAGTTTCAATCAACTTTGTGCGGAAAGTATTGGTTTTGCCATAATTTGACAAATCCATGATAGCTTCTGCGCCGAATTTGTGAGCCAGTTCGACTTTCTGCATTTCAATGTCATAGTCTTTCGCATCTCCTGAAATGCCAAGATTGACATTGATTTTCGTGCGCATTTTTGTGCCGATACCTTCCGGAGAAAGTGCCTTATGATTGACATTACAGGGAATGGCTACTTCCCCAGTGGCAACCAAAGCCCTGACCTCTTCCGGAGTCAAATACTCTTTCTTTGCAACAATTTCCATTTCTGGGGTGATAATCCCCTTTTTAGCGGCTTCCATTTGTGTATGATATTCTCTCATCATATCATTCTCCTTTTGCATAAAATAAGGGGACTGTACACAAACGCAGGCACAGTCCCGTAAATTCATACAGCGATTCCCTACGTTGGCATTACCCAAATCAGGTTACGGGTCGAAAGTTCCACTTCTTTCCTCTCAGCCTGTCTACAAGCTCCCCACTTGTCTATTATAGCACATTCCAACAAAAATTGCAAGCCTTTTTTTAATATTTGATAAAATGGGTTTGCGATATTTTTTGAACGCTGGTTGCCTTGACATTGCAAAGAAAATATGTTATCATGGGGAAGGATAGGCAAAAGTCACAAATGAAACTGGAAAATTTGTGCAAGTATACAAAAAAATATCTGCAATGTCAGAAAATACCTATTTTTGAGCCAGTTATTAATAGAGGGGAAAAAAATCACAGGCTAGTCCCTCATATGGAAGAAGTGATGGAATGGCGGACGGAATCTTAGAACTAATCTATGAAAAGTACTATACTACAATCTTGACTTATTGCTGTCTGCGGTTACATAACAATATCCATGCGGCGGAAGACTGCACACAAGAAGTCTTCCTGATTACCCAGAAGAAACTGCCCAGACTGGTCAATCTGGAAGAAATCAAGCCTTGGTTATACCGGACGGCGGAAAATGTCGTCAAAAACTACAGAAAGAAGAATCCTGAAATGATTGACATTGACAGTATTCCTGAAACACCACAGGAAATGCCTGTGGAAACTGCGCTGGATATTCTCACTGATGAAGAACGAGAGTTGGTCAGGCTCTATTACCTTGGAGAAAGCAAGGAAAAATTAGCTCATCAGCAGGGGATGACCGTGGATGCACTATACAAGAAGATAAGCCGAATCAAAGAGAAGCTGAGAAAGCGACTCGACGAAATCAACGGGTAGAAAGGAGATGGCTACAATGCATGAAGAATATCAGTATTTGTTGAGCCGTTCCTTGGAAGAAGATGCCATGGATGAACTCAATCAGATGATTGACGAGGAAATTTCCCGACCGATGAAAAAGGCGGATATTTCCAGAATTGAGCAGAGCATCAGGGCTTATATGGCTCTGATGGGAAATGAAAGAGAGTTAGAGGAACTGAAAAAAACCGGAATTGAAAAATTAAGGGCTGGTCAGAGGGTTATCCATGTCAAACGGCGGAAAAGGTCTCTGGTGGTTGTGGCGATTGCGGCAATACTGGCAATTGCCAACGCCATCACGGTACACGCTTCTGACGAAAATATTGTGTCGTTCATCATCCACTACACGGAGGAATCCTTCTCTGTCACACCTATACAGGAAACACGGGTGATTACACTCCCCACCACGCCCGACGACCCTTATGGCATCAAAGGCTATTGTGCGAAATATGGGCTGACCGTGGAAGCCCCCACCTATATTCCGGAAGGCTTTCACTTGTGGGCTGTAGAATCCTATACTAACTCTGTAAAAAAAAATCTGCATTTTGGTTTACCAATGGTAAAGTACATTTGGTATTTGATTATGCTGAGTTATATGAATGGGATGGCAGAGTGGGTATTCCCAGTGATGAATTCAATGTGGAAGAAATTCAGGTCAATGGCAAGCCTGCCATTACGTCCAAGGAAGATGGACAGTATACCCTTATTTACTATGATGGCAATCTGGAATATCTTTGGTTTTCTGATTGCCTTGACTATCAAGAATGTAATAAAATTACCCAATCAATTCAGTAAAGGAGCATATCATGAAGAAATTATTTTCGTTCGTTTGCGCCATCCGACAGAAAGAAGGTGTTTCCAGTGAAGTAAAACAATTGACACAATGAGAAAAATTTGAATTTTTAGGAGGTTTTATTATGAAAAAGAAATTAAATGCAATTATCGCACTGTTGCTTTGCGGTGCTTGTCTGCCGGCAATGCCGTTGAGTGCAAATGCAGAGGCAACTATCAAACGTTATTCTACCGTTGAAAACATTGCTGATAATGACGGCGATGAGACTACTTGCAATTACTATGAAGTTTATTCAGAAACTTTTGACTATGTTCACAAGGATTATCCCTTGAAATACAATTTTACACAACACCCCTATCATAAATATGAATGCTCTTTAACTGCACACAATGGTTCAAAAGCGAATTTTATGGTAACAGGTATATTCCGTGATGAAAACGGTGAACCCCTTGTTTATACCCTGAAAGAAATTAAGGATATGACCGGAGAAGAAATGCGTTCTGGAACTGTTCCGGCGAAGGGTGGGGGAGACTATACTTGGCCCGCTAGCTCCCTTGAACAGTCCGGAACAACTGTACCTTTGAAGGGGAAAAAGATTTCTGTTGGCGATTTGTTCTATATTGATTACAGGGAAGGAATAGGCATTGGTGATGATGAAGAGGACGATTTTGGCATCCTTGATGGTCATGGCTGGTGGGACGGCGGTGCAGAACCTTCTTTTAACACTCGTTCACTGGATGAGATGTGTGAAAACGCAGCTGAATACCCCGAAACCTATTTTAAGCAATGGAGTCAGTGGGCTCCTGAAGGCACAGTAACAGAAGGCAGAGAAACAGACCCTGAATTTTATCGTGAATGTATGTTAAACCATCTGCGTGATGCTGAAATTTGCGAATACCTCGGGAATGGGGTTGACGTGTTCGGGGAAGATTTCGTGAATGTCATTCGCTGTGAATTGTCTATCACACCTTATGTAAATATGAATACTGTGGATTTCTACAACATTGATGTGGAAGATTACAGCCGTTCTGATGTGAGATATGGGGATGTTACCAATGATGATACTGTTGGGGTTGTGGATGTACTTGCCACAAACCAGTATCTCTTGGGAATCCATCAACTGAACGACTACAGCAAACTCGCCGCCGACGTGAACCATGATGGAAGTATCAATGATGCGGATACCCTCAGCGTTCTGAAATCCGTTGTCGGGCTGGAAACATTACAATAATTGAAAATTCGTTCATTCTCTCCAAAAGAGGAATCAAAAAAAAGGCTGCTGCACGAAATGTGCAGCAGCCCGATTTTTTTAGGAAGCCACGGGAGAAAGGTAGTAAATGTTATAACTGCCTTCATTTAAGAAGAAATGCCCAAGGCTTTCGACTTCATGATGTCCGGCAAGAGCGTTGCTAATCTGTTCGGGGGCTAATTCAATCCCATCACTGACAAAGAAGTAACTTCCGCCGGTATTCTGAATATTTCCCAGCAATGCTTCATCGAAATCTCGTGCATAGTAAATTCTGTCCGCATTCTGGAAATATGCCGCATGGTTATGAACCAGATAGCTTGGGTTGGTGAGAACAAAGCACGTCTGCCCTGCTGTGACGTTCTCCAAATCGCCTAACCCTCTTTCATAGAACAGGAAATAATTCTTGACACCGAAATTCCCCAGAATGGTAATGATAATCAGTGCGATTTCCGGAATCACAATAATATTTTTGTTCAGATTGAATTTCTCAATGAAAACGGTGATTGCCCTCACTGCTGCCACTGCAAGCAACAGGAAGCAAAGCGGTAAAAACATGAAGTAATAGCGATGCTGGAAAAAGGGCATTACAGGATTAGAAACGGAAACAAATCCGCCTGTGATAATGCAAACCACGGTCAGGAAGATGAACTTCAAATTTCTCAGGTCGTGCCATCTCTTCACACAAAAGAATATCACGGCGAACAAAATCCCAGCAAATGCAACCAATTCAAAGAGGGACACAATCTTGTCATTGGTGGCATCTTCACACGAATAGACGCAGTCTAATAAAATTTTCAGGAAGCCGTGCAAAGGGGAAATGTTGGAAAAATTAGACTTGGAATTTTCCGCATAGCCCGAATGGGTCAGCTGTGAAATGGCTGGAGGGAATGCCAGAAATGCTGTCAGGACTGAACCGACTTCCAGCAAGCCGAAGGCTATCAATTGCTTCCATTTGCGTTCTGTCAACAGAATAATGCAAATCAATAAAGCCATGAAAAATGTCACAACATAGACATAATTCTGTGTCAGAAATCCCAATACATTAACAGCGAAAATGGGAATCAATAAATGATAATTGGGCGATTCTTTATTTTCAATCCATTGCAGATGAAGCCAGAATGATATTAGTACTTCCAAAGTACAAAGCATATACATTCGAATAAACATAACATCACTGAATGCTGCTCTGGAAAATGCCCAGAATGCAGTTGCTAAGAGTGCTGTTTTTTGACTTGGTAAAACTTTCTCTGCAATCAAATACAAAAAAATAATGCTAGCACCTAAGAATAAAATATTAGGAACTAAACCAAACCATTTTGAAAATTGTTCGGGGAAAAATGAACAGATGGTATGAATCATCATATAGTACAATGGGGGGCTGACGTCCGTTTCCTGATAATGGTAGGGGATGTCATAGCGGAATCTTTCTCCCCCCTGTACGGTGATATAATGCTTGAATTCGCTTCCCTCGTGCCAATGCTCAAAAAATGCGTTAATGCTTGGAAGTGGGTCATTGGGAACAACGCCATTACTCCACCATTCAAAAAAGAATTTTCCGGTTGTGCTATTGCTCAAACCAAATGACCATACCTCATCAATGTGGTAGATATTCCGCTGAAATCCCAACATAATCGAAATTCCGACACTAAGCACAACAATCACACCCAAAAAAAGCGTATAACTCAAATTTTCCTTTTTAATTTTCATTCTGTACGCTCCTTCAAGTATTCTTTGATTTGCGAAATCGTCACTTCCTCCATATTTTCGTGATTGAGCCAACTTCTTGACCATTCGACTGTTTTTTCGACAGCTTTTTCGATATTCCAGAGCGGTTTCCAGCTGAAGACACTTTTCACGAGGTTGGTATCCAATTTCAGGAAATTTGCTTCATGGGGCATATCTTTTTCCGGCTGAATTTTATAGGAAAAGCCCTCTCCATAATATTTGGCAAAAAGCTTCACTAATTCTTGTGTGGTGACGCTGTCTTTGTCATCAGGGCCAATATTATAAAATCCTGCCTTTGAAGCATCTTTGTATTGTTCCGCACAAATCGTCATATAAAGATACAGCGGTTCTAATACGTGTTGATAGGGGCGAATCGAATCAGGATTCCGAATCTGTAACGGATTTCCGCTGATGACTGCCCTCACACAATCGGGAATAATCCGGTCAACGGAAAAATCCCCTCCGCCAATGACATTGCCTGCACGAGCGGTGGAAACTGCAATGTCTTTGAAAAAGCTATTGATATAGGCGTGTGTTACCAATTCTGAACAACTCTTACTATTGCTGTAAGGGTCAAAACCGTCAAGCGGTTCATTTTCACGGTATCCCCAGCACCATTCCTTATTCTGGTATACCTTATCTGTGGTAACATTCAGGAATGATTTCACACAAGGATGCAAACGAACACACTCACAAATATTGACAGTCCCCATCACATTGGTTTCATAGGTATAGCGTGGTTTCTGGTAAGAGGTGCGAACAATCGGCTGTGCAGCAAGGTGAAATACCATTTCCGGCTGAACTTCGTCAAAAACTTGATTTAAATGCTCATAATCCCGAATATCCCCATTGATATGGCGAATTTGTTTCGAAATTGAAGTCAATGAAAACAAATTCGGATTTGTCGGGGATTCAAGCGCATAGCCTGTGACATCTGCACCAGCAATTAAAAGTAATAATGTCAACCATGAACCCTTAAAACCAGTATTCCCTGTGACAAGCACTTTTTTTCCATTATAAAAATCCATCAAAAGGCGGTAAAACTTTCCAACATTCAAATTCTGGGAAAGTACCGCTCCCTCCTTCTCTCTAAAATAATATATCATTCGCCAAATCCATTCAGGAAATGGCAGATTGATGACAAATTTTCATGATTCCATCTCTGAAGCTTGTCTGTGGCTTCCATCCTGTCTGAAGCAATTTATGAATGTCTGGTACTAAATTCACAACCCCTTCTGGACTGTAAGGCACAGCTCCAAAATTCAGCTCACTGGAAGATGATAAAATCTCTTTCATTTCGCAAATATACTCCCGCAAGGGGCGAATATCCCCACTTGCAAGATTATAAACCCCACTTGCACAGGGCATAAGTGCAAATTGTTTCATTGCCTGCACTGCATCACTAACATACAGGAAATCCCAAATCTGACTACATTCTGTCAAAAAAATGGCTTCATTTTTCGACATTTTCTCAATGCAAGAGGAAACCAGCGTCTGAGGACTGTCCCCCACTCCGTACAGGCTGAAAATTCTTGTCCAAATGAATCGAATGGAATTTTCTTTTGCTAATGTCTGCAACTCCTGACAAATTCGCAGTTTTTGCTTTCCATATTCTGTCAAGGGATGGCAGGGGCTTTCTTCATGGATGCTTTCGCTCATTTTCCCATATTCGGCTTGTGAACCTGAACCAAGGAAGAAAGAACAACCCAACTGTTTGGCAGCATGGAACGCTTTCAATGTGCATACATAATTATGCTGTTGTAAATCAATGTCATTTCTTGCAGAACCTCTTGTTCCTTCCCATGCAAGATGGTAAAAATCATCTGCTTTTTCAATGTAATCGGGGAGTTGGTCATATTCTTCCATGTTCAGTGCAATGGTGTGCAATTTTTCATCTTGAGGGAGTAAATGCAATTTCTGACAGTTTTTCCGAACAACTGCAAAAATTTCACATTCTTCTTTCAACCATTCATGCAGTAAGTGCAACCCAATAAAGCTTGTTGCACCAGTGATTACAATTCGTCTCAAAGTGCCATCAACTCCATATATAAATTTCTATCTATCAATGGTTCTTGGTCTTGATTGGGAGTCCCAAAACGCAGTTTCGGAAATACAAATGTCGGTTCATCCAATCGGATTTCAATTAAAGTCGGACGCTCTGCATGGAATAACCCCTCATGAAGTTCCTCAGTAGAATGAATACAATGATACTCCAAATCATAGGCATTGGAAATTTTATCCAGTGGCGGTACTGTGTAACCGCTTTCAGGAGTGGTCTGCATATAGCGTTCTTCAAAATACATCTGCTGAAAATGGCGAATCATTCCAAGACTCTGGTTATTAAATACCACAACCGTAACAGGGAGATTTTCACGCCTGATAAATTCCAATTCCTGTAAATTCATCTGAAAACCACCGTCCCCTGTGAAGGAAATCACGGGCTGATGTGTTCCAAAATATGCCCCGATTCCAGCAGGGAGAGAATATCCCATTGCACCATGTCCACCAGAGAACAAAAATTTCTGGTTCTTCTTACACTGGAAAGATTGTGCAATCCAGACTTGATTCTGTCCAACATCTGTTGTAATGACAGTACCATCTTGTATCATAGTGCTGATTTTGGCAATGATTTGATTAGGGGTATTATCATCGATACCAGAAACTTTTTCTCGGATGGTATCACAGACCTGTAACCATTCATCACTTACCTGTTGTATATCACAATCTGCAAGTTGACGGAGTACCTGAACGGCATCAGCGCAGATGTTCTTATCATTTTCTCTGATGGGATATGCCAATTCCTCTGCATCAATGTCCACACGAATAATTTGTGCATCCGGTGCGAAATTTTCACGAATTCCGCCGACTTGTCTTACATCCAATCTTGCACCAAGGGAAATGAGAAGGTCACTTTTGGCAACAATCCAATTAGCACTTCTCGTACCATAAGCCCCTAAAAAGCCGTAATGATAGGGGTATTCGCTTGCAGTATCAAAAGCAATCATAGAGGTGACAACTGGTAAATGTGTCTTTTCAAGAAATTGTTCCAATTCATGGGGATTGACATTCTGCTTCAATCCAGCTCCCAATAATAAAACAGGGCGTTTGGCTTGATTCAGTTTTTGCACAATCTGTTCAATATCGGAACATTCCTTGACGGGAATTTCACTTTGTGCATGGAGCATTTTCTTTGCTTTTTCGTCATCAATTTCAGCTCTTTGGATGTTCATGGGAATATCCAGCAAAACAGGGGCTTTTCTGCCGGACATTGCCGAAACATAAGCCTTTTCCAGAGATTCCATTAAATCATCTGTACTTGTCACATAATGTGCGTAATTCGTGACATTTTGCACCATGCTGATAATATCCGTTTCCTGAAATCCACGTTGACGGACTTTCAATGCGCCCTTTGCTTCAAATGTGTTGACTTGTCCAGTAATGAACAACACCGGAACAGAGTCAAAAAAGGCATTACAGATACCCGTGATAAGGTTGGTTGCCCCTGGTCCACTGGTAGCATAGGCAACCCCTAATTTTCCCGAACTTTGCGCATATCCACAAGCTTCAAAAGCTGCACCTTGTTCATGATAACAGACATGGGCTTTGATGTTGTCGGTACGGTAAAATGAATCCATGAGGTGTGTTACCATCCCCCCCGGATAGCCGAATACATCTGTAATCCCCTTCTGAATCAAGTATTGTACAATATAATCTGAGGCTTTCATCTTGCAACCGCTTCCTTAATGGTCTGAATCATATAATCCAGCTTTTCTTTGGTCATTCCGGGGTAAACACCTATCCAGAAAGTATGATTTGTGATAGTATCAGAAACTTCCAGATTCCCCACCATACGATAAGCATTTGTCTCTCTGAATTCATCAAAACATGGATGCTTTACAATATTACCAGAGAATAACAATCTCGTCTGTACATTATGCTTTTCAAGGTAGGAGGTGACATGATTTCTGCTGATACCACTTTCTGGTTTCACTGTTATCAAGAAACCAAACCAAGAAGGCTGACTCTGCTTTTCAGGTTCAGGCAAAATCAACACATCAGAAAGGCAATCCAATTCTTTCCGCAGATATTCCCAGTTGTTTCTTCTTGCCTGAATGAATTCAGGGAATTTCTTTAATTGTTCCACACCAATTGCAGCTTGCATTTCAGTTACCTTCAAATTATATCCAAAATGGCTGTATACATACTTGTGGTCATATCCGTGGGGCAATTGACCATAATCACCATCAAAACGATGACCGCAGAAATTATCCTGACCAGAGGAACAAATGCAGTCACGTCCCCAATCACGATAGGACAAAATTAAGCGGTTCAAAAGTGGGTCATTCGTGTAAACTGCTCCGCCTTCGCCCATGGTCATATGATGAGGGGGGTAAAATGAACTTGTCCCAATATCGCCCCAAGTACCTGTATACTTTGTTTCCTCTCCAATGGTATAGGTTGAACCAAGTGCATCACAGTTATCTTCCACCAACCAAAGAGAATGCTCACGACAGAATTTCAGGACAGCTTCAATATTAAACGGATTCCCCAAAGTATGAGCAATAATCACTGCTTTTGTTTTCGGAGAAAGAGCCTTTTCCAACTGTGTCACATCAATATTATATTCCGGAATGGTGACATCTACAAATACAGGCACTGCACCATATTGCAGAATCGGGCTGATGGTTGTCGGAAATCCGCAGGCTACAGTAATCACCTCATCACCCTTTTTAATCTGACGTTCTCCCAATTCAGGAGCTGTCAAAACGGCAAAAGCAAGCAAATTCGCTGAAGAACCAGAATTGACTAAATGACAATGTTTTACACCAATCCATTCAGCAAATTCTTTTTCAAATGTGTTGCAAAAATGACCAGTTGTCAGCCAAAAATCAAGCATAGCGTCCGTCAGTGCCAACATTTCTTTTTCGTCATAAACTCGTCCGCCATAGCTGATTCTTTCCCCTGCAATATAGGGCTTTTTGATTTCGGGTTCTTTGTAGCAGTGATAATATTCTGCTACCAGACTTTTAATTTGCTCTCTAGCTTCTTGTTCATTCTTCCAATTAGACATGGGTTTCTCCTTTCTTATTTCCAACATTTCCATGGTGCGTTTCCACTTTGCCATAATTTCTCAAGTTCCTTTTTTTCCCGCAAAGTGTCCATGCACTGCCAAAAGCCATGATGGGTATAGCTCATCAATTCACCCATACTTGCAAGCTTTTCCAGCGGTTCATGTTCCAGAATTGTTTCATCTCCCTGAATATAATCGAAAATTTCAGGTTGCATCACCATGTAGCCTGCGTTAATGGGGCTGCTGTCTGCACTGGATTTTTCACGAAATGCCTGTACAGCATTATCAGGACCAATACTCAAAATGCCTTTTTTCTGTTGCTGAATCACAGCGGTCAATGTGCAGATTTTTTGATTTTTCTGATGGAATTCCAGCAAATCCTGAATATTGACATCACAAACACCATCTCCGTATGTCATCATAAAAGCTTCATTTCCCACATAAGGCTGAATTCTTTTGATACGTCCGCCGGTCATGGTATTCAATCCAGTATCCACAATTGTTACTTTCCAAGGTTCTGTTTTTTGATTATGAACGGTCATTTGATTCCCATTGGAAAAATCAAATGTGACATCGGAAGTATACAGGAAATAATCTGCAAACCATTCTTTAATCATATGCTGACGATAACCAGCACAGATAATGAATTCATTGAACCCATAATAACTATATTCCTTCATAATATGCCATAAAATAGGCATATTTCCAATTTCAATCATTGGCTTTGGTTTTAACTCCGATTCTTCACTAATCCTTGTGCCAAACCCTCCAGCCAAAAGCACTACCTTCATTAAAAGACGACAAAATTACCCAACTGCAATCGTTGTGTAATCGTGTCATTCCCCCCTTTCATATTTTCATCAAAAATCATTCATCTTGTCCAGACGAATGAAAATTTTTCTCCTTTTTGGGAAAATTGAGCCTTTTTTCTTCTACCACCAATGGTCTTTTCATAATTCTGATATTCATCGCCATCACATATTCCCCTAAAAAACCAAGGAACAATAATAACATTCCTCCCATAAAGAAAATAGAAATCAGCATCGGAGAATACCCCATGACAAACTTATCCCACATACAAAGCTTTAATATCAAAAATATCAAGCCAATGATAAAGGAAATCACTGCAATGATAAAACCGCTGAATGTTGCTAATCTCATACCAGCTTTTGTATAACTAGTGAAACTGAGCATTGCAGCATCATAAAGGGTAGAAAAATTGTTGTGTGTTCGTCCAGCTTTTCGTTTCATTTGTGTATATTCAATTTCTTTGCGGTCAGCTCCCAATTCTGCAACAATTCCACGAATAAAAGGAGTCGGGTCATCCAAATTGCGAAGCACATCCAAAAAACTTCTGTCATATAAGCCGAACCCTGTAAAATGCTCAATAATATCAGCATTAGACATACTGCGCAGTAACTTATAATAAACACTGCGTAAAAAATAAATGAACGGATTTTCTTTACTGGTTGTTTTGACACCAACTACAATCTGATAACCATTGTTCCACTCATGAACAAATTTAGGTATCATGTCAATGGGGTCTTGAAAATCCGCACAAAGCAAAATAGTACAGTCGCCTGTTGTCTGCATTAAGCCATAATAGGGACTATTGAATTGACCAAAATTTTTCTGATTGAAAATTGCTCTGACATTCGGGTCTTCTGAACAAATTTCTTCCAGAATGGAGCGTGTCTTATCAGTACTCTTATTGTCAATATACAAAATCTCATAATCATATTCTGGTAATTCAGAAATCATGATATTTTTGACTGCTTCATAAATAGCTCTTGCATTTTCCTCTTCATTATAAGTAGGAATCAAAATCGAAACAGTTTTCCTTGTCATGGTTGCTCTCCTTTTTGATGACGCTCTGAGCTTTTGAAAGTCCAGAACTTATTCAGTAAAAAATTAACAGGGATACTAATAATCAGCACAAAAACTGGAGCAATCACTTCACTAATACCAAGTTTTGATACTTCCAGATACAAGAGAATGTTGTTTAAAACAATTCCTGTCAGTGCATAACTGCAATAGGCTTTGAACAAAGCATAGAAAAAAGAATCCTGCTTTTCCTCTCCATTTGCCTGAAATACACATTGTCGATTCCAAATAAAGCTCCAAAATACACCAACTGCCCACGAAACGACATTCGGGACAATATAATTCATTGGTTCGCCAATTTGTAGCTTTTTCATCACAGACAGTACCAGCAGATAAACCACATAGCCAATCACAGTGTTACTAATACCCACTACCCCAAATTTAATGAACTGCATCAAAGATTGCTTCTGCTTAGGAAGCACGGAAATATGAAATATTGCAATGATTTTGATAAATATTACATAAATTAAATTCGAGACTGCATTCACACAACGTTCCATAAAATCTTACTACACCCTTCCTTTGCGAAACACGCCTTATATGCATTCTTTTCTACTCATTTCATTATAGCACTTTCTTTCTTGACTGTCAAGTAAAATTCAAAAATAATCTGCTGGAATATGACGTAATTTCAGTTAAATAGACAACTGAAACCATTCGCAAATTTAAAAAAATGATAAAAAAGTCAATCATCTATGGAAAATAAGATAAAAATTTCATAAAATTATGATTGGCTATCGAACAATATCACAAAAATTCCATTTGAATGGTATGAAATTTTATTGTAAATGTTATTTAAAATTTAAACCGTAAGTGTACATTTCCGATTGTGATTTCATTACCACTTCTCAAACGGTTAGGAGCGTAAATTTTCATTCCTTCAATGGAAGTATTGACAGGATTCCCCAAATTTTCAATATATATCATATTATTTTGAATATAGATTCTTGTATTCTTCTCCGCTACTGCCCTGTCATCCAAGACAATATCACAGGATTTATGGCTTCCAATCAATAACTCTTGATTCAAAATAAATTCTCGTTTTTTGGTTTTGCATGAACCTGAAATTACTTCCAAATGCATACGAATTCCATTACCAGATACAGCACTTTGATTTTTCTTGAAATACCCAACTCCTCCTATGCATAACAAAAGCAAAACACCAACTGCTGATAAAATTGGTATCAAAAGGGAATCACTTTCTTTTTTATTGGGAGGAGTTTCAGAGGGGCTTTCTGTGGGAGATGTTTCAACGGTTTCTGTCAAGTTTTCGTCAGATTCTGAAGCGGTTTCGGTTTCCGTGGGGTCTGTGAGATTTTCGGTAGATTCCGAAAGGGATTCTGTTCCCGTGGGGTCTGTGAGATTTTCGGTAGATTCCGAAAGGGATTCTGTTTCCGTGAGGTCTGTGGAATTTTCAGTGGATTCTGTATCTTCTGTAGTTGGTTCGTCAGAAATTTGCACATTGGGCTTTTGAATATCTCTGGTATGATTGACAGGAATATTTTCATTTGTTCCGTCTGGATAATCGAAAAACAGTTCAATTTCATTCTGTGAATCAATATAATTGGAATTGGCAGGGAATCCCAAAACATAAAGGCTATCTGTCCATTGTGCAATAAAATTGCCATTTGTCATAGCAGTACTTTCATTATCAATTTGCAGGTGTTTTCCAGTACTGGAACGGAATACTTGAAGGGTATCTTCTCCAACTTTGGAATTTCCCACAATTGCCGTATGAACTACCATTTCAGAAGTTGTTTCCAAAATGTCAGAAACTTCCTGCGCCTTTTGCTGAAAATCTTGATTTGTCATGCCAGAATTTCCAGCATAGGGAACGCCGTCCGTAATCAATACCATGTTGACAATTCCCGAAAAGGCTTTTGTGAGTTGCTGATATTGCACAGCTTGTATCAAGCCACCATAAATATCTGTTGCCTTGTGAGTGTACTGCATTGTGGAAAAAGTCTCATCTACTTCCTCAGAAGTAGAGAGATTTTCCGCAATGATTTCGAATCTTTCCCCAAATCCCAAAACTGTCACAGAAATGGGTTGCTTTTCTTTTTCCATAATCGATTTCACGAACCGAAGGAGCAAAGGATGGTATTTTTGCATAGAGTCGGAACAATCCACCAGAAATATATATTTGATAGGGATGTCACTATCTGAAAGAATTTGCATTGTCTGTGGACTTCCAAGAGCTTCACCATCTTGTAACAACGAAACCTTTGTCCGTTCCGCAGATATTTGATTTTCGTGAGAAATAAAAAAACAGAGTGCATGATTATAGTAATAACTGGAAGAAAGTTGTGAAAAGTCGGCTTTTGCATAAGATAAAGGGGAAAATTGCAATAACATCAAAGTGACGAAAAAAATTGATAACAATTTCTTTTTATACATAGGTGTTTCCTTTCTGATTGTGAAAAGCTTCCATATTATTGAACCATGACAGTAATCACAGAGAGATTGTCATTTTCTGGTCGAAGTCTTTCCAGCATTCGGAGGAGCAATAACTCTGTCCATTCCTGTGGTTCTTTTGCTTTCAAAAAATCAATCAACACTTCTTCATCAAGAAGGTACGTCCATAGCCCATCAGAACACAGCATAAACCCGTCACCAGCAATTAAAGGGGTGATACTTTTCTGACAATCCGGAGTACAACGTTCAGGGTTTCCCATTGCCCGCAATAAAGAGCTTTGGTCTTCATCTTGTCCGATTTGGGAGCGTAGGATTTCGCCTGCCTTATACTTTTTGAATGCGACAGAGTGGTCATCTGTAATGCTTTGAATTTGCCCCTGATGCAGATAATATAGTCGTGAGTCTCCAACATGCGCCCAGTATGCGTAATTTTCCTGAATCAACAGTACTACCACTGTGCTTTTCATCCGACTGCATTTTTCTTCCTGCAACCTTAATAATTTTTGATTGGCAATTGCAATTTGCTGTACCAGCCATTCTTCCGCATTGACATTCGGTTCATATGGCGCATCAAGAAAATGCTCTACAATACATTGAGAGGCTAAATTTCCATCTCTATGACCGCCCAATCCATCTGCAATGATGAAAAGACATCCATCAGGCAATTTTCTTTTTCCAACAGTATCCTCATTATAGGCTCTGCCCCCAGAACTCGAAAAAACATAAACTTCTATTTTCATTGTGCATTACTCCAAATCTACTGTAAGAATATTAGAACGTTCTCCAAGATAAAAGCTTGTTTTGGCTTTCAGACGATAAGGCACACCAGCAGTAAGCTGTTGACCATTCATCAGAAATGTTCCATACGTTGACCGTAAATCTGTCAGAATAAATTCACCGCTGGCACTATCCCACGAAAGGGAACAATGTCTGCCACTAATACCCGGAGTGCCTTCTGGGAAAGCAAGAGCGCAATCTTTGGCACTTCTACCAATTAAAATCTGACCGTTTCCAACGCTTGTAGTCTGTCCAGTTACAGAACGTACCACCGGTTGAGGAAGCTTTTGAGGAACAGGAATGGAATTTTGTGGTATGTTCGCACCAGCTCCAGCAGGTTGCTTCTTTTTGTTCAGGGCAATAGCTGTGCCGACTCCTGCAATCAATACCGCTCCGCCAATTCCCGATACCAGCCCCCAATTTGTGGTAGGTTCTGGGTCTTCATGAATCACATCAGGCGTTGAAGGAACGGGGTCAACCTGTGCAGGAAGTTCAGGAGAATCTAATACATAATCAATTCCATATTGAGTTAGGAAAGGAATGACCTCTTCAATATTGACTGCATAAAAAATTTGTTCTTCTCCATCTCCAATGCTGAATGTTGTCACACCTAAGACAGAACCATTTTCATTTACCAAAGGACCACCGGAATTTCCGTGTCGGATGACACAGTCAATTTGGATATTTCGTCTGCCTGTGCCGGATGTGGTAAACAAACGGCTGATTGTTCCGCTGGTAACGGTTGCATCTGATTGTGAAAAAAATGTCGTCGGGTCAACAATTGTTTCTGCTAACCCCGGATAACCAACGGCATAAATGGAAGAACCAACCATATCATCTGTGGGCTTGCACAAATGCAGAGGTCGCCTTTTGGAAGTGCTATGGTCAAGCTTTAAAATAGCAATATCCTTAATTTCATCTCCGGCAACATAATAGGCTTCTTCATAATCATTGGAATCATAACAAACCAAAATATGTCCCCTTCCAATTTTTACCCCATCAATTCCAAGAGGTTCACCAGCACCATATTCCACAAATAAGTCAACAACATGATAATTGGTAATCAGGTAGGTAGGCTGTTCCCCATCTGCCCCAACAAAAAAGCCCGTTCCCGTTCCGCCAAGGTCAGTGTTATCAATATAGGTGTAAACAACCACAACACCTTCACGAGTATCAGGGTCAAAAGCGGTGACGTTGGAAACAGGCTGCATTGTTGCCATGAAAAATGGCATACAAAGCAGTGATAATAAAAATGATGACTTTTTTTTCATAATTCTGACTCCTCTCTTTTTTGCTAATAAGCACACTGAATGACTAACGCTGTATAATTATCTTGATAAGCCTTGTTCGCCATTAAAATATTTTGTTCCAATACTGCGCAGCTTTCCTGTGGGGTAGAACATTCCAAGGCTTTCAAAATCTGTTCATTTGTCAATACACCACCTACCCCATCAGAACAAAGTAACAACACATCACCATGTCTGACAGGCAAAGGATTGATAAAATAATCTAAATCTTCCAAATGTTCCATCCCCAGAAAGCTGGTTAGTGCATTTGGCTCATCATTGGTATCATATTCGTTGGTCAGGGAAATTTCTCCGTTTTGAATAGCTTTTCGGTAACACTGATGTAGAATATTCTGTTCACGATTGATGCGATACAGCTCCCCATTTCGCTTTAAATAGAGAAAGCTGTCGCCAACACTGACATAATAAAGTTGTTCCTGATAGATGATACAGGCAACTAAAGTACTTCCGCCTGTTCCATCCAATCGCTGAAAAATTCTTTCACTTGCATTGCGTGCTGATTTCAATAATTGCTGTGTATAGGGATATTGAGGGTTCATCTGACAAAAGTCATTTTTCAGAGTGGAAACCGCAGTTTCACTCGCAAACTTTCCCCCCTGCATACCTCCCATTCCATCCGCAACAATCGCAAGCATTCCCATTTCCTGTATTTTGGTTACATCAAAAATATTCACAAACCCGAAAGCATCTTCCTGCTGGCTTCGGCTTCCAATACCCTGCAAATTCGCCCCACAATAGCTTAAACGTGGTAATGTGGTAGCGGTGGGAGAGACAGTTTTTGGAATTGTTTCCCGTTTCATCCAAGAAAACAAATTCATCATTTTTCCAGCCTGCCTTCCCAACTGAATTTTTCCCCACAAAGGGGAATGAAGATTAACTTCACCTCTCCAATTTCAATAACGTCATAAGCTTCTATTTTTGTGGGTACATAAATAGGCTCATCATTGAGGTAAATATTATTGGAGCTTGTTCCGGGAATCAATCGGAAATTATTATGTTTCGGGTCATAAGCTAATCTTGCATGATTTTCCTTTGAAATGGTGGGGTCGCCTTTCAAGCAAACATCCATACTTTCACTTCTGCCAATGGTATTGATTTTCGCCCATAAATGAAAGTCTTTTCCTTTTTCTTCCCCATCAATGCATACCAGCCACCCAACAATTGGAGAAACATTATATTTTTTCTGAAAGATAGCTACGGTTTTATTTTCCTGTTCTTCACGTTTGCGGTAACTTTCAGGAGCGACGGTCTTTCCAAGAACTTCCGGTTCATAGGGACTGACCGCACCCGCCGGAACTGTCGCCATAGATGGCGAAGCAGGAATCCCCATTGACGAGGGCGCAACCGTTTTCCCGACTTCACTTCCGACAGTATTTCCAAAGCGAATCATACTGTTTCCCCTGTTGCAATAGGGGCAAGCAGCATATTGTTCTGTGTCATATACATGACCGTTTCCACATTCTGCAATTGCCATAAAGTCTCACCTTTCCTTATGTAGTATCCTTTTGTCTGTGAGGTTTTTACTTTAACCTCCCCATTCAACAATATCACCTGCATTTGTGAATTCAATGTAATGCGAGAGATATGACTTATATTCACGAAAATAAAGTCTAAAATTTTGTCCCCCCTTACAAGACACAATATTCATGTCTGTGATGCCGTCCATATCCGTCAATATTTCATTAGACAAAACATTCCCTGCATCGTCTACTATCAAATGACTTAATGAATACTGGTCAGAATTTTCTTTTGATTTGCTTATAATGAATATATGATTTCCTTTTACCGCAATATGATGAACTGTATCATATCCAGTTAAATTTACATGCCAACTATCTTCTGACAAATCAAGATTCAATCTTTGAATTGCGTGTTCAGGATAAGGATAATAGGAAACATAAATATAGTTTCCATCAATGGCAAAATCACTAAGAAGTTTTTCCTCTTGCATAAATATCTCCTTATCAACAGTGAAACTATCCAAAGAAACCCGAACCATATTTTTTGTAGTCACATCTGAATAATCAATCAAATAATAAAGATAGCCACCACAAATGATAAAGCCATCATCAATTCCATCACAGGGAAGTGATTCCGTTGCTCCGCTATTTCTGTTAGTGCGGTAGATGTTATCATCTGACCTAACCACATAGTAGTAATAGTCTCCTGCTATGTAAAACTCTTCAATATGTTCCACTGAGGAAAGTTCTGGAATTTTGTAACCTTCACCATCTCTTACAAAATAAGCTATTCCTCCATAAAGATAATACACTGTTCCCTCAAAATAAAACAAATTCTCATATAAATGAGCGGAGAGAGTCAAACTATCATCAGAAGTTTTGAGTATCTGATTTCCTGCTTTTCCAGTATGTTGAACATAATAGAACATATCATTATCCCTGTTACAAGCAAGCCCTCCTTGGTAAACATTACTTGCAGCAAGCCCTTCTGTTGCAGAATTATCAAAATCAAGGGCTTTCACCACAATAGGTTCAGTTTCTGGGGGTGCTGTTTCTGGGGGTTCTGTCACTGGCGGTTCAGTTTCCGGCGGTTCAGTTTCTGGGGGTTGCGTTTCTTGAATTGCTTGCTGTACGATAGGGGGACTATTTCTGACCGGTTCGGGGTTTTCAGTTTCATTTACCACTTCCGCAACATAAGAAGTAGGCTCAGTGGGTGTAGGCGGTTGCACTTTTGGCTGTTTGGGGATTGCAATTACCACAACAATGAAAGCGAGAATTGCTGCGCCAATGCCAACTTTTTTCTTTGTTCCGCTGTCCATCGTTCCAGCAAAACCCTTGACTTTATCCGGCAATGGAGCAGGTGCTTTCTCTGAAACCAGTTCAAATGGTTCAGGTTGGGGAGCTGATGCAACCGGTACGGATTGGGGAATTGATGCAAATGGTTCAGATTGGGGAGTTGGCGCAACTGGTACAGGTTGGGGAATTGGCATAACTGATACAGGCTGTTGTGTGGGAATAGACATCCCCAATAAGACCGCCTTGAATTCTCCCATTGACTGGAATCTGTCTCTATGGTGAACATTCAGGGCTTTCAGAATGGCATCTTCCTGTTGTTCTGTGATTTTAACCCCTAAATTGGAAGGCGGAATAATGTCATCTTCTTCCATTCTGTCAATGGAATCAGGTGGTCTTCTTCCTGTGAGTGCAAAATAAAATGTTGCACCTAAGCTGTAAACATCCGTGTAAGCCCCTTGTTTTCCATGACGTGTATATTGTTCTTTTGGGGCAAACCCATGTTTCAGAATCACATCAAGGCTTTTGCTTTTGTCGCCAAGGCTATACCTTGCAGCTCCAAAGTCTATCAATTTCACCGTTCCATCTTTTGTGATATAAATATTATCTGGGGTAACATCACGGTGAATGATACCAGCCGCATGAACTGCGCTTAATGCATCCATGACAGGAATCAAAATCGTTTCTGCTTCCTCAAAGCTGACTTTTCCGCCTTTTTCTTTCAGATAAACGTCAAAACTTTTCCCCTCGATGAAATCCATCACAAAATAGGCTGTTCCATTTTCTTCAAAATAGCTGTAAATTCGAACAATATGCTCATTTCCGATAAATCGGGCAAGCGTTTTGGCTTCACTCAGGAAACTTTCTTTTCCATACTCAAAGTTTTCAGCTCGTTCTTCTGAATACGGAATGACTGTCGTACCTTTTCTGTTTGCGAATGAATCGGGGAAAAATTCTTTAATTGCAACGAACTGACCTGTTTGATAGTCTCGTGCTTTGTAAGTAATCCCAAATCCCCCCTGACCAAGTACCGTCTCAATGATGTATTGTCCTGCAAGTACAGAACCTGTCTGTAATGCAAGAGGGTATTTTTCACATAAATTCATTTGTTTCCACCTCTTTTTTTATGTCATTTGATGAATGATTATTTAATATTCTACCATATATTTTTCTATTTGTCAATAGATATTTTGTGAATTGTAAGAAGCTTTTCGATTTTTCCTATCAATACATACAATAGGAATTCATATTTCTATTGTATGTATTTTTTTTTTTATAGATAGGTGTGGCAAATTAAGGTAGAAGTAGCAAATTTATGTACATCTTTTATGTAAAATTCACAAAATCATCTAAACACATTATCATGTTTTTCATGTGGAAAATACTTGACATTCAAATCATCAATATGCTATAATTAGACTTGGATATAATTTTTCACTTGACGGTAAAATGTTTTGAATAAATAGGAAATGAGTGATAGCATGAAAGATTTTTTGACAAAATTCAAGTATCGTAAAATCTTGTTATGTATTGCAGATGCATTTGTGATTTTAGTATCTGCTTTATTAGCAAATTTTATATTGATGTTGTTTCAACATGGGTTAGCAAGGGGAGATTTAAGCGTTTCGATTTTGATGGGAATTCTCTGCTGTCTGGCTGGGCTTTCTCTTTGTGGTGCATATCGAAAGTTATGGCGGTACTTCAATTGGAAAGATTATCTTTCTTGTGGAGCTGGTGTTTTGACTGGAATTGTGGGTTCATGCCTTTTTACCTATATACTCCGTGGAAGTGCGCCAATTGTTTATATGTTGCTTTATGGTGCAATTGCCGTGATTGGGGTGAGTTTATTCCGTTTCATTTTTAAGGCGACATTCATTGACCTGACAAATGTTGGACGTGAAGAGGCGAAATATAAGCGTACCATGGTAATTGGTGGCGGTCGTGCTTGTGCATTGCTTTTGAAAGAAATCCATGCTTCTCAGGAAAAAGGAACACCAGATAAACAAATCAAGGCAAAATTTGAGCCTGTTTGCATTATTGATGATGATAAGAGTAAAATTGGTAAGGAGATTGAAGGTATCCAGATTGTTGGGACAACCTATGAAATTGATAAATATATCAGAGAATTAAATGTGGAACAGATTATTTTTTGTATTCCCTCTTGTCTGGAAGATGAACGGAAACGAATTTTGGATGTTTGCTCCAGTACCAAATTACCTGTGAAAGTGATTCCATTTTTAGGGAATCTTTTATTTGATGATAAACATACCACATTATTGGGGCAAGTCCGTGATATTAACGTAGAGGATTTATTAGGACGTGACCCAATTAAATTTGATAATCAGGATATTCAGAATTTTATCAGTCATAAAGTTTGCATGGTGACAGGTGGTGGCGGTTCGATTGGTTCGGAATTGGTTCGCCAAATTGCCAAATATCAGCCTAAGCAAGTGATTATTGTTGATATTTATGAAAATAATGCTTATGACATTCAGCAGGAACTTTTGATGGAATATGGAGATAGTTTGAATCTGGTAACTTTGATTGCCTCTGTTCGGGATTATTACCGCATGAATCAAATTTTCCAGCGTTATAAGCCGGAAGTGGTATTTCATGCAGCGGCACATAAACATGTCCCTTTGATGGAAGTCAGCCCCATGGAAGCCATCAAAAATAATATCCTTGGTACATTTAATGTTGCTACCCTTGCACAGTTCTATAATGTAGAAAAGTTTGTAATGATTTCTACAGATAAAGCCGTCAATCCTACCAATGTGATGGGCGCATCAAAGCGTTGCTGTGAAATGATTGTGCAATACCTTGCACAACAAAACGATGGAAAAACAAAATTTGTTACCACTCGTTTCGGAAATGTCCTCGGTTCAAATGGTTCAGTCATTCCGATATTTAAACGGCAAATTGAACAAGGAAAGCCTGTCACCGTGACACACCCTGATATTATTCGTTATTTCATGACGATTCCGGAAGCTGTCAGCCTTGTGATGGAAGCGGCTGCCATTGCTAATGGGAGTGAAATTTTTGTGCTGGATATGGGAAAACCTGTAAAAATTGTCACCCTCGCAGAAAATTTGATTCGTATGTATGGGAAAATTCCTTATGAAGATGTGGAAATTAAATTTGTCGGTCTTCGCCCAGGGGAGAAAATCAAGGAAGAACTTCTGATGAATGAAGAGGGTCTCCGGAAAACAAAAAATGAATTGATTTTTATTGGGAAACAGATTTATATTAACCCTGAACGGTTCATTCATCAATTGCGTGTTTTGCGTGATGCTGCTTTTGAGAATAATGAAATTGCAGCGGTAAAAGCATTACATGATATTGTTCCCACTTTTGTAACACCGGAAGAATTCAATCAGAAAGTACTATTGCATAGTTAAGGGGCTTTTAACAGTTAAAAGATTTCTATAAAAAGTTAGGAACAAATATCAAACTTTGATAAGAAAGAGAGGTGAAAACCGTTATTGAAACTTGAAAACAGGAAATTTTTATGTTATAATGAAAGAGAAGAGTACGGACAGTGAGATGTCTGGAAACATGCACAGCCTATGCGAAAACCAAGCGATGATGGCAGGTGTAAATATGGAGAAAGGAGAATGGATTAGGGGTAATCATTCCACC
>JAZAUD010000027.1:0-33359 GCA_036373775.1 Oscillospiraceae bacterium | reverse complement strand
TGACTTTGACGGACACGAAGTCGATTTTGATGAACTGATGCACAGAAATGCCGTCTTTGCAGAACGTGAAAAAGAATGCCGGATGATGGCACTCGCAGACCAAACCGGAGGTGAAAACTAATGCCGAACATGTCTCAGACAAAAGTACCCATTCCCGAACAAGACCCCAAAGTCAGGGCGCATAATTTTGAGGAAGTGACCCTTGGTTATACCAAAGAAATGGCAATGGAAGAAGCTACCAGATGCCTGAATTGCAAAAATAAGCCTTGTGTTTCCGGCTGTCCTGTAGGTGTGAGAATTCCGGAATTTATCAGGAAAATCACAGAAGGCGAATTCGAACAGGCTTATGAAATTATTCATTCTACCAATGGACTTCCGGCGGTGTGCGGTCGTGTCTGTCCGCAAGAAAGACAATGTGAAAGTAAATGTGTGAGGGGCAAAAAGGGCGAACCTGTCGGGATTGGTCGTCTGGAGCGTTTCACAGCAGATACTCACATGAAGCTGGAAAGCACGGTTATTAAGAAGCCCACTCCCAATGGTCATAAAGTTGCCATTGTTGGCGGAGGTCCTTCAGGTTTGACTTGTGCCGGAGATTTGGCGCAGTTAGGCTATGAAGTGACGGTATTTGAATCGCTCCATGTAGCTGGTGGGGTGCTGATGTACGGAATCCCTGAATTCCGTTTACCAAAGTCAATTGTTCAGAAGGAAATTGACAACCTTAAAAAGATGGGTGTCAACATCATGACCAATATGGTCATTGGTAAAGTTTTGAGCATTGATGAGTTAATGCAAGACGGCTATGAAGCAGTATTTGTTGGTTCGGGAGCTGGTCTGCCTAGATTCATGGGTATTGAGGGGGAGGATTATGTTGGAGTATGCTCCGCAAATGAGTACTTGACAAGAATCAACCTCATGAAAGGCTATAAAGAGGGCTATGATACTCCAGTCCTGCAATCGAAAGCAGTTGCTGTTGTGGGCGGTGGTAACGTGGCTATGGATGCTGCAAGAAGTGCGCTTCGCATGGGTGCAGAGCATGTGTATATTGTCTATCGCCGTTCAGAAGCGGAAATGCCTGCAAGACGTGAAGAGGTTCACCATGCCAAAGAAGAGGGCGTGGAATTCCTGACATTGAATAATCCTGTCAAGCTCCTTGCTGATGAAAATGGGCGTGTTTGTGCAGTGGTGATTCAGAAAATGGAACTCGGCGAACCGGATGCAAGCGGAAGAAGAAGCCCTGTCCCTGTCGAGGGTTCAGAGTATGAACTTGCAGTTGATACGGTTATCATGGCAATTGGTACATCTCCCAATCCGTTGCTCCGTGCTACTACACAGGGCTTGGAAACCAATCAACGTGGCTGTCTGATTGTGGACGAAAATATGATGACGACCAAAGATGGTGTTTATGCTGGTGGTGATGCCGTGACAGGGGCGGCAACTGTCATTCTGGCAATGGGTGCAGGAAAATCAGCGGCAAAATCCATTCATGAGTATATTCAGAGAAAATAAATTTTAAATTTTTATTATTTTAATAAATACAGATATAAAATTTGAAAGGAGATAAGGATTTATGAAAAAAACAGCAAAGGCATTCGCATTTCTCGGCTCTTTAGGGGTTCTGACCTCAGCCGGAAGTATCACAGCATTTGCATCTGATTCCACGACTGCTACACAGGGTGATGCAACAGGAGCAGCGTTATTTTCAACGCTCATCCTGCCGATTCTGTGTCTGGTATTCCTGTATTTTATCCTGATTCGTCCGCAACAAAAGCAGGATAAGGAAACCAGAGAAATGCAGAAAAATTTGCAGGTTGGTGATGAAGTTGTCACCATTGGCGGAATTGTCGGAATTGTGTTACGTGTGGAAAATAATACAGAAACTGTCATCATTGAGACAGGAAGCGACCGCCTGAAAATCCGCCTGAAACAAGATGCTATTCGTGAAAATGTTACTGCCAGAGAATTGGCTGCTGCTGAAAAGGCTGAAAAAGAAAAGAAAAAGCTCGCCAATAACCCCATTAGCACCGGAAAACCCAAAGACGAATAATTTAAAACTCCTTTGCATAGATTGTACCATCAATGCAGGGGAGTGAATTACATGAGGAATGTCAGACCGTGGAAATCGAAATTATTTCGGCATTTATTCGCAGTTTGTGAGGGGATGCTGTGCGTATTGGTGGGCGGTCTGCTATTGTCAGGAATCATTCTGTTGTTGGGGAATCCGCCTGCATGGTTGCTGGTTGGGCTGTCGCACGTTCTATGGAGCGTGGGGAGCTTTTGCGCTGGAAGACGTTCGGGAATGCACGGACGACATCACGGCTTGACGGACGGTATTCTGTGCGGTCTGCTGATGGGTGTTGTTCTGATTTGCGGAGCTGTCCGGAATCCGTTACAAGGGCGGTTATTTGTCCGGCTGATATTGATGCTGATTTGTGGCGGAATCGGCGGAATTGTGGGAGTCAATACCAAACTCAAAAAGTCGCCGGATTGAGTAGGAGAAACATACATGAATCAAGATGTGAAAGATTATTTTGATGATATTGTCAAATTAAGTCAGGTATTTGAAAAATTGGGGTGTTCCTGTGAAATTCATCCCCCTGCAACAGAACAAGAAATTGCAGGATGGGAAAAAGAAATCGGTCATTCGTTGCCGTCTGATTATCGGGATTTATTGAAGTTAAGCAAATATATTTACATGAGCAGGGGATTTGTTCAGTTACATGAGCCTGTACTCTGCGGAGAAAATGAAATTTATATTGGTCTGGTGATAGGGGACGGAGACGACTATTATTATGATTTCCAAAATCAGCAATTCTATCGGGAATTTGAAGGCGAAATAAATTTATTTGATTCTTTTTCGGGATTGTTAGATAATGTTTATTGTGAGCTTGAAATGTCTCTGGATTCAGAATTTGGCGATAGATGGACAGCAATCTATGATGAATTGTTTCCGGACGAATAAAACCTGATTGATTGCAAATTTTCAATGAAATTGATTCAAAAAAGTGAGGTTATAACATGAACTGGAATGAAATCACCATCCAGACGGAAACTCCGGCAGTGGATGCATTGTGTGCAATGCTGACAGATTACGGCGTGAAAGGCTTTTCCATTCAGGACAAGGAAAGCTTTCAGGAGTTTCTCAACGATAAAGAAGGAAAATGGGACTATATCGAAGAAGATTTGATGCAACTCAAAGACTGCGATACAAAGATTACATTCTATCTTCCTGATGATGCACAGGGTACGGAACAATTTCTCGGAATCCGTGCATTGCTGGACAATCTGCGAAACGGTGAGAATGCCGAATTGTTCGGAAGTCTTGCTGTTACTGTCGGCAATGTCAGAGAAGAGGATTGGGCGAATAATTGGAAACAGTATTTCAAGCCCTTGCCAGTCGGGGAAAAGCTCATGATTAAGCCGTCATGGGAAACCGTTGACCCCAACGGCAGAATCATTCTTGAAATTGACCCTGCATCCAGCTTCGGGACAGGTCAGCACCATACAACACGGCTTTGTCTGGAATTGGCAGAAACCATCCTCAACCAAAATGACAGAGTGCTTGATTTGGGCTGTGGGAGTGGGATTCTTTCCATTGGCTGTATGCTGTTGGGTGCGGAATCTGCGACAGCAGTTGACATTGTGGATAATTCCGTCAGAACCGCCGTTGAAAATGCAGAGAAGAATCACATTGACCCGACAAAATATACTGCTTATTGTGGCGACATTATCAGCGATACGGCATTAAGAGAACAAATCGGGACAGGCTATGACTTGATTTGTGCGAATATCGTTGCAGATGTTTTAATTGCCATGTCGGATTTATTCGGGGGCTTCCTGAAAGACAGGGGCTATCTGATTGTATCCGGAATTATCACGGAACGGGCTGACGAGGTTCTGAACGTCCTGACTGCAAAGGGCTTTGAAAAGATTTCAGTACAGGAAAAAGAGGGCTGGTGTGCCGGACTGCTTCGGAAAAATTGAATTTGAGTAAAAAAATAAAGGGGTTTGGGGGAATGCCTTGCAACATTCCCCCATTTTTTATATTTCACTTGTGCAAACTGCACAAATTTAACGGCTTTAGTCTATGGAATATATAGAAAATATTGTTCTTGCATTGCAAAAAATTGTTACAAATGCTATAATAAGACTAGTCATATCGACAATGAATATTTTTCCAAATTATGTTACGATTGCAGGAGACTGCATAAATTATATTATTCTATTGTAAGGAGTGTAAACTATTATGAACCAATTCCATGCAAGCAACATTAAGAATATTGCGTTAGCTGGACATCACAGCTCTGGTAAAACCTCTCTCGCTGAGGCATTGCTTCACGTTGCAGGGGCTTCTGACCGTTTCGGTAAAGTGGCAGATGGTACAACCGTATGCGACTTTGACCCCGAAGAAGTGAAACGTCAAGGCTCATTATCGACAGCCTTAGCAGGTTTCGCTTATGAAGAGAACTGGATTAACTTGCTTGATACCCCCGGTATTCTTGATTTTGCAGGCGAAGAACTTTCAGGCATTACCGCAGCGGATACGGTGCTGATTACGGTTTCAGCGAAGTCGGGTGTTCGTGTCGGTACAAAAAAAGCCTACAACGCTGCGCAGAAGCTCGGTAAATCCACCATGTTTGCTATCACGAAAATTGACGACAAGGATGCAAATTTCTATAATGTCCTCACAGAGTTGAAGACTGTTTTTGGTCCTACAGTTTGCCCTGTTGTTGTGCCAATCATTAAATTTGGTGAGATTGATGGATTTATCAATTTAATTGAAATGAAGGCTTACACTTATGACAGAAAGGGAAAAGCAGAAGAAATCCCGATTCCGGAAGAAGTGACTTCTGACCATGAATACCGTTTGGAAGGCTTGAAGGCTGCTGTTGTGGAGGCTGTGGCTGAAACAGATGATGCATTGATGGAAAAATTCTTTGAAGGGGAAGAATTTACCCAGAAAGAATTGATTGACGGCATTCATTCCGCTATGAACAAGGGGTTAATTACTCCGGTTGTGTGCAATTCTGCATTGAGTTTAGCCGGAATTGATATGTTGCTGAAAGAATTCGGTTTGCTTGTACCTTCTGCGAATGAAGTTCAGCCGGTAACAGCCACCGCAGGGGATGACGTTGCAGAAATCGCTTGTGATGCTTCCGCACCCTTGACAGCATTGGTATGCAAGACAGTTGCTGACCCATTTGTTGGAAAGATGAGCTATATTAAAATTTTGGCTGGTAAGCTTTCCGCTGATGCGACTGTCATCAATGCAAGAACCGGCGCAGAGGAAAAAATTGGTAAGCTCTATACGCTTCTTGGCAAAAAGCAGACGGAAGTCAAAGTGGCAGAAGCTGGCGATATTGTAGCCGCTGTCAAGATTACCGCTTTGACTGGTGATACTCTCTGCGCACCGGAACAGGTAGTTTCCGTTGAGATGCTGGAATTCCCTCATCCTTGCTATTCCATGGCTGTCCGTGCAAAGAATCAGGGCGATGAAAGCAAGATTTCCGCAGGTATGCAGAGACTTGTCGAGGAAGACCCCACTTTGACTTATGAACAGGATGCAGGCACAAAAGAACAGATTCTCAGCGGTTTGGGTGAACAACATCTTGAAATTGCCGTTGCAAAGCTTTCCAGCAAGTTCGGTGCAGAAGTGAAACTCTCTGTTCCGCAAATTGCTTATCGTGAAACCATCCGCAAAAAGGTGGAAGCAGAAGGCAAGCACAAGAAACAGTCCGGCGGTCATGGTCAATATGGTCATGTTAAGATTGCCTTTGAGCCGTGTGTAAGTGATGAACTCATTTTCGAGGAAAAAGTTTTCGGCGGTTCTGTTCCGAAGAACTACTTCCCAGCTGTTGAAAAGGGCTTACAGGAATCCGTGAAAAAGGGTGTATTGGCTGGTTGTCCGGTTGTAGGCTTGAAAGCGATTCTGTTGGACGGCTCTTATCATCCTGTAGACAGCTCCGAAATGGCATTCAAAATGGCTGCTTCTATCGCTTACAAAGAGGGCATGAAGAATGCTGACCCTGTCATGCTTGAACCTATCGGCACGCTGAATGTTTCCGCTCCTGACGATAACACAGGCGACATCATGGGCGAACTCAATAAGCGCAGAGGGCGTGTGCTTGGAATGCACCCCACTGGAGACGGCGAGACAACCATTACCGCAGAAGTTCCGCTCCGTGAAATGCATGACTTTGCATTGTACCTCAGACAGGTGACAAGAGGAATGGGCAGTTTCACACTGGAATTCCTCCGCTATGAACCGCTTCCGGCGCAATTGCTTGGTGAAGTTGTGGCTTCCATTTCCACAAGTGAGTAATTTGCTTTTGTAATTCCTTCTATAAGAAGAGAGGGCTGTACACTTGGTACAGTCCTTTCTTTTGTATATTAAAATGAAATCCAGCGTGGTACTCTCTATTGCAAAAAAGGAGCGAAATCCATTCGCTCCCTGCAATTACTTAATGAAATGATTATCTGAAATAGTTGCGAACACCGTCACCATAGAAGCTTGTATAACCGTGGCTGAATGCGGACGGGTCAGAGAAATACAGGTCAACGGCAGATTTTACCATTGGAGTTACCTTCTTGGAGAAGGTTGTCAGGTTCACATAAGCGGAAGAACCTTCAAACTGATATTTCTGACTGATAACGCCATAAATGGTATTGGGATAGCTCTTAGATGCAACACGGTTCATAATTACCTCTACAACTTTCGCCTTTTCGGTTTCATTGATATTATCAGAACCAGCTTCATTGGCTACACAGTTGCAAATCAGGATATATTCAGCTTCTGTAATCGGAACAGATGCAGAAACGGAATTCGCAACGGTTTCCTCAATTTCCTGAATTTCAGGGATTTCAAAAATGACAGGGTCTCCAGTTTCAACGAAAGTATTTTCATTATTCTGCGCTACCTCAACAACAGGTGCTGGGGGAGTTTCCAACTGATTCACAGGGGCAGAATAATTGATTTCTTCAAATTCTTCTACAGGCTTTTCAATTTCAACTGTTGTTGTATCAGCGGTGATAATGGGTGCAACCTCAAATACAATAGGCTCAGCAGTTTCAACCACTGGTGCAACTACATTGACAGGTGCTGGAGTTTCCTCCGCAGGAGCATTCTCAACCGGTGCAGGTGCTTCCTCAACAGGAGCAGGAACAGCAGCCGGTGATTCTACAACTGTTGGAGTTTCTGTCTCCACATTTGTCTCTTCCACTGTTTCAGAAACGACCGGAATAATTTCCACGGGCTTTTCTTCAATCACAGTGATACGATTTGTTCTCTTAATCTGCCGTTCAGGAGCTTCAGCAGTCAGAACCTCCTTTGTCTCATAATCGTTTTCATTATAATAAAATACATCTACTAAATCAGCAGAACTTTCATCAAGTGTAACAGTAGCAGCTTCAACAACATAATAACCTCCAAATAAGAAGGATGTAATCATTCCACAAATAATCGCTGCATTCTTTGCCTTTTTCATCAACTCAATTCCTTTCAATCAATTACTTGTCACAAATACATTAAAGTTACGGAAACTTTTTCCTGTTTCTCGAACTGTGATTATCATATCATATTTCGGAGCAAATTGCAATCTTTTCAGAAACGATTCTATATTATGTCTAAAAAGTTGTCCATAATCTTCCTTTGCTTTCGGCAATTTGCACATAATTTTCAGGAATATTTGTTTCAAAATCAAGGAATATACGTTTGATATATTTCAATTTTAAGTGCAAAAGTGACAGGCTGGTAACAATCCAATCAGAAAAGTAAACTCCCTTTGTCTTTCATGCACAGTATCAACAATCTGTTTTTGTGAGTTTTTGCTAATGGAAAGGGAAATCCTACTAAAAAGGTAACATTTCAGCTAAAGAGGTCTTTTTGTGCATCTTGACAAATATTTGAAAAGCTGGTATAATAGAAAATGGTTTTTCCAGACAAGACCGCTGTATCAAAAAAACAGGGTGGTGCATGGGGCAATGCCGTAATGTATACCGCTGGTCAGACCGCTGATGACGCAGACGTACTGCACGTCTTCATCATGGATTTCATGGTGTCACAGCCAGAAATTCCACAACATCACGTATTGCTGGTTCAAATCCAGCCTATCATTTTTGATAGTAGTCTAATGGTAAGACAGTGATTCATGTACGTTGGTTCGAATCCAACCTATCTCAGGATAGTAGTCAAGTGGTTAAGACAATGAAAATTTTAGCCTTAAAAGCTAACGAAATTTACTTTCCAAAGTAAACACACAAAGTACCATGTTCGTTTCTGGATTCATTCAGAAAGCAGTCCCTTGACCTTGCCGGAAGGGGATACCGCCTTGATGACATTTCAGCCAAAACTTAGCAGATGGCGAAAGTTTCCGCTGGTTTGTCTGCATTGCTGAACCTATCCGCCGTTACCGGATTGTCAGAACGTGGGAACGCCACTCACATCCCATTGAGGGATTGCTATATATGACCCATCTCTTTTGGAAAAGGGGGAATTTTTTTGAAGATTGTGGTCAATGCACAGGAAAGGGCTTTTCTGTTTCAGAAGGGCAAATTCGTGAAAATGCTGGAATCCGGAGAATACCATTTCTGGACGAGTAACATCCGAGTGCAAAGATGTACATTGGTTGCGCCGTTGCATCAGTCATTCAGTCCGGTAGAATTGGCATTGTTTCAGCAAGACAGCAATTTCACTTCACAGGTTATCACGCAGGAAGTACCAGACGGAAAAATTGCTCTGCATTATGTGGATGGTCGTTTTGCGGAGGGCTTGAAAGCCGGAAAATATACTTACTGGAATATGGTACAAAAACACACGTTCAAATTGTACGATATTACTAAGCCCGATATGCAGGAAGATATTCCGCTTGCCATTCGTGAAAAATTGCGTATTGGCGGATTGGTAAGCAGTTTTGAAGTTGCCGATTCTCAGAAGGGCTTGCTGTTCTATAATGGAGAATTTCAAAGAATGCTGGACGCAGGGAGATATTTTTTCTGGGTCGGCAATGGCATTCAATTGAAAATGAGTTTCATGAAAACACGCAAGCAGGAACTTTCCTTGAACGGTCAGGAAATCTTGACAAAGGATAAAGTAGGAATTCGCTTGAATTTCGTTTGTGACTATCGTATCATGGATTGTTTGAAAGCGTATCAGGAGATTGATGACGTTGAGAATCAATTCCGTACAGCAGTACAATTGACCGTGAGAGACTATGTTTCCGGCTTGACATTAGATGAACTGCTGTTACAGCGTGAAAGCATTGCAGACGAACTCCTGAAACGTCTCATCCCAAAGGCAACCGAAATGTATATTGAAGTGTCTAATGCTGGGATTCGGGATGTAATTCTTCCAGGGGATGTCAAGGACATTATGAACACGGTTCTCATTGCTGAAAAGAAAGCACAGGCGAATGTGATTACCAGAAGGGAAGAGGTTGCTTCTACTCGTTCTTTGCTGAATACTGCGAAACTGATGGACGAAAACAAGACCCTTTACAAGCTGAAAGAATTGGAATACCTTGAGCGCATTTGCGAAAACGTCGGAGATATTTCCGTTTCTGGTGGCGGGGACTTGCTGGAAAGTCTGCGTGAATTACTCCGTGCAAAAAATTGACAAAAAAAGCACTCCTGAAAAGGGGTGCTTTCTTCACGCTTAATATTGGTCAGTGTCGTCATAATCATAGTCATAGTCATAATCATATTCATCAAAAGTTTCGTCTGTTTCGGAAGAGCTGTCTTCTGTTGGGGGTGCTTCTTCCTTGTAATCGGGTGAAACATAAATCAGGTCATAAAACAGTTTCGTGTTGACAGTATTGTTAAAGCCCCATACATCATGGTATTCCAATGTTTGGAAGGGTTGCTCATCATTGTCACCACGGAGCTTATGTAGATTACTGATTCTTTGGGCAAGAAGAGCATCATCTGTTGCATCAATGCGTTGCCCCTCATCCAGTTTCAAGAGTGCCACCAAATCAGAGGAATCTTGCGCAATGGTAATGGTTTTGTTTTTGGGGGTAATGCCGTAGATGATACCGGAATGTGTGTCGTCTGTTCCATCCATAAAGAGGGCAAACGCTTCATATTCTGCGAGATTTTCTGTTAATTCAACAGCAATCCCCTCTGTTGCGCTGAAATGCTTCCATGTCATCACACCTTCTGGACTGACCGAACCATAAGCCGAGATTGTTCCAACAATCCGCTGACCAGAGGTAATTACGGGAAATTGCCAAACTTCCCCTGCCTCTACATCAAACCCATCAACCCCATTATTCACCTCTACAAAGCGGAAAGGTTTCCCAATAGCATAGCCATGCGGTGCGCCATTGGTAAGGTTCAGGGGATTTTTGGGCGAGACTATCATATTCAAACAATCTTGAAATTCGTAATCATTCAAAAGGGAGGTGAATTCAGAGGGAATGGCATTTTCCGTCGGGATTTCCTCTTGTGTGTCTGAGGGATTTTCTGTGGCGTCTGTTGTGTCGGGGTTGGATGTGTTCTCGTTTGTAATGTTTTTCACTGTGGGAGTCACTGACGGAAGCGTTTCGACAATGACTTCTTCTCCATAATTTCCACACCCCGTCACACAGCAGGAAAATAAAAGTGCAGAAATGATGATAATTTTTATTTTTTTCATAGCAATCTCCTTTCAAACCCTATTATAACACCTTTCTACCCTTATCGTCAAGGGTTTTAACCAAATTGTAACAATGTGAAAAAATCGTACAATTTTGTGATTTGTTAATTGTACACAAAAACGGAAAAATAAGTTTGTCAATTTTAAACATAGCAATTATTGAATGAATATGTTATAATTATGACATAAATCGATTACGCTGAAAGTTTTCAGAAAAGAGGGTTAAATTTATGAAGAAACATTTCAAGAAAGGGCTTGCTGGTTTGCTTGCAGCTTTGACATGCATTTCCAGTATGAGTGCATTTTCTGCGATTGCAGAAGAGGACACCGCAACAGATGATACTCCTGTTGTGGGATTGGGAACGATTGAAGCAGAAACTTTGAAGGGTGTTGACCAAGTTTGGACTTCCATTTATGAGAATCAGATTCCGGATTATTCAGGGGAAGGCTTTGCTTACTTGACTTCTAACCCGATTTCTTTCAAGGTGGAAGTGGAAGAAGAGGGTATGTATCGAATTGATGTTCGTGCAGCGCAGATTCTTGACCAGAACGGCAGACAGCAGACCATTTCTATCAATGGGGTGGATTATACTTACAATATGCCCTATCTTGATAAGTGGACAGATGTTAATTTTGGTGTGTTCCGCTTAAAAGCTGGTGTGAATGAAATTGTCTTTAAGCCAATTTATGGCTATGGTGCTTATGATACTATCACTGTAGAAAAGGCAGTATTGCCGACTTTGACAGGTGATTCAGTACCTTGTGACCCTAAGGCTACTGACGAAACAAAAGCCTTGATGAAATATCTTTCTTCTGTGTATGGCAAGAAGATTCTCACCGGACAGCAGGAAATCTATGGTGGTGGTCATGGCGTACAGACAAGTATTCGTTATGATGCACAGAATGACCAGTGCATTGATGAGAATGGAAAAGTTTATACTATCATCGAAGGCGACTATGGCGAAGATGACCAAGGTAATAAATTCCCGTGGCATTGCACGGATGAAACCGGCATTGACTATGTTTATAATACACAAAATCGCTGCTATGGCTATAATGACTATGACCAAGAATGCAACTACCTCTACAAACTCACAGGCGAATATCCGGCAATCCGTGGCTTTGACCTGAACTGCCATAACCCCGGTTTTGCATGGGAAGACGGTGTGACTGACCGTATGATTAAATGGGGCAAGAATAACGGTATTGTAACCATTTCATGGCACTGCACTGTACCAAAAGATATGAGTACCATGGAAATTGACAAAGATGGCAATATTACAGCACTTCCTGACGGCTGGCAGGATTATACTTATGATACCAAAACCGACTTCGTAACTGCTAATGTTATGGTAGAGGGAACAAAGGAACACGCTTTCTATGATGAGGCTATCAAGCTGGCTGCTGCGGAACTCCAGAGATTGCAGGATGAAGGCATTCCGGTAATTTTCCGCCCCTTGCACGAAGCAGAAGGCAACCCCGGAAATAATGCTGATGGTTCTGGTTCATGGTTCTGGTGGGCTAAGGAAGGCGCAGAAACTTATAAGGAACTCTGGAAGTATCTGTATGACAAGCTCACCAATGAATATGGCTTGCATAACCTCATCTGGGAACAAAATCTCTATGCATGGTCTGATGAGTCCGCTCTCTGGTATACTGGTGATGAGTATGTTGACATTGTCGGCTTTGATAAGTACAATACCGAATACAACCGTCATGATGGAAAGACCACAGGCCCTAATGAAGATGCAGAAAGTAAGATTTTCTGGTCTTTGGTAGATTATGTTGGTAATAAGAAGATGGTTTCCATGCCGGAAAACAGTTCCATTCCAAGTATCGAAAATATGGTGATTGAAGATGCAATGTGGCTGTATTTCTGCACATGGTATGATGGTGAAAGCGGTGCGCCTCAGTTCATCTCCGGTGAAGCATATCAGAACCCCGAAACAGTCAAGAATATCTTCCAGAGTGATGTTGCCATTACCCTTTCTGAACTTCCGGAAGACCTTTATAAGTGGGATGGAAGCAGCGAAGACCCCACTCCAACCGAAGAACAACCCACAGAAACAAACCCCACACCCACAGACGGTGATACCATTGTTTATGGGGATGCTGATTGTAATGGTATTGTTGATATTGCTGATGTTCTGTTAGTGAACCAGCATTTGTTAGGCATTGCTGATATGTTGGATGAAGGCAAAGCAAATGCGAATGTAGATGGTAATAAAGTACTTGATGATTCAGATGCATTGAACATCCTGAAATCTTTGGTTGATTTGGTGACATTGCCTATTGAATAATTGAATTTCAAATGAATCTCAAAATCCGCCTGAATGCTTTTGTATTCGGGCGGTTTTATTCATTAGTAAAAAAATGTAATCGATTGGTAAAATTTATATTTGAAAAAAGAGGGCTGATTTTTGGGGAAATACGCTTTTTCGGGGTTTCTGCGATATGACCTACCTATAATTATCTATAACGAACTGTATTTCAAAACTGCAAATTGTGAAATATGCACTAAAATCATTGTGAATAATTGGATATTTCAAATTAAGGGTTGACTTTTAAAAAGAAATTTGCTATAATAAACTTATTGTTTGAGATACTTTGTCAGTGCTGTGAAAATGGCGGTGTTTACAAGTTTCTGAATATTGAAAGAAAGGTTTGATTCGCATGAAGGGTATTATCCTTGCTGGTGGTTCGGGTACAAGACTTTACCCATTGACAATGGTTACTTCAAAGCAGTTACTCCCTGTTTATGATAAGCCAATGATTTATTACCCGTTATCCACGTTGATGTTAGCGGGGATTCGTGATGTATTGATTATTTCTACACCAACAGACTTGCCAAATTTTGAAAAGCTTCTGGGAGATGGTTCAGAATACGGTCTGCATCTTTCCTATCAAGTCCAGCCTTCTCCGGATGGATTGGCACAAGCTTTCATTTTGGGAGAAGAATTTATTGGTGATGATGCCTGTGCAATGGTGCTGGGCGATAATATTTTTTATGGAAATGGTTTCGGGAAGATTCTCCGGACAGCAAAAACCAATGCAGAGGAAAGCCACCGTGCAACTGTATTCGGATATTATGTGCCTGACCCTGAGCGTTTTGGTGTTGTGGATTTTGACGAAAATGGACTTGCACTTTGCATTGAAGAAAAGCCCACAAATCCAAAGAGCAATTATGCTGTAACAGGGCTTTATTTTTACCCTGCTGGTGTTAGTGCAAAGGCGAAAACTGTCAAGCCTTCTGCGAGGGGAGAGCTGGAAATTACAACGCTCAATGAAATGTATCTTGACGAAAAGAATCTTGATGTTCAGCTTCTGGGGCGTGGGTTTGCTTGGCTCGATACCGGAACAATGGATAGCTTGGCAGAAGCAACAAGCTTTGTACAGATGATACAGAACCGTCAGGGAATTGAAATTTCTGCACCTGAGGAAATTGCTTATGTCAATCGCTGGATTACCAAAGAACAGCTTTTACAATCGGCGGAACGATATGGGAAGTCCCCTTATGGCAAGCATTTGAAAGCCGTTGCAGAAGGAAGAGTACAATATTGATTTGAGAATAAATAATTTGGAGGAGAGTTTTTTATGACAATTATCGTAACAGGCGGAGCTGGTTTTATTGGTTCTAATTTCGTATTCCATATGCTGAATCAATATCCAGAATACCGCATTGTATGTCTGGATAAGCTGACTTATGCAGGGAATCTTTCCACGCTTGCACCTGTGATGGAAAACCCGAATTTCCGTTTTGTGAAGTTAGATATTTGTGACCGTGAGGGAGTGTACCGACTTTTTGAGGAAGAAAAGCCGGATATTGTGGTGAATTTTGCGGCGGAATCTCATGTCGACCGTTCCATTGAAAATCCTGAAATTTTCCTGCAAACGAATATTCTCGGTACTGCGGTTTTGATGGATGCTTGCAGAAAGTATGGCATTGAGCGTTATCATCAAGTTTCGACAGATGAAGTTTATGGAGATTTGCCACTTGACAGACCTGACCTCTTTTTCACAGAAACAACCCCGATTCATACAAGCAGTCCTTATTCCAGTTCAAAGGCTGGCGCAGATTTGTTAGTATTAGCATACCACAGAACCTATGGTTTACCTGTAACGGTTTCCAGATGTTCCAATAACTATGGACCATATCATTTTCCGGAAAAGCTTATTCCGCTGATGATTGCCAATGCCCTGAATGATAAGCCTTTACCGGTTTATGGTGAAGGTTTGAACGTGCGTGACTGGTTATATGTGGAAGACCATTGCAAGGCAATTGATTTGGTGATTCATAAGGGCAGAGTGGGAGAAGTATATAACATCGGCGGACATAATGAGATGAGAAACATTGATATTGTCAAGCTGATTTGTAAGGAACTCGGTAAGCCTGAAAGCTTGATTGTGCATGTGGAAGACCGTAAGGGACATGATATGCGCTATGCAATTGACCCGACTAAGATTCATAATGAGCTTGGGTGGCTTCCTGAAACTAAATTTGAAGACGGTATTAAGAAAACGATTCAATGGTATCTGGAGAATAAAGAGTGGTGGGAAACTATCATTTCCGGCGAATATCAAAATTACTATGAAAAAATGTATGGCAACCGTGCAGAGGTGTAATGAATGAGAGTGTTGGTAACTGGTGTTGGGGGTCAACTTGGCTATGATGTCATGCAAGAACTGAATCGACGTGGTTATGATGCGATTGGCAGTGATATTGCGGAACAAACAGAAGCCGGATTTCAGTATCTGCCATTGGATATTACTAACCGTCAAGCAGTTGAAACTACATTGACAGAATGGAAGCCGGATGTTGTCATTCACTGCGCTGCATGGACGGCAGTTGATGCGGCAGAAGAGGAAGAAAATCAAGCAAAGGTTGATGCAGTGAATGTGCAAGGTACAAGAAATATTGCAGAAACTTGCCAACAGTTGGATGCAAAAATGATTTATATTTCGACAGATTATGTATTTAATGGTCAGGGTTCAGAACCTTGGCAGGCAGATTGTCAGGAATATGCACCATTGAATGTTTATGGAAAATCCAAATTAGAAGGAGAATTGGCGGTTGCACAACTGCTGAAAAAATTCTATATTGTGCGGATTGCTTGGGTATTTGGTAAAAATGGGAATAATTTCATTAAGACCATGCTTCGTGTGGGGGCAAATCATGAAGAAGTCCGTGTGGTGAATGACCAAATTGGTACACCCACTTACACTTATGACCTTGCAAGGCTTCTTGTGGATATGGCAGAAACGGATAAATATGGTTATTACCATGCCACCAATGAGGGCGGTTATATTAGCTGGTATGATTTTACTTGTGAAATTTATCGTCAAGCAGGAATGAAAACCAAAGTTACCCCTGTAACAACTGCGGAATATGGTCTTTCCAAAGCAAAAAGACCTTTTAATTCCAGATTGGATAAATCCAAATTGATTGAAAATGGCTTTACACCACTTCCCACTTGGCAGGATGCGTTGAATAGATATTTGAAGGAGATTGGAAAATAATGGGACAGATTCATGTAGAGAAAAATGTTGGAGGAATTGAGGGACTTTGTATTATTACACCGGCTGTTCATGGGGATAGCCGTGGTTATTTCATGGAAACTTATAGTCAACGTGATATGGAAGAAGCAGGGATTCCCATTACATTTGTACAAGATAATCAAAGCATGAGTACAAAAGGGGTTTTGCGTGGACTGCATTTCCAGAAACAATTTCCGCAAACAAAGCTTGTGCGTGTGATTAAGGGGAGTGTGTTTGATGTGGCTGTGGATTTGCGCAAAGATTCCCAAACTTATGGCAAATGGTTCGGCGTGGAATTGACAGAGGAAAATAAGAAACAGTTCCTGATTCCAAAGGGATTTGCACATGGTTTTCTGGTACTTTCTGAAACTGCGGAATTCTGTTATAAGTGTGATGATTTTTACCATCCTAATGATGAAGGCGGTCTTGCATGGAATGACCCAGCTATTGGCATTGTGTGGGCGGAAGTTTCCGGCACATATTCCGGCAGTGCGGATAGTACCGGATATACATTGAAAGATGGTACTCCTTTGAATTTGTCCGATAAGGATAAGAAATGGGATACACTCGAAAATACATTTACATTCTGAAACCATTCGCCAAAAGGGGGAAGTTTAGTTTTGAGTATTAGAAAAAAACGAATTACAATTGTCATTGCAACACATAAAGCTTATCAAATGCCGAAAGATGCAATGTATCTTCCCTTGCACGTTGGTGCAGAAGGAAAAAAATTGGATTTGGGATATGTAAAGGACAATACAGGAGAGAATATCTCTTTGAAAAATCCATCTTACTGTGAATTGACTGGCTTGTATTGGGCATGGAAAAATTTGGATTCTGATTATATTGGACTTGCACATTATAGAAGGCATTTTATGTATCAAAAAAAGGGAAAAGACCCTTTCGAGAATGTATTGAAAGAATCAGAATTACAAAGGCTTCTTTCAAAGTATCAGGTTTTTGTACCAGTCAAGCGAAGATATTATATTGAAACATTATATTCCCATTATGCACATACCCATTATGCAGAACATTTGGACGAAACAAGAAAAATTATCGAGAAACTCTATCCGGAATATCTTCCTTCTTATGATAAGACTGTTCAGCGCACATATGGGTATATGTTTAATATGATGATTATGCGGAGGGATTTATTCTGCTCCTATTGTGAATGGCTTTTTACTATTTTATTTGCATTGGAAAAGCAAATGGAAAATCATACAGAGGAACTTTCTGCCTTTCAAGGGCGTTTCTATGGGCGTGTGAGTGAAATCATTTTCAATGCTTGGCTTGATTATCAGATAGAAAAAGGAAAAATTGATTCTTCTGAAATCAAGGAATTGCCTTGTATTTATATGGAAAAAATAGATTGGAACAGAAAAATTAGTTCCTTTATTAGGGCAAAAATCACCCATAAAAAGTATGATGGCAGTTTTTAAACTGCTGTGAAATGATTCAGAGAGAGAAGGATACACGGCAATATGGCGAATTTAGCGAGCATTATCAAACAATCTTGTATGTCAAGCGGAAATGGCGTGATTGTGACAGAGGAATTATTGACTTTGATTCACAAAAGCTTGCTCCGGATGCTTGATGATATTATTGATGTATGTGAAGAAAATCATATTGAGTACCAGCTCAGTGGCGGTACTTGTTTGGGAGCTGTCCGGCATAAAGGCTTCATTCCGTGGGATGATGATATTGACTTGAATATGCGCCGGAGTGAATTAGAGCGTTTTGTTCCATTGTTTCGCAAAAAATACGGTGATAAATATTGGGTTCACCGTTTGGGCGAAACAAAGGGTTATAATTATATGATGGTGCATATCATGTCAAAAAAAGTTCGTGCGAGGGCATTGATGGAAAATTCCACTGAAAATTGTGGGCTTTGCATTGATATTTTCCCTGTCGAAAATACCTATGATAATGCAATTTTACGCAAAATTCATGGTACAGGGTGCATGGGCTTTCGGTATGTGCTTTCTTGTCTGCGGTTTTTGAGTAACCGTGAAGAGGTTCAGACATTTTGCAAAGTCAATGAGGAATTCAAGGCTTATGCCAAAAAGCGTTTAAAGGTTGCGAAAATTGTTTCTGTCATTCCAGCGCAAAAATGGTATCAATGGGGTGCAGATTGGCTGAAAAAATGCAAAGATGAGCATTCCAGATTTGTTGTGATTCCTTCCGGACAGCATCAATTTTTCAGGGAAATGTATGAGCGTGAAAAATTCTGTCGCTCCTGTAAGGCAAAGTTTGAAGGGAGAACAGTAAAAATCACTGCTGATTATGATAATTATTTGAGAATCCTTTATGGGGATAGCTATATGCAAGTTCCTCCCCCTGAAAAGCGTGAACAACATGTGATGATGGAGTTGGATATTGATGCATTAAAACGCTTTGCAGAAGGAAAATAATTGAGTAAAGAGTTTCGTTTTTAAGAGAGGAGAATGAGTCATGAACGTAGCACTTTTGACGGCTGCTGGTTCAGGTACAAGAATGAAGCAGGATATTCCAAAGCAGTTTATCCATGTGGAAAATAAGCCGATTATTATTCATACGCTGGAAGCTTTCCAGAATCATCCTAGTATTGATGCGATTCTTGTTGTGACAATTCCGTCATGGATGGAAGTGGTCAAAGCTTATGCAAAACAGTTTAATATTACAAAGTTGCGCTGGGTTGTCGGCGGTGGCAGTACTGGGCAGGAATCGATTCATAATGGTTTGAAGGTTTTGGAAACAGAAATCAGCCCTGAGGATGTTGTCATGATTCATGATGGCAATCGCTGTATGGTTTCCAGTGAAATCATTTCCGATAGCCTTGCAACATTTTATCGTCAGGGGAGTGCTGTGGCAGCTATCCCTTGTGTGGAGGCAGTTTTCAGAAGTGAAGATGATGGGACATCTTCCACCGTTTCGATTCCTCGTGAACAATTATTCAGAACACAGACTCCTCATACCTATACCCTGAAAAAGTTATTGTGGGCGCATCAGCAGGCAGAAGAAAAGGGCATTACCAATACTGCTGCTTCTTGTACTTTGATGCAACAGTTGGGGGAAACTGTTTATTTTTCCAAAGGTTCGGAAGAAAATCTCAAGATTACAACTGTTGATGATATTGTGATTTTTAAAGCATTGTTGCATACCAAAAAAGATAATTGGCTGAAATAATTGATTTTAGCGATTTTTCGGAAAATGGAGGATGAAAAGTGATGAAGAAAGTTCTCATTATGATGGCGACTTATAATGGTGAGAAATATATCAGGCAACAGATTGAAAGCATCATCGCACAGGATTACCCCGAATGGCATTTAATTGTACAGGATGACGGCTCAAAAGACCATACAAAGGAAATTGTACAGGAATATTGCAAAAAAGACAGCCGTATTGAATGGACTGTAAATGATTGTGGTCATCATGGAGTTTGCTATAATTTTCATGCGTTAATCAATAAGTGCAAATCCTTAAAGGGGTATGATTATTTTGTATTTTGTGACCAAGATGATATTTGGTATCCTAACAAGTTGCGTACATTGATGGCAAGATTTCAAAATGACGAAATCCCTATCATGTGCTATGGGGATATGTATGTGATTGATGGAGATGGAAACAGAACGGCTGATAGCTTTTATGGAACATTCAAAAGAAGCATGAAAAATAAATACGGAATTGTTTTCACCAATATCATTTATGGATGTAATACAATGATGAATCGAAAGCTTTTTGAACTTGTTCCACCATTAGACCTTGAAAAGGAATATGTCTCCTATATGATGCATGATGCTTTTTATGCTCGGATTGCTACGTTCTGCGGTAAGATTTTATATGTGAAAACCCCTTGCATGGAATACCGCCGACATGGTTCTAATGTATCTCATAATGAAGAGAGTAAGACATTAGCAACCTATTTTCGATTGGCTTTCAATTTGGATGAATTGGCAAGTTTTTATGCAAGAAGTTTCAATCAGGTATTAGTTTCGCTGAAATGTATCAGAAAAGTAGGGAATCAACGGGCTGTTGCAGCTGCAAAATATTATGAGAAAGTTGTCAGAAGTAGCGGTGTAGATGCCTATCTGGAATCACGGAAGTACATTGATTGGGGAAATTATAGGAGAGAGATGGGTAGATTTCTTGTCATTACATCAGGATTGCACAAGAAATATCTGTTGAAACCCAAAGAAATTTAATCATTTCAGGTGATGTAATGAAAACAAGTTTGAAATTTAACCTCTCTAGGGTTTATGATAGGGTGCTGGTTTTTTTATTCGTAGTTTATGCATTTTATGGGCTTGTGCCGTTTTTTACTTGGGATACTTACCATCATGGCATATTGAAGGAAATTCATGGCATTGATATTCGCACGTTGATTGGTTTGGGAAGCGTGGCATTGACAGGGCTGTATTTTGTTATCCGTGGGAAAATCCAATGTTCACAAACCACCGTTTTCTTGGTGGCATTTGAATTATTTTCGTGTTTTGTATTGAGGTGTGTATGTGGTGGAATCAATATGCATAATCTATTTCATACCGCATGGATACAATTCATCATTCTTGCGTGTTATATGATTCTTCCGAAATATATGCAAGTCAATGTTTACAAGGCGTATTATTGGATATTTGCCGTAACATTGATTGTACCATTTATTTATTTTGTGGTAACAAAAATTGGAATTCATTTGCCTTACAGTGAGTTACAATCCTATGAAAGGATAAAGGTAGCACACCACTATTATTACAAACATTACCCATTTGCTGTGCAGATAGCCAATCACGCAAAACAGGAAATTGAAAGGCGATTCAATGGAATTTATGACGAAGCTGGACGACTTGGCACAATGGCAGCATTATTCCTGTGTGTGGAGGGATTTGATTTCAAGAAAAATAAATTGAATTTGGTTGTATTAGTAGCAGGGATTTTTTCGTTTTCTCTTGCTTTCTATGTCATGTGTTTTGCTTATTTTATCATCAAGAATATTGCAAACAGAAATTTCAGAAGTGTGCTGATTGTTGGGATTTTGGCTTTGTGCTATGTAATTTTTATCAATATTCCAATCCAAAATGAAAATTTAGCGGATATTCAACAACGTATCACGTTGACAGATTCTGGTATGGCTGGTGATAACCGTACCAGTGACCGCTATGAGGCAATATTCAAGAATCAATTCGAAAATGCTGGTATTATGGTAAAGCTGTTCGGTTATGGTAGCGGTGCAATTGGAACAATTCAAAATACCAGATTGATTGATGGTTCTTCTTATAAAAGTTTGATTTTTGACTATGGGTATGTTGGATTTGGATTAAGCATTTTATGGGTGGCTGCTACAATTGGAATTATCATGAAGAAAAACCCAAAAGATACCGCATTTTTCATCTCACAATTTGTGATGTATCTTTTGAATGTGTATCAAAGACCAACTGTCTTTTATGTGCCGTTTCTCTTCATTACTATCGGGGGAAGTTTTGCACATCAATATGAAAAAACTATGCCACTGAAAAAAATATCCTCGGCGGAATCTATGAAACGTATCATAGAGGAAGTATTTGCACAAGGATAGTTTCAGGCTGTACAGGAGAAAAGTATGCAGGATAATTTAAATGTATCTGTGATTGTTTTGACATATCATCCAGATTTTGAAAAGATGCGTTCCACAATCATTTCTGTGCTGAAACAGAAGGGGATTTCTTTTGAAATTATCATTTCTGATGATGGTTCGGAGGAGGATTATTTCAAGGAAACAGAAGATTTCTTTCAGAAACATCATTTCCAAAATTATACCTTTGTTAAAAATGTGGAAAATGTCGGGACGGTTGCAAATATTTATGGTGCTGTGAAAAAAGCAAGGGGAAAATATGTTTTCTGTACTTCCCCAGGGGATATGATTTATGATAGTGTCACATTGCGGGATTTTTTTCAGTTTTGCGAGGAAAATCAGGCAAAAGTAGCATTTGGAAATGCTGTTTACTATAATAATGATGACGAAAATTTTCAAGTTTTTAATGGTATTTCTTCCCCTCATAAGCCACAAGTTTACAAAAGCCACAGTATTTTTTATCAGAAAGTTTCGTTTTTTTATGGGAATTTCATCCTTGGGGCAGCTTTTTTCAGGGAGACTAGAATTTTCAGAAAATACCTGAAAAAAATTCTCCCTCATATTAGGTACATAGAAGATAATGCTACTACTGCACGTATGTTGATGGATGGAGTATTAGTGCATTATTTGGATAGAAAAGTGGTTTGGTATGAGTATGGTGCAGGAATTTCTACTGGTAAAGAAAGCAAATGGAAACAGATTATTGATAACGAAATTATCACTTGCTATGAACATTTGAACAAAGATTACCCTGAAAGCAGAATGGTGGAAAGTGCGCTTTATACCAGAACAAACCCTATGAATCTCAAAAATAAAATGTTTCGAACGATTCGATTTCCATTGATTTCAGCAGCGGTATTTTATAATAGCTTTATGAAAGATGTCGATTTTCACTATGATGTATCAGAAGAAAGACAGAAATTCAATCAAATAAGAACATGGAGTGATGAAAATGCAAGTGATTAAATATGTATTCCAACCTCATGGGGATGACCGTGGTCAATTGGTTGCGTTGGAGGAATTCAAAGATATTCCATTTCAAATCAAAAGGGTTTACTATATGTATGATACTGGGGAAGGTGTTCGCAGGGGATTTCATGCACATAAGCAACTTGAACAGATTTTGATTTGCATTCATGGTTCATGTAAAATCCTTTTGGATAATGGCAAAGAAAAAAAGATTGTCCCATTGGAAAAGCCTTATGAAGGGTTATATATTGCAAACGATATGTGGAGAGAAATGTTTGATTTTTCGCCGGATGCCGTTTTATTGGTATTAGCATCAGAATTATATGATGAGTCTGACTATATCCGCAATTATGATGAATTTTTGAAATTTGTTGAATTGAAAAAGGAGAATGTATCATGAAAGTACCATTTGTAAGTTTTGTTCCTATGGAAAAGGAACTTGAACAGGATTTGAAAGGCGCATTTGAGAGAGTGTTCCATGCAAGCTGGTATATTGAAGGCAAGGAAGATACCGCCTTTGAAGAGGCTTTTGCTTCTTTTTGTGGCACAAAGTATTGTGTAGGAACGGGAAACGGTCTTGATGCTTTGATGCTGACTTTGAAGGCACTTGGCATTCATGCAGGAGATGAAGTAATTGTTCCTTCTAATACCTACATTGCTACCGCTTTGGCAGTAACTTATACAGGTGCGAAGCCTGTTTTTGTTGAACCGGACATCAGAACTTATAATATTGACCCCTCTAAGATTGAAGAGAAAATTACCAGCAAGACAAAGGTAATTATGCCGGTACATTTATATGGTCAGCCTTGTGATATGACTCCTATTATGGAAATTGCAGAAAAGTATCACCTCTTTGTTGTGGAGGATTGCGCACAGGCACACGGTGCAACTTATCAGGGGCAGACAGTCGGCAGTTTTGGAAATGCCGCTGGTTTCAGCTTCTACCCCGGTAAGAACCTTGGGGCATTGGGGGATGCTGGAGCAGTTGTTACCAATACAAAGGAAATCGCTGATAAGGTAAGAGCATTGGGAAATTATGGTTCTGATTACAAGTATCATCATATTTATCAGGGAAATAATTCAAGGTTGGACGAATTGCAGGCGGCTTTCCTTGCTGCAAAACTTCCCCACCTTGCAAGAATGAACGAGGAACGCAGAAGAATTGCTGATAGATATTTGAATGAGATTACCAATCCGGAAATTATTCTCCCCTATGTTCCGGAAAATGTTGTTCCAGTATGGCATATTTTCGCCGTCAGAACGCAAAAAAGAGACGCTTTGGCTGAATACTTGGCACAGCATGAAATCTCCACAAACAAGCATTATCCGATTCCTATGCACCTCCAAAAATGCTATGAGGATTTACAGATTCCGGAAGGTTCACTTCCGATTGCTGAAGAAATCAGCGCAACACAATTGAGTTTACCCATGTTCTATGGCATGACCGAAGAACAGATTAGCTTTGTGATTTCTGTTATCAATGGCTTTCAGGGATAATTGCATAGGAGAATGACAATGCCTGTAAAAAAAGAAAGACAGTCAAATATTGAACTCCTGCGCATTTTTACCATGCTGGGAGTTGTGATTCTTCATTATAATAATCCTGCGATTGGGAAAGCCATGACATTTGCAGAACCGAACAGCATTCAATTCTTTATGATTTATTTCTTTGAAAGCCTGTTCATTTGCGCAGTGGATTTGTTTATTTTGATTTCTGGGTATTTTATGTGTCAATCCATGAAACGAGACGTTGTAAAGCCTTGTAAATTGATACTGCAAGTGATATTATATTCTTGTGGTGTGTACCTTCTACGAGTGGGAATGCATGCAACAGAATTCAGTGTCAGTGGAATTATCAGGAGTTTGATTCCCAATAATTATTTTGTGATTTTGTATGTCACATTATATTTTGTTTCGGTATATATCAATGTTTTATTAACGAAATTGAATGAAAAGCAATTTCAGAAAATGCTTTTCGTGCTGTTTTTGTTGTTTTCTGTGTGGAATACATTGGCAGATGTTTCAGGAGAATTGATAGGACACGAATGGATAGGTTTAAGTACAATTGGAATGTATGGCAGTCAATATGGTTACAGCATTGTCAATTTTTGCTTAATGTATCTTTTAGGGGCATATATCCGGAAATTTGGAAAGGAATATTCCACCCCTAAATTATTGGCTTGTATTTCTGTATGTTGTATTGTGATGCTTTTCTGGGCGATATTGAACGATAAAACAGGGTATTTCACGGAGCGTTCCGCATGGGAATATTGCAATCCGGTTGTAATTTTGGAAGCGTGTGCAGTATTTTGTCTATTCAAAAATATGCATATTGGAACAAATCGAATTATCAATACACTTTCAAGCGGTGCATTTTCCGTTTTCTTGCTCCAGAATTTATTTTTGACAAAACTTCCGATTGAAAAATATGTTCGTGGGAATATTTTCATTTTTCTATTGCATATGATACTTTCAAGCTGTGTCATTTATTTGATTTGTTGTGTTGTTGATTGGATTTATACGTTTGTCATTGAGAAGATGTTCAACGCAATTCTGAAAAATCGCAATATTCCCATGATTGATTTGTCTGAATCTATGCAAACAAAGGATTTATAAGATGAACAAATTAAAATTATTTTTAGAAAATTTTCTGGTCTATGGTCTTGGTGGTATCATTCAAAAAATCATTCCTTTAATTATGGTTCCGATTGTGACAAGAATCATGCCGGATTCCACATATTATGGATTGAGCGATTTATCCCATACTTTGGTTTCATTGGCGAGTGCATTGGCAGTCATGGGGATGTATGATGCAATGTACCGGATGTTCTTTGAAAAAGAAGATGAAGAATTTAAGAAAGACATTTGCTCGACGGCATTGGTATTTACACTTTGCACATCATTGGTTGTTTTTCTGGGAATGATGATTTTCAGTGTACCACTTTCGGGACTGTTTTTCAAGGACAAGCAATATGATTATTTGGTTTATATTTCGGCAATGGCAACTTTGATAGGTGCAACAAACAGTATTGTTTCCGCACCTACCAGAATGCAGAATCAAAAGAAGATATTTTTGATTATGAATGCAGGTACTTCCATTTTGTCCTATTCGATTTCGATTCCGCTATTGTTAGCCGGACATTATGTAATTGCATTGCCGTTGGCTGGATTGATTACAGCGATTACCTCTGAGGGCGTATTCCTTTTATTAAATCGGCATTGGTTCAATTTCAAGCGTTTTCATAAGGAATATTTGAAACCACTGCTTTCCATTGCAATTCCGTTATTGCCGAATTTCCTGATTTATTGGGTGTTCAATTCCTCTGATAAAATCATGATAACCAACCTTATGGATGCTGGTGCAACTGGTATTTATTCCGTTGGTTCGAAATTGGGACATGCAAGCCAATTGATTTATACTGCATTTGCAGGAGGGTGGCAATATTTTGCATTTGCAACCATGAAGGAAGATAATCAGGTCAAGACCAATTCTATGATTTTCGAATATCTTGGGATTATTTCCTATTCCTGTTCTACATTTGTGTTTGCATTGGCAAAGCCAATTTATGAGTTGTTGTTCAATGGGGAATATGTCAGCGGTTTCATTGTTTCGCCTTATTTGTTCCTTGCACCATTGATGCAAATGCTTTTTCAGGTAATTGCCAATCAATTTTTAGTGGTGAAGAAAACATGGCCCAATTTGCTGATTCTGAGTCTTGGTGCAATTGTCAATATTGGTCTGAATTTGAGCTTGATACCAGTTTTGGGATTTGAAGGGGCAGGAATTGCCACATTGATAGGGTATGTCATTTCTGATATCGTTTGTGTGATTGTCCTTCTGAAAATGAAATTGATGACACTGCAATTCAGATTTATTATTGCATCCATTGTGATGGCGGGATTTATTTTACTTTGGAGAATTCTTTTCATGCATAATATTTTGATAAGCTTGCTTTTGGCAGTGATTTGTTGCTGTATTTTTGTACTGCTGTACATCAATGACCTGAAATCATTGGTTAATAATTTTAAGAATAAGGGAGAAACTAAAAATGAAACATGATTATTCCTGCATTTATGAAAATGTTCGTCTTCGTCCATTGATGGGAGCTGATACAGAGCCTTTGCGTTTGTGGAGGAATGATGCAGAAAAAACAAAGTTTTTGCGCCCTATTGGTGTGATTACACCAGAAATGCAAAATAAGTGGTTTGAATCTTATTTAGAAGATGAGAATCAAATCATTTTTGCGATTGATGAAATTTCCGAACTGAATCGAATGGTTGGCAGTGTGGCATTGTATGACTTTCACGAAACAACCGCAGAAATTGGAAAAATTCAGATTGGTGATGATAAGGCACATCATCGGGGAATTGGACGGAAAGCCTTGGCAATGGCTTGTAAAATCGGGTTCGATTATCTGCATCTCACAAAAATTATTGCAAGTGTCCATCAGGATAATATCTCTTCTCACAGCAATTTTGAAAAGCTGGGGTTTCAGATTGTTGGAACACATCCTTCCGTGGTGGGCGGAACAGAAGATGAATTCGAAATCCTTGTGAATGATTTCCGTGAGAAAAATACTTATCAGACAGAAATTACCGTATTTGAAAAGCCATAACATCCCGAAATGGAGAGGAGTTGTACTACATGGGTATCATGCAGGTTGTAAAGACATTGGCACAGGATGACCCTCGTCTTCATGTGCTGACTGATGAAGAGTTGAAAGCATTACAAAAAGCTTTATTTGGTATGGTGAAAGATATTGCTGAAACCTGTGAGAAACATCATATTCTTTGGTGTCTTTCCGGTGGCAGTGCTTTGGGGGCAGTTCGTCACAAAGGGTTTATCCCGTGGGATGACGATATGGATATTTTTATGATGAGAGAAGACTTTGAAAAATTCAAGAAAGTTTTCCCGAAAGAAATGTCCGATAAATATTATTTACGCTGTCCAGGGGATAAAGGTTATCTTTACCATTTCCCACGAATTTATAAAAAAGGCACAAGAGCAAGGTCAATTCAGTCGAATGATGTCCCCTATGGTATTTCGATTGATTTCTTCCTGATGGAAAATACCTATGATAATGGCATGAAACGGAAATTCCACGGCGCAGAAAGTACGTTTTATTTGATGGTAGATTCTTTATTGAGAATTGATGCCTGTAAGAAAACAATGCTGGAATATGGCGGAAAGTCTGCGGAATTGCGAAAAGCAGTGAAACTGCGTTCTACATTGAGTGTATTTTTCAAGTTCCGTTCTTTGGAAAAATGGCTCGCTTCCAGTGACAAATGTTTCTCTAAGGTCAAAACCGCTGGAAGATATTTGGTAGTTCCTTCTGGTGCAAAGCATTTCTTTGGGGAAATTTACGACCGTGAGAAAATGTATCCGCCATCTGATGCGGAATTCTGCGGAATGACAGTAAAAGTTCCTCATGATGTGGATTATTACTTGAAAAGCCGTTATGGTAATGACTATATGACACCTCCACCAGCAGACAAGCAGGAAAAACACGTTTTTGTAGAATTTAATTTGTTTGGTGACCATGTATAAGGATTGGGAGTGAAATCATGAAGTATACAGAAAAATATTATGAAGAATTGCGTCAGGCGGTGCAAACATTAGATTTATCTGCCATGAAAGATAAAAGCATTTTGATTACTGGTGGCAGTGGTTTGATTTGTTCGGTAATTGTGGATATTTTAGCAACTGCCAATCGTTGGTTTGATATGAATATCACCATTTATCTAGCCTCTTTGACAGAAGAGGAGCTGGAAAATCGTTTTCCGACGTTTTGCCATGAGCCATTTTTCAAGTATGTGCATTATAATGCATTGAAGCCGGTTGATTTTGATTTTAAGGCGGATTATGTGATTCATGGGGCAAGTAACGCACATCCGGCAGCATATTCCGTTGAACCAGTTGAGACACTTCTCGCCAATGTGACAGGAATCAAGGAATTATTGGACTATGCACACCGTGTCGATTCTAAGAGGGTATTATATATTTCCTCAAGTGAAGTGTATGGTAAAAAAGAGGGAAATGAACCCTATCAGGAAAATGATTATGGTTTTGTGGATTTATTAAATCCAAGGGCTTCTTATCCTTCTGGAAAGCGTGCATCAGAAACACTTTGTTCCGCTTATTATGCAGAATATGGGGTGGAGACGGTAATTGTTCGACCGGGGCATATTTATGGGGCATCTATGACCAAATCTGACAGCCGTGCAACCGCACAATTTGTCCGGAATATTCTGGAAGGGAATGACATTGTGATGAAAAGTGCAGGTACGCAATTGCGTTCCTATTGTTATGGGACGGATTGTGCAACGGCGATTTTGACAGTTCTTTTGAAGGGTGAGCCGGCAAATGCTTATAATATTTCCAATCGTGATTCTGTGGTAAGTATTCGACAGATTGCAGAAGCATTTGCAAAGGCTGGCGGGAAAAAAGTGGTCTTTACTTCTGCAACAGACAAGGAACAGAAAAGCTATAACCTGATGGACAATTCCAGCTTGAATGCGGAAAAATTGGAAGCCTTAGGATGGAAAGCAATGTTCTCTGTTGAAGAGGGTACAGCCCGTACCATTGATTATCTGACCGAATCATGATTTTGATATTAAAATAGTCTGGAGTGAAAAAGATGTTTGATTATCTGGTAGTAGGTGCAGGGCTTTATGGTGCAGTATTTGCACATGAAGCAAAGAAAGCCGGAAAGTCTGTGCTTGTCATTGATAAGCGTCAGAATATCGCCGGAAATGTTTACACTGAAACAGTTGAGGGAATTCATGTGCATGTTTATGGAGCGCATATTTTCCACACCAATCATAAAGAAGTCTGGGATTATGTAGCGCAGTTTGCAGAATTTAACCGTTTTACCAATTCCCCTGTTGCCAATTATCAAGGAGAATTGTATTCCCTTCCTTTCAATATGTACACATTTAACAAAATGTGGGGAGTCACTACACCAGAGGAAGCGAAAGCCAAAATTCAGGAACAACGGAAAGAAATCACCGGAGAACCGAAAAACCTCGAAGAACAGGCAATTTCCCTTGTGGGGCGTGATATTTATGAAAAGCTTATCAAAGGTTATACGGAAAAGCAGTGGGGAAGAGACTGCAAAGAGTTACCAGCTTTCATTATCAAGCGTTTACCAGTTCGCTTGACTTTTGATAATAATTACTTCAATGCATTATATCAAGGGATTCCCATTGGTGGATATACCAAAATGGTTGCCAATATGCTTGATGGTATCGAAGTACGGCTGAATACTGATTACCTCGCTCATAAGTCAGAATTGGACGCATTAGCGAAAAAAGTGGTTTATACTGGTGCAATTGATGCTTACTTTGATTTCCGTCTTGGAGCATTGGAATACAGAAGCGTACGTTTTGAAACAGAATTATTGGATATTCCTAATTTTCAAGGGAATGCTGCTGTCAATTATACGGACAGAGAAACCCCATGGACAAGGATTATCGAACATAAATGGTTTGAATTTGGCAAGGATGAAAACGGCAATGAAATTCCTAAAACCGTTATCAGCCGTGAATATTCCTCAGAATGGAAAACAGGGGATGAGCCATATTATCCGGTCAATGATGAGAAAAATGGGAAACTTTATGCAAAATATCATGAGTTAGCCGAGAAAGAAGAAAATGTTCTCTTTGGTGGAAGACTTGGCGAATATAAGTACTATGATATGGATGCTGTCATTGCTGCTGCTTTAGAAGCAAGCCGGAAAGAATTGTCTTGAATAGAACCGCTGGAATTTGTCAATCATTCCAGCGGTTTTTTTGGTCAGTTATGTATGATAAAATGTAATTCCTTCATTGCTACAAATTTCACAAAAAATATTGAAATTATTACGGCAATATGTTATAATATAGATAAGAATGATTTTTACAAACAGACGAAAGGAGAAGTAACCATGAAGAAACTCATTTCTGTAATGCTTTGCTGTCTTTTTCTGTGCTTGTGTTCCTGTTCTAATGAGAAAACCTCATCTCAGCTTGAAGATACCGAAAGAGGGCAGGAATTTGAACCTTTAACAGAGATTCAGGATGGACGAAAAAATATCTATCTCATTGTCAAAAGCTTGGGAAATAGTTACTGGGATGTTGTACTGGAAGGGGCAAAAGCCGCAGGGGAAGACTTTGATTGTAATGTTTATTATGGAGGGACATATTCAGAAACGGATTGGGAATATCAAGCGGATTTATTAGACACTTGCGTGAAGCAAAATGCTGATGCCGTTTTACTTTCGCCGGATGATTCCGTCAGACTTGCTCCTAAAATTTCAGAAATTTATGAGAAAGACATTCCCATGATATTGATTGATACGATTGCGAATACTGATAGCTATAATTTGTGCTATATGACAGATAATTTAATTGCTGGACGAAATGCCGCCAAAGAAATGATTGCTCTGTTGGAAAAAAGAGATTTTGAAAAAGATGATGCTGTCAATATTGGTATTATGGTCGGTTCTGTGGCGTCTCAGACCATCAATGAACGATTAGCAGGATTTTTCCAATTCTGGACACAAAATGCACCAGAATCATGGCACATTATACCGGATATTGTTTCTTATGATGGAAACAATGGGCTGATTGAAGATTTGGCAAATGGTATGCTTGAAAAACATCCGGAAATCAATGGAGTTTATGGAACGAATAACGGACCTACTGCCGGATTTGCAAAAGTATTGAAGGAGCAGGGGAGAACAGATATTTGTATTGTGGGGTTCGATTATTCCAATGAAATTGCTGAATTGATTGCTTCTCCTGATTATAGTGCTGCGACAATGTTACAGAAACAATTTAATATGAGCTATGATGGAATTCAATCTGCACTTTCCTTGATGGAAGGGGAAGAAAATAAGGTGAAATTTGTTGATACCGGTGTTGTCACGGTAACCTATGAAACGCTTTCTACTCCAGAAGTACAAGAAGTGATACTACATAATTAAGGAGCTATTACAATGAAACAAGACAAAAATAAAACAGATTTATCTTATCTCAAAAGTGGAACATCTTTTTTCATTACCATCACAGTTTTTGTTGTCATTGTGTTAATTGCAACAACATTTTTGATTGCTGCATTTAATACTTTGATTACCAATCATGATAAAAAGCTTTCAAGGGAAATTTGCAATCTGATTTCTGAAAAGATGAACAATTCCATTCGATACATGACCGATTCAGCACAAAATATGTCATCCGTATTATCTGCACAGGATTTCACTTCACCAGCAGAAATTTATGAAAAGCTAATTGGTGAAAATAGTGGGAGTTATGTCAGTGTTGGATTTATTGATGTGAATGAACAGATTTATGCAACAGAACAGGAATTGATGGAATTTGAGAAATGGAATTTATTGAGTATTGCAAGACTTGCTGACCCTGTTTCGATTTCTGCGCCGTATCGTTCAGGGACTACCGGACAGCCGGTGTTTACGATGTTCACAGACTTCACATACAATCATGGTACAAAAGGGTGGTTATTTGTTACTTATCCTTTGCGTGAAATTCAAAGTATTGCTTCTACACAATCCCTCAAAGAAGAAACGGAAATTTGGCTTATGAATGCGGAATCTGCAAATATTATTCAATGTGCCGGAGAAAATGAGTATTCTATTGGGAGCTGGGCGAATGCCTATCTTGCTATGAGAGATATTAACGCAGAAGATAAGCCCCTTTATGATGAATGGCGAAATAAAATGCTCAGGGGTGAACCTTCAGCAGGGTTGACATATCATATCGAAGATGTTAGTTATATGCAAGTGTATTCTGATATTGAGTATATGCCGGATTGGTTTGTTGTGGTAAGAATTCCAAGCAGTGCGCTTTCTGCAACAATGAGCCAATTTCAGAATGATGTTATCATTTTCATTGCTGTTTTTGTACTTGTGACATTATTATTGTTTATTGTGATACAGAAACGCAATGCAGAAGAGAAGGATATGCTGGAGCAACTTTCCATTCATGACCCCTTGACTTCTGTCATGAACCGCAGAGCGTTTGATTTTGCGGCGGAACAGAGATTGAACCGTTCCCCTAAAAAAGAAGCTTGCCTGTTATTTTTTGATGTCGATTATTTTAAGCAGGTCAATGACAGATTTGGTCATGAGGCAGGAGACAAGATTTTGATTGAATTTTCTGCGGCACTCAAAAAGCATTTCGGACAATTGGGAATCATTTCACGCTATGGCGGTGATGAATTTGTGGTATTGATTGATACGGCATCAAAAGAAAAAATTACTGCTTTGCTGAATGATTTGATGGTAGATGTTCATAACATCCGCCCGACAGATGATGAAGAAAAAAATAAGGGATTTATGTTAAGTTTCAGTGCAGGAGCAGCTTGTTTCCCTGAAAATGCGGAAAGCCTTGCCAAATTGGAACAGTGCGCCGATTCGGCACTTTATATCGTGAAGGAACGTGGTAGAAATGGCTATGAATGGTATCAGCCAGCATGACATCCTCCCCCGCCTGTAGAGGCGGGGGCTTCCCCTCGCCGACAGGTTTGGTTCTCGTTCGATAGTACCAGCGTACTAAGCATAAGCGAGCTACCCCCGTGTGTCCCACGGTTCTTTTATTTCAGGTTATGCGAAAACTAACCGCATACCCTCATTTCTGATATTGATT
>JAZAUD010000026.1:0-34877 GCA_036373775.1 Oscillospiraceae bacterium | reverse complement strand
TTGAAATTTGAATGGAGAATGAAAAAATAATACAGACTTGAAAGAAATTTATTGTTGCAAGTTACTTTATTGAGCCATGACCTGAACAAAAAACAACGAAAAATAGGGCTGTTGCACCGAAATAAGTGGTGCAACAGCCCCATTGCATTTTTGTTTTATGTTGTTCGGTATCAATTTTGAGATTACTGTTCATCCTTCTTGCGGAAGAAACCAGAAAGTCTCATTGTAATTCCGCCAAAGCCAATCATCAGGAATGCACCCAATGCTGTGAGCAGGTTTGTCATAGAATTATTACCTGTTTGAGGGAGATTTACTTCCTTACCGTCAGCAGTTTTGCCCATACCTGTCACACGGTCAATGATATAGGTGGTAATGATATTGCCATTATCATCAGCCAAGGTTACAGTTACAGTATTGGTATCATCATCCACAAGAATATTAGTCCAATGACAATCGATTCCAGTTTTCTTCTGATAATCAATCACAGCCATATCTGCAATTTCTTCAGGAGTTCCGAAAAATCTGGTGTCAACTTCTGAGGTGGGTTCTTCGTCCTGAATATCATGTGTCTTTGCGAATTCTGCCAAATCAACAGCATTTCCGTTGCTGTCTGTACCAATACCAGTTGTTGGGTTAATGGTATAAGTTTCCAAAACAGTACCATCTTCTGCACAGAATGCAATTTCCAGTTCATGCTGGAAACTCTTCTTTTCAGAAGCTCCAACACTGCCTTCTGGTTTCGTGCCTGTTACCTCTTCATAGTAAGCACTGGCAACATCAAGAACAGTATCCTTGGAAATGAAATAGTCAGAGTCTTCCAGTGGCTTATAATCTGCATAAACGGAGAAATCGACCTCATCTCCGAATCTGTCTGTACCAATACCAGTTTCAGCATTGATTGTATATACTTCAAGAGTACCGCCCTTATCGTCATAAATGGTAATCTCGACTGTATTATCTACCACATCGGTTAAAATGCCTCTGCTGGATGCAGGAATTCCAGTCTGCTCAGAGTAATAGATTTGTGCAACATCTCCGATATAATCATACGGCATGAAATATTCTGGCTCTTTGGCATAAGCGGACAAATCCACTGCATCACCCTTCTGATTTGTGCCGATTCCGGTGCTGACATTGACTGTATACACATCAAGAACGTTGTCGTTTTCGTCGGTCAATGTGACAACAGCATTCGCCCTGTCATCAGAAAATTCGCAGGATACATTTGCAGGGGCAGTTCCGTTCTTTGCTTCATATTCCTGCTCTGCATAGAAATTCAAAGCTTTTGCAACAGAATTGTAATACTTTTCCAGTTCCTTTTCTGCTGCATACTCTGCGAAATTCACCGCATTGCCCTTGCTGTCTGTACCGATTCCGGTTTCTGCGACAATGGTATAAACTTCCAGAACAGTTTCATCTTCTGCACAGAGTGTAATTTCCACTTCATGATTGAAATTCGGCTTTTCCGTGATTGTGGCACTGCCTTCGGCAGCTGTTCCTGTTGTTTCTTTGTAGTAATCTCGTGCAGTATCAATCATAGCAGAGGTGGACATGAAAAAGTCAGATTCTTCCAGAGGCTGATAATCCGCATAAACGGAGAAATCAACATCATTGCCCTTGCTGTCTGTGCCGATTCCAGTTTCTGCATTGACTGTATATGTTTCAAGAGTGTCACCGTTATTATCATAAACATTGATTTGTACTGTATTATCTACCACATCGGTCAGCATACCTCTGCCGCCTGCACGAGTTCCGGTCTGCTCAAAGTAATAGATTTCTGCGACATCTCCGATATAATGATACGGCATGAAATATTCCGGTTCTTTGGCATAAGTGGACAAATCCACTTCTTCGCCGTCCTGATTTGTACCAACACCTGTTTCGACACTTACCGTATAAACATCAAGCACGTTGTCGTCTTTGTCGGTTAATGTGATAATTGCGTTTGCATTGTCATCAGAAAATTCACAGGATGTATTTGCAGGGGCTGTGCCGTTCTTGGCTTCATAGTCTTTCTGTGCAAAATAGCCGAATGTTTTTGCAAAATAATCCTTAACATCTTGTGGGAGTTCCCCAGTACTACCAGCCATTTCAAACACAGCCTTCAAATTGAGTGCTTCGGTCATTTCAACAGTGATAGTAGCATCAGTTGAATAAAGTTCATCCGTATCTGCATTTTTCCAACCAGCAAATTGATAACCTTCATCTGCCTTTGCAGAAAGGATAATGGTGTCACCCTTTGCCACACTGTAAGCAATGGTCTGTACAGGATATTCAGTGTTGAATACAGGCTCAGTTCCATCATCAGAAACAGCCATCTGCCCCATACCCTCAATATTTGCTTTCAGCAGTACTTTTTCTGTATCAGCATCTGTTGCCCCTGCATAGTTCAAGCCATAGCCAACAGGATAAAGGATTTCATCTGTAAACTGGTAATTTTTATCTACGGTATACACATCAACAGGGAGGTGTCCATCAGGAGCATTTTCACCAAATGCCGTCATAATAGCTGCCGGATAATTAGGACCATAAGCATCCAGTTCGCCGTTATATTCTTCTGGAATGGTAGGCATTTTCTTGTTGCCATATCCTGCAAGAATGGCATCTGCATCAGTATATCTTGCCACATCATAGGGGAGATTCATGCTCAGCAGAATGACTTTCTTTCCTTGGTTGTGTGCTAATGCAATCATATCATCAACGAATTTGGAACGCTTGCTAATGGTGGTATCTTTTGTCGGGTCGAGGTAGCGCTCACTTGCAGTTTCAACTGAAATCACAACAGCCTTGGCATTTGCAACGGTTTCAGCAAAATTATCAGCGGTCTGGTCAGTAAAGCAATTGTAATCTGCCTGTGCATCTGTCGGAATAATTCCTTCTTCTTTGAGTTGGTTAAAGGCATAAACAAAGGAATTTTGCGCACTTTCCAGCGGATAGAAGAACGCTGCACGCTCACCTTCATCAAGAGAAAGCGGAAGGGTATTGTCATCATTCTTAATGAGAGTAATGGCTTTTTTGGTGATAACTGCCCCATGTTTGATGTGGAACACAACATTGCAAAGGAAATTGATAATTGTAAAGATGAAAAACAACTAAAACTCGGATTAAAAATGATAGGTAATCTGGCAGACAATATCAGCTATGTACATTCGCTCGAAACAAATAATGTGATAATTAAATTCCCAATTGCAGATGAATGATTCATTTAGGAAAATTTTCCAGCTATGCCGGAATTTTCATCAAGCTTAATATGCCTAAAAAGAACCGCTCCAAAGAAAACTATTGAATATCTGCAAATGTTCCGACAGTCGCAAGCAGACAAAACAGCAATGTCGCACTAATATAAATGGCTGTTAATTTCTTGTTTTTGTTATCCATCTTTTCTCCCTGTGTCTGCTAACGTCTTCCCCCGCCTAAAAAGGTGGGGGATTTCTTGCTAACTTCTGTTAAAATGCTATCTCTCCAAGACCGCTGTCATAAAGTGAGAACAATGCCTGTTTCATGGCTGAGAGTGCTTCCGGAGTAAGCGAACCGGGGATAGCAACAATCATAAACAAACGTCTTGCCAGCGAAAGTGCCGCTATCTGCTTTTGTGCCTTTGCAACAAGTTCTTCATTTCTCTATATTTTTATTTATATTGACCAAAATCACTATAATTAGTTATTTTCGCCAAAAAACAAGCTGAAATTTTGTTATTATGACGTTGAAATCATTAGACCTCCTCGGAAACTAAAAATAGGATGATAATAATTTGACACTGCTTTCCAACTGGTGCAGAGGTTAATACTACCAACATTTGAATCAGGATTGAAACACTCCCAAGCATCTTTTGGGAGTGTTTCTGCATAAATTGACTACTATTCGATTACAATTTTTTAATCTTCAGTTAATGTTTGGCGATTGTTTGGTTAAGAATACAGAGGTATAATACAAACATAGAAGAAAAACATTTAAGAGGGTGTCTTGAACGTGAAAAAAATTCAAAAGGTCATATCAATCATAACCACACTTGTAGTTATGAGCGGAATACTTTGTGGCTGTACAGCAGAGAGCGCAAAAGAAACATCTACCGAACCGTTGACAACGCATGAAGCTGTTGACATATCGACAATCAGAGCGCAGGACGATTATTATGGATATATCAATGCAGAGCATCTGCTTGATACATTGCCTGCATACGGCGAAATGACTTGGGGAACTTTTGAGGAAGTCGATGCGCAGACCGTACAGGAGATTTTCGAACTTATCGGGGATATTGCTAAATCGGAGGAAGAATACAAGCTGGGAAGTGCAGAATACCTGATAAAAAATGTCTACACGCAGGCAATGGCATTTGATGACAATGCAGCAGTGTATTCGGAAATACGTCACTTGTGTGATGAGATAAACAATGTTCAAAGTATCGAGGAGCTTATGGAGCTTTGGAAGGAGCTGTACCGTTCTTACGGAGTGAATACGCCGTTTCTGCCAATGGTAAGGCAGGATTATTTTAAATCGGGAGAATATGCTTTGCTGATAGACCAAAGCAGAGGAATTTGTGGCACTTCTTACAAGGATATATCCGACAGTGACGATGAGTGTATCAGCATGAAAAACTACATCAGAGATATGCTGATATCAATGGGCTATGATAAGGATACCGCCGACAGCAAGGCGAAGCAGGCAGTCTATCTCGCATTGGAAATCGCCCACGGTACAGACTTTTTAGCAGAAAAAGCGGCTAATCCGTTCGCAGCGTTTGAATTTGTCAGTGAGGACGAGCTGAATGGTATTTTCTCCAACCTCGATACAAGTGTAATAAAGCTGTTCTTCGGGCTTGATGAAAACATCTATGGTGGCTGGTATGTCAAGGACAGAGGACAGCTTGAAAAGATAAATGAGCTTTTGACAGAGGATAACCTTGAAAACTGGAAAACGATACTCATATCTGAGCTTGTGACGGCAAATATGGAGTTTTTAAGCACCGAAGCAGACAGCCTTTCGGCTTACGGTAGTGGAGAGGAAAAGGAGTATTCCGTGTGTATCAATACCATCGCATCAAATATATTTTTTTCAAATTACCTAAGCGCACTGTATGCTGAAAAATACTACACCGACGAAACGGACACCGCTGTGCGTGAAATGTGCGAACAACTGAGACAAAGCTATCGTGAACTTATCAGCGGTGCGGACTGGCTGACAGAGGACGGACGCAAGGCAATACTCAAAAAGCTCAATAATATGAAGTTTATCCTGCCGGATGCGACAATTACGGAGACTGACCCCACTCGTGCGGAGCTTATCAAAGACAATTACCCTGAAACCCTCCGTGCTATAAGGGAACGCTCCTTTGATGACAATATCCAAAATATCGGTGCAAAGTTCGATATGACCCGACCCGCTATGGCAGCGTATGAGGTGAACGCAAACTACAACCCCAACAATACAGTTACGGTAACGGCGGCGATAATGCACGCACCTTTTTTCGACCCAAAAGCCGATATTGGAACAAATCTCGGCGGACTGGGTGCAATCATAGGTCACGAAATGGGTCACGGCTTTGACACAATGTGCATGGACTACAACGAAAACGGCGAATATGCTCCCAACTGGCTCTCTGATGACGACAGAAAGGCTTTTGTGGAGAGAGCAGAACAAATGCAGAAGTATTTTTCGGAGTTCACTGTCCTTGACATCTATCACGTTGATGGCAAGAAAACAAGCGGCGAGAACTATGCCGACTTAGGGTCAATGGAATGTATCGTAAATATTCTTAAAAACGATAAGGAACAGCTGAAAAAATACTTTGAAAATTACGCAGTTACTTACGCTGAGACAAGAGTGGACAGCTTTGCGATAAATGCTCTTGAAACTGATGAACACAGTCCCGGAAAGGTCAGGGTGAATGCCGTACTTTCTTGCTGTGATAAATTTTATGAGCTTTATGATGTGAGTGAAGGGGACGAAATGTACAAAGCCCCTGAAGAAAGGGTAAGCAGGTGGTAATATGGGACTGATATTGAAACACACACTTAAAAGTATGTGGACACACAAAATTCGCACTTTTCTGCTGCTATTCTGTGTGAGTGTATGCAGTCTTGCAGCGATGCTCTGCTTTGATATGTCAGGCTCGCTGGAGCAGGCTGTCAAGGCGGATAATGCTAAGGCATTCGGCAAGGCGGATATAATTGTCACTGCCTCATATGCTCTTGATGATGATTTTGCAAGTGGTATTCCAGAAAGCACTGTATTGAAAATCTCCACAGGTTCTACAATCTTTACAAGACATATTGACGGCAATTATGATATGCTCACGCAGAAAACGTGCAGTATCAGCGGTGTAGATATCGAAAAGGCAAAGGAAATGGGTGTTTTTCCGAATGATGTCGAAATTGGAGAGATGCAGGCAGTGCTAAGCCGTGACTTTGCGGAGGCGTTCGGGTACTCCGTGGGAGATACGATAACGCTTTACATCGAAAAAAAACAGCCTGCGGATTTTACGGTATGCGCAATTTCCGGCGATAAGGTTGGACTTTTTAGCTCAGGTGATACTATCGTCATCAGCCTTGATTCGATGAAAAGATTATATGGCGATGAAAATGCAAGTGTAAGGATTGCCTATATCAATCTTGCAGATGATGAAATGATAAACAGTGCAGTCAAAACGCTGGAAGCAAATTCCCCCTTGGCAAATGTACAGGCTGTGTTTGAAAACGAACAGACACAAGAAATGATTGGGAATATCACAAGAATTTTCACTGTACTGTTTGCGGTATGTCTGCTACTTGTGATATTTGTAACGGTGTCGGCATCTCAAAGAATCATTACTGAAAAAATGCCCGTGATAGGCACTTTCAGAAGTCTTGGAATATCGTCAAGGCTGACATATACAGTGTTACTTGGTGAAAATATCGCATATGGGCTGACAGGTTCGGCATTCGGTATAGGGGCATATTCATTCCTGCGCCCTATGATATACAGCGCACAGTTCGGCTCTTCCGAAAACGCAGGAGATATGAGCATTGGTGCGGCAGTTGGTGTAGTAATATTCTGTGTTATGCTGGAATGCCTTTGTCCGATAAAGGAAATACTTTCAGCGGTCAAGACCTCTATCAGAGATATTATTTTCTCAAATAAGGATACACAATACAAGCACGGCAAGGCATCAACAATTACAGGTATGATTCTTACGGTCGTGGCTGTTGTGACGGCTTTCTTTTCAAAGGGCTTTTTTGCGGGGCTTATCTGCTTTGTGAGTACGGCAGTTGGTGCAGCACTTCTTTTCCCTTACATACTGCGTTTTCTTTCAGGGCTTCTGATAAAGATATTTGACAAACAGAACAAACCTATTGCAGGGCTTGCGGCGGTAGAGGCAAGAGAGAAAAAAAGCACAGTCGGCAGTGCGGTGCTGTGCTTTACGGCGGCGGCTATATGTATCATGGTATACAGCTTTGCATCATCGCTCAGTAGCTTTTATTCACACGAAAACTATTCTGCCGATTTGACCGTCAGCACGAACGATTCTGCCGAACGAACACGATTTTCCTATATCGAGGACATTGAAGGCGTAAGCGAAACGGAATATTGCTATTTCAAAAATGACATGGTAGAGATAAACGGAGAAAAGACAACAAACGGAATCCCCATATACGGCTGGAAAGTGGGCGGATATTCCCTTTATAGCGGTGTTGAAAACATTCCTGACGACCTCGCATATGATGAAGTGATGATAGGCAAGGGGCTTGCACGAAAATATGGTCTAAGCGTGAACGATACAGCGGAAATTGTGTTCGGAGCTGATGGCTTTATGCCCTCTACCAAAAAGCTAATAGTCAGAGGGATAGAGCTTACCGATTATGAAAATTCAGTGGGAACAACTGTAGTTATCTCGGAAAAGCTGTTCAAGGAGCTTTACAAAGATATACCTTCCACCATCTGTATCAAATGCAGTGACCCTGAAAAAACAAGTGCAGTTATCAAAAATCACTCTGCCGATATGGTATCGGATACCAAAACACATGAAGAATACCGTGAAAACGTCCGTCAGGACAGTTCAGGGTTAATGGTGATAATTGATGGCATTATCGCACTTGCACTCGGAATCACATTCATTGGTGTTGTCAGCAACTGTCTTATCGGTTTTGAGGGCAGAAAGCGTGAATGTGCAGTACTGATGTCAACGTCCCTGACAAAAGAAAAGCTGTCTAAGATGTTCGTGGATGAAAGTGCGATTGCATCGGGGTCAGCACTTATCACGGCAATTCCGCTTTCGTTCTTTATGTACAGGGTATTCCTGAATATTCTTGATGGGCTTATGGTCTCGATACCGATACACATGAGCATCACAAGCTGTATTGTTCTCGGTCTGCTGATGTGGGCAGTGTTCACGCTTTCGGCATTGTTCCCCATAAAGGCACTCAGAAAAATGAACATTGCGGCACAGCTCAAATATGAATAACGGAGGAATCAATATGAATCTGATAGAAGTAACAAACGTCAGCAAGACTTTTGGCAAGGGCGAAGCTGCTGCAAAAGTGTTGAATCATGTATCGCTTGATATAAAGCAGGGTGAATTTGTATCACTTATGGGGGCATCAGGCAGCGGAAAATCCACACTGCTGTATCTGATTGGCGGACTTGACAGAGATTTCGACGGCACAATCAAGGTTTGTGGCAAGGACATTACAAAGATGAAGGAGCGTGAGCTTTCAAAGCTGCGCCTTGAAACGACTGGATTTATATTCCAGTTCTATAATCTCGTCCAGAATCTGAGCGTTGAGGACAATATCCTGCTACCAGAGCTGACAAAGGGACGTACCAGAGCGGAGCTGAAAAAAGACCTTGATGAGATACTTGAAATAACAGGTCTTTCCAATAAACGCAAGTCCATGCCCAATGAGCTTTCAGGCGGTCAGCAGCAAAGAACGGCAGTCGCAAGGGCGGTAATCGCATCGCCACAGCTTATCCTTGCCGATGAAGCAACGGGCAATCTTGATTCAGTGTCTGGTAAGGACATCATGGAGCTTTTTGCAAGAATTAACAAGGAAAAGAATATTACCATTTTACAGGTCACGCACTCAGAGGAGTGTGCTGCATACGGTTCAAGGACAGTAAGACTTGCAAACGGCGAAATATTATGATATAATATTCATCATGAAGGGAGTGGTATTATGTCAAATATTCTTATCGCTGACGATGAAAAGGAAATCGTCAAGCTTCTGAAAATATATCTCGAAACTGGCGGTGTTACCGTGCTTGAAGCAAATGACGGAGTACAGGCTCTTAGTATCCTTGAAAACAACAATGTCGACTTGGTGATTGTAGACATTATGATGCCGAAAATGGATGGCTATCAGGTGATAAAAAAGATACGTCAGCAGGAGAAATATATTCCTGTCATGGTCATTTCTGCGAAAGTCACACTCTCGGATAGAGTGCTGGGAATCGACCTCGGAGCAGATGATTACATCACAAAGCCCTTTGAGCCGCTTGAAGTCGCCGCAAAGGTAAAGGCACAGCTTCGCAGATTGGGGGCGACTTCACCGCAGGCACAGCAGAAAAGCATTCTCACAGTCGGAGATATGAGCCTTGACCTTGATGAATGTACTTTCATCAGAGGGGCAGAAGTCACAGAACTGACAAAGGCGGAATTTAAGGTGTTGGAGCTACTTATGTCCCAGCCGAAACGTGTTTTCACGAAAGAACAGATATATGAGAGTGCGTGGTATGATGATGGTGCAGTAGATGACAATACAATCCGTGTAATAATCAGCAGATTGCGTGATAAGGTCGGGGATGAGCATATTAAAACTATTAGAGGGTTGGGGTATCGCTTTGAAGAATAAGAAAAATTTATCACTGAGAAATAAAATATTCGTGTGCTTCATAGTGTGTTGTTTTTGCGTAGTGGTGTTGGATAAAAATCTTGATTCATTTTATTGGGGAGTAATAGAACCGGATGCAACAGAATACACCAGCTTCTCATGGTCTAGACTACTCTATTTTCTTGTCAGTCTTGTATTTTTTGTATTGGGTGCTATGGTATTTTACAAATTTACAGCGAAGTTTATCAAGGAAGAAAGCGAACGCCGTGTAAAGGAACAGAATCTGCTTTATGCTGCACTCGCTCACGACCTGAAAACCCCTATGACCTCGGTGCAGGGATTTGCTAAGGCTCTTTCTGACGGAAAAATACGCCCTGAGGAGCAACAGGAAATATTTAACATTATCTACCGTAAATCAAACAGTATGAATGATATGGTAAACACCTTGTTCGATTATGCAAAGCTCGGAACAGACGGCTATAAGCCTGTCTTTACAGAGATTGATGTGTGTGCCTTCGTGCGTGACATTATAGCCGAGAATTACTGCGACTTTGAAAATCATGACATTGAACTTGATATAGACATTCCCGACCATGCAATCATGATAAATGCCGACAAAACCGAACTGAAAAGGGCGGTCACAAATCTTATCGTGAATGTTTACAAGCATAATCCCGACGGTATCAGAGCAAAGGTATCTGTTTACAAGGATAATAACAAAGCCGAAATAAAGATAGCCGACAGCGGAGAGCCTCTCCCCAAGGGTATGGACATCTTCGAACCGTTCATGACGGAAAACACTGCAAGGACAGTCGGTCACGGCACTGGTCTGGGACTTGCAGTAACAAAGCGTGTTATTGAACGGCATGGCGGTGAGATTGGCGTGAAAACAACCGTTCCTGACTATACGAAAATGTTTTTCATCAGACTGTAGTCAAAGTATACAGGGCTACAGCAGTTACTTTTCCTCAATATATAGCCAATTATTAGAATAAGGAAATTTATAGCTAAAAATAGTGATAATTGAAGTGAATATTCAGCACAGACTAAAAAAGATGTTATTCGTAAAAATCCCGATTTTATGCCGTTAAATTCAGATTTTTTTATCAGGTAAACACTGTAACTTTGTATAGTAGCATCAATTCGCCTTTTATAAAAAATGCAACTTAAAAAGTAACGATATATCGATAAAAAGTAAATGCTGTAGCTCTGACAGAAACAGACTTGTGCAAACCTGTTTTATTTGACCTGCATTCTGAAAAAAGCGAAATGGAAGAGAAACTCAAAGATTTTAATGCTGTCTATTTCCTTGCAGGTTCACGAGGAAAAGACCTTTTACAAACGGATGCGTTCGGAGCTGTCAAGCTTATGCAGACAGCGGAAAGCATTGGTATTAGGCGGTTTATTATGCTCAGTTCCATATTTGCCCTTGAACCTGAAAAATGGTCACAGGAACAAGTCTTTACAGAAAATAAAGTAATTTAAAATGGTATATCAATAGTCGCTCAGAGAGGTATTCTTTGAGCGACTGTTTCTATTCAGTAAAAAGTTTAACATGATAATTCTGCTTTGAATTTTAAAAATCATACAGCAAATGTGCAAGCCCCATCTCATTAAAAAACAAAAAACGTCCCAGAAACGGTATCAAAATACTGATTGCCAATAAAAAAGCAGGAATATCTTTCCGCTGATAGTTTGATTTTGTCAACTTGTCGAATATCCTATAAAGCATTAGACCAATCACTGCTCCAATCGTATTCATAATTAAATCATCAACATCAGTGCTTCGATTGTTCAAAAGCTGACTGCATTCAATAAAAAGTGAAAACAGTAAGCCTGTTTCAGCAATATAGAGAAAATTGTTCATTTTTCCCCATAAGAACGGCACTAATATTCCGAAAGGAATCAGCAGTAAAATATTCAGCAAATAGCCTACAATATCAATCTCATTGGAAAATGGAATAAAATTCAATTCATACCTGTTTATTTTCAATTGAAATGTGTGCAGTTCCTGAAGCGTTCCAGCACCAGTAAAATGATAGACCGCAATCACATAAATTGAGAAAATTATCAATAACATACATGAAGTTTTTGAAATATGACAATTCTTTTTCTTGCTTAATATAAAAAATACTATCATGAATGGAAGAAACGCTGATAAAAATTCATATCCATAAAAAAGCAAAATATCCAATCTTATCACTCCTTCTGTACAACAGTATAGCACAAAAGAAGCAAGTCTGCAATAGCATTAATCAAAAATTAATCTATCTTAAGAAAATCTTAATTATTGATGTGTATTTATTGATGTGTATTAAAATCTGATGATAATTCTGCTTTAAATCGTTCTAAAAATTTCTCTGCGGCTTTGGTGAATATAGGGTATTTCTTCCATACAAAGTGCATTTTCGCTTCCAGTGACGGAGCAAGAGGACGGAAGCAGAGACTGCTTTCACCGCTGACGTTTATCAGCTTATCCAAAGAAAGGGCATAGCCGATACCTTCATCCACTAAAATGGATGCATTATACACAAGATTATATTCAGCGACAATGTTCAGCATTTCGCCACCGAACCATTTTAACAGCATACTGTTTTTGTTCTGCTGACGTGACATTATCAGCGGCTCATTTTTCAAATCCTTTGCAGAAATACTTTCCTTATCTGCAAGCGGTGAATCTTTCCGCATGAGAACGCCCCATCTGTCGCCTGTCGGAATTGCAATGCTTTCATATTTTGAGATATCAGCAGGCTCGAACAGAATCCCGAAATCTATCAGTCCTCTGTCAAGACGTTCTGCAACGTCCTCACCGTCACCGCTGAAAATATGATAGCAAATATCGGGATAAGTCTGCTGTAATTTTCTGGCTGTCTGAGCGATAAAACGCACTTTATCGGTTTCACCCATTCCAATGTAAATGTCTCCGCTGATATTCTCATCCGATTGCCGTACTTCACGCTCTGCCATTTCTGTCAGTTCGATAATTTCCTCCGCACGTTTCCGCAGGAGCATTCCTTCTTCTGTGAGTGTAACACTTCGAGTATTACGGATAAAAAGCGGTTTTCCCAGTTCTTCCTCTAAATCCTTTAACTGCCTTGAAAGTGTAGGCTGTGACAGATACAATGATTCTGCCGCCTTTGAAAAACTCTGTTCTCTTGCAACTGCAAGAAAATATTTCAGCACACGAATTTCCATACTGACCTCCGTTTTTATATAGTATAGCATTTTTATTCATGCCTGTCAAGCATAAATATTTATTTGAAATAAGTATTTGTAATTTTTACAATTTTGTGATATACTGTTATTAAGGAGATGAGCGTAATGGACACAGAAGAATTCTTCAATATACTCAACAGCGGAGAACGTATCAGGGCTGGTTCACCCGTACATCTGAAAATGCACGAATTAAGCCAGGAGGCTTTGCGTATCACAGCGGAGATAAATTCCGCTTATCACACGCCTGATGAGCTGCGTTCACTGATGGAGCAACTGACAGGACAGAAAATTGATGAAACTTTCGGACTTTTCCCGCCGTTTTATACCGACTGCGGAAAGAATATTCATATCGGAAAGAATGTATTCATCAATGCAGGGTGTAAATTTCAAGACCAGGGCGGAATTTATATTGATGATAACTGCCTGATAGGACATAATGTCGTACTTGCAACACTCAATCATGGTATGTTACCAGACGAAAGAGCAGATTTGCTCCCGAAGGCGATACATATCGGCAAAAATGTATGGATAGGTTCAGGAGTGATAATTCTGTCAGGTGTAACAATCGGCGATAATGCCGTTATTGGTGCTGGTTCGCTCGTAACAAAGGATATTCCCGAAAATATGGTTGCTGTGGGAAGTCCTGCAAAAGTCATTCGAAGCATTTTTAAAACTGGAGGTAATCTGAAATGAAAGACCAAAAATTGACTTTAACTCAAGAATGGGACAAGACATTCCCGAAATCTGACAAAGTTGACCACAAAAAGGTGACATTCCACAACCGCTACGGCATCACACTTGCCGCAGATATGTATATTCCCAAGAATGCAGACGGCAGACTTCCTGCAATCGCAGTCTGCGGACCTTTCGGAGCTGTCAAGGAACAGTGCAGCGGACTGTATGCACAGACACTCGCTGAACGTGGATTTCTGACAATCGCCTTTGACCCGTCTTTCACTGGAGAAAGCGGCGGTCAGCCCAGATATATGGCATCTCCTGACATCAATACAGAAGATTTCTCTGTTGCCGTAGATTTTCTGAGTGTTCAGGAAAATGTTGACCCTGAAAGAATTGGCATTTTAGGCATTTGCGGATGGGGCGGCATGGCTCTGAATGTAGCAACACTTGATACAAGAATTAAAGCAACAGTCACCTCAACCATGTACGATATGACAAGAGTCAACGCAAACGGCTATTTCGACTCCGAAGACAGCGAAGAAAAGCGTTATGAAAAGAAAGCCGCTCTGAATGCACAGAGAATCAAAGATTATCAGTCGGGAGAATATGCTCTTGGCGGCGGTGTGATTGACCCGTTGCCTGATGATGCACCATTCTTTGTCAAAGACTATCACGCATATTATAAGACAGAAAGAGGTTATCACCCTCGTTCTCTCAATTCAAATGGCGGCTGGAATGTGACAGGATGTCTGTCATTTATGAATATGCCCATTTTGCAGTATTCCAATGAAATCCGTTCTGCTGTGCTGATTATTCATGGAGAAAAGGCTCATTCCTGCTATTTCAGTAAGGATGCTTATGCAAATATGATAAAAGACAGCAAGTATATCGACAATAAGGAACTGCTGATTATTCCAAACGCTTCCCATACTGATTTATATGACGGCGGTAAAGATAAAGTAATTCCGTTTGATAAGATTGAAAGTTTCTTCCGTGAATATCTGAAATAAAAGGAATGATTGCATTGAAAAAGATAATTTCTTTGATGCTGTGCGGAATTGTTGCGGCAACAGCTTTCATATTAAAAAATAATCGCCTTGCTGAATATACCAGCAGGGCGATTTCATGTTAATTGCTCTATGCTCTCTTGTGAGTAAAGCTAACTGTTATGCCGCAGCCTGTACAGCGTTGTTCTTGATGCTTTCAATTGTCTGCAAAAGGGCTGTCCTAGTTTTGGCATCAAACATCTTGGGGAATTGTTGCCTTTCGTTGAAGCAGTTCAGCCGTTGTGATGAGCTGTTTTTTCAGATAGTTCATTGTCGGGAGCTGTTCCATATTGGCAAGCATCAGCCCATACATGAAATTATCGAAACGCTTTGCAAATTCGTCCGTGTCATTACTTGAAATCAATGGTGCTATGTATTTTGTCAGTTCGTACTTGTCCATTTCTGACAATGTATTGAAACTGTCATCTTTAGTAGTCAAATATCAGAAAGCGGCATTTTTCATCATATTCGCCGTCAATGCCGTCCATACAGGTAAGTTCTTTGCAGAGCCGTGTTACTCAACAGGGTACTCCTCCCAGACATCTGCATCTGTGCCGTCAAACTTCCAGCCCCTTTTTTTCAGTTCCGTATCAATATATTTCTTTCTTGTTTCAAACTCTGAAATATTCATAGCATCACCTATCCAAAATATTCCTGCATGAGCGATTTTTTGAGCGTTTCCGCCTTTTCAAGTACCTTTTTGACTGCCAATTTCGATTTGTCTACACTCTGGACAAACTCGGCAAATTGGGTTTGTAGTTCAATAGGGGGAACAGCTACAGGCATTTTGTCCAAATTTTCACGGTTTAACTTTTTTTGGTCAATACCTGTAACCCACAAAGAAATATCTCTATTGTTCATGTAATACATGAGGAAAATCATATTCATTGTAGATTTGCATTGTATAACATGAGCGTGATTATTAACCCATATTTTACCTTGTGCAATGAACGCAATGTTTTTATTTCTAAATTCTAATGCTTTTCCATCTTCGGAAATCAGCAAGTATTCGCCATCTATGCGGTAATCATTAACATAATCTACTATTCCTGTTGCACCATAGTAAGGATATATTCCTTGCATTTTCTTTCTATCAGCATCTTTAACTGGTTTTCTTGTACTGTCATAATTTAGCGTTACATCAGAAAAACATTTTGTTTCCCAACTATCAATTAATGTCTCGAAATCTCCAAACATCTCCGTAAACCGTGATTTGACGAGTAAATCCAGCTTTTCAAGGATAGTATTGCAGAGGTCAATCAAGTGGGTGACTTTGTCGAGATTTTCGGCTATTTGTTGCTGAATTTCAAGCGGTGGAAGGGGAATTTCTAAATCAGACACATTTTTTAAAGAAATATTTAACTGTGCAACGCCTTGTTTTTGCTTTTCAAACTGTTTAAGAGTCGAATCAGAATTGAGAGCATATAACACATAATTATGAATCAATCTATTATCATTTAGACGAATAATCGACAAAGCTTGATTTATATTTGCAGGTAGTACATTTGTTGTGACAATTGCAGTTCGTCCGATTGCTCCCGCAATTGAAAAAAGAATATCATTTTCTTTCAACTGTGAACGTTTCAACTTTTCATTACACTCATTTGAAATATGTTCAAATTTTTGTGGCAAAAAATCCCCCATCTCTGATATACATTCAATTTTGAGAAAATTGATACCTTGTTCTTGAAACTCAAAGCCAATAGTAGTCGGGGTTGTTCCCTTTGTTATAACTTCTGTAACGTTACCCAATCGAACGGTATTAAACTTACTCATTCAACAATCCCCCCAACTCCGACAGCACACCGCCCAGCTCCTGATACAATCTGTTCAGGTCTGCCATGATTTCACTTGTCGGCGGATATTCCACAGCGACATACTCCGTTTTCTTGTACTTGTTAATCGACAAATCATAATCATTATCAATAATTTCCTGCTTCGGCACAAAGAAACTCTGTTCCGTGCGTGTTCTGTTCGTTTCGCCGTCAAGGTTGTGGAAACGCTGGATAATATCGGGAATATCATTTTCAGCCACTTGTGAACGCTTATCGTCAAGGCTGAGACCGTCGGCTTTCATGTCATAAAACCAGACATTTTCTGTGCCGCCTGCATCCGTCTTGATGAAAACAAGCACCGCTGTTGATACCCCTGCATACGGCTTGAAAACTCCGCTCGGCATGGAAATGACGGCTTTCAATTGATGATTTTCAATCAGTTCTTTTCTGATTGCCTTATGAGCCTTTGATGAGCCGAACAGCACACCATCGGGAACGATACACGCACAACGACCGCCTTTTTGCAGAAGTCGCAGGAATAAGGCAAGGAATAACAGCTCCGTCTTTTTCGTGTTAGTGACAGATTTCAGATTGTCGTGAATACTCTCCGCATCAACAGACCCCTTAAACGGCGGATTGGCAAGGCAGACCGTATATTTTCCGCTGACATTGTTCTGTTTTGAAACGCTATCCTTGTAGTCAATATCAGGGTTTGTAATAGAATGTAGCATCAGATTCATAGCCGAAATGCGGAGCATTGTCTGGTCAGTGTCGTAGCCTGTGAAAGCTTTTGTCTCGAAATGTCGCCACTGTTCGGGAGTCATGGCAGATTCATAATGCTTTCTGATATACTCCGCAGAAGATACCAGAAATCCAGCAGTTCCACACGCAGGGTCACAAATCAAATCGTCAGGGGTGGGCTGAATCAATTCTACCATCATGTTGATAATATGGGTAGGTGTACGGAATTGTCCGTTAGTTCCCGACTGATTTAATTTATTGAGCATATACTCATAAAGGTCACCACGAACATCTGTTTTTGAGATAATGTTGAAAATCTCACGAGCGTCCTTGTCCTTGAATTTGCTCCAGCGCATAGCCTGACCTGTTTCCGACTGCGGAAAAATCAGGTCAGAAGTTTCGCCTGTCATATTCGCAAATTCTTCGAGTTCAAGCTCTTTTTCATCCAACGAACGAATGAACATCAGATATGTGAGCTGTTCAATAACAGTCAGCGGATTGGTGACACCGGCAGCCCAGATATCAGTCCATATCTTATCTATTTTATTTTTAATGACACCAGTTACCATTTCTAACCTCCAAAAAATATTATCTGATACCAGTATACCACATTTTGCACAAGAATGCAAGAAAATTATAACAAATTTTATGAATTAGGCGAATAACAAAGGAAAAAGCTGTAATTTCTTCAGATGAGAACGAACAAGATGTTCCAGTTCTTTTTCAGAACGGGAAGAGGCTTTTGAACCTACTTCCCGTTTCAGGTCACTGTTGATAAGTTCATCGGGATTGTACTCAGGAGCATAAGGCGGAAGATAAAAAATTTCAATCTGCTCCTCATGCTCTGTATCAATAATTCATATCATTAAGCTGTTCCTGCTTGGAGCAGTCCAATTTTCAATTTTCAGGATAAATATCTCCTTCTGCATGACCTCCAAGATAATCTGTATTAGAATTTCTTATCATTTCATGAAAAATTCTGACATAAGTTCCGTTACCTTTCGCTGCAATAAACGGATTTACCATATATTTTCCATTTCTGCCACTTATTTTTTGAATGATATATCTTTCTCTCAGTTTTAAAAATGAATCCCTTAATGTCCGTGGCTTCACGCAAAGTGTTTCTGCAAGTTTTTCCTCCATATCACCATTAGACATGAATATATTTCCCTGCACACATTTTCCTTTAGGTTTAACAATATAACTGCATCTGTACGCTAAAGTAATTAAAAGCGTAATATCTGTTGCATTTAATCTGTTTTTCCCACAACCTGCAAAAGCGGTATAACGCCTGACATTTCCTCTGTAACATAGATTCCTATATATTTGCCTGCAGATGGTTTCTGAGCTAAAAATGTGGAAAGCCATTCCATGCATTTTTTCTGTGGAGTTTTTTTAACTTGTTTGAAATTCAAATGGGACAAAAAGGCTGTTTTGTACACAATAGTTTCTATAAATCATAATTCCTTTTTTATTATATTACTGTGTTCAGGCTTTGCTATTTTTTCACACCATCTTGTGGCAGATGGCAGCAGAAATGCAAGCATCATAGCAGTCTTACTTATTTTTTCTCAGCAAGGTAGTGCAAAATTTCTTCGTTTGCAAAAAGTAAATAATATTTTTTCATAAAATTCATCCTTTCAATTAAATCAAGGTGTATAAGAAATAATGAAAAATGAGTACACAGCAGACTCACACACCATAGTAATGTGTATTTCAACCATGTACTCAAAACTCAATTTTTATTATTCCACAACAATATTATATCATATTTTTATAAAGAAAGCAACAATTTGCATGACAGCCTTTAAAAATTGTTACCTATTTCTATTTTTTCGCTGCACGCCTTTCAAAAAACGATGGAATATCGATATTTTTTCAAGAAAGCATATAATACCGCCAATAAATGGCGGTATTATATGTAAAAAAATATTATTTTTACTGTTAATACCGCCAACAGATGGCAGTATTTTATGTTGCTGTCAAGCTGAATATGCACCTTTTACCGCCAAAGGAAATCTCAAATATGTCCTAAATTTCGTCATTAATTTGATTTTAAATTGTATATAGCAATTATGTCTGGTTATGAGAAGGGGGAAGGCGAGGGAGAGACTTATTTTCATGAAATATGCCGCTATAGACTCATTGTTTATTGCCTCTCTCCCTGCCGCATCAGAACTGAGACCGCCGCAATAAATAAAGTAATCATTTACAATTTTTGCCGCATCAAAATCGGCTTATGGTCTTTATATTGCGGCATTTTTTTCAGCAAGCCGCAATAAAGTTCAATTCAGGCAATCATCAAAGTCATATACCAGAAGAAACGGAATGAGATTTTTCTTTAAACCGTTTGCAAACTCAACCATGCTTGTTATATTTTTCCGTTTTCAATATGCAAAACATGCGTACAGCAACGTTCTATCAATTCCATATCATGTGTGACAATCAATACTGTGATATCAGTATCAAGAAACCGTAACAGCTCTGCCGTGCATTTCATGCTTCTGAAGTCAAGTCCGCTTGTTGGTTCGTCAAATATAAGCAATTTTTTATCTGCAAGAAGAGCAGAAGCGACAGCAACACGCTGTTTCTGTCCGCCTGAAAGCGACATGGGATGACGGTCTTGATATTCAGCAATATTCAGCTTTTGAAGAATCTCGATTGCTTGCTTTTTTGAGGAATCATCCGCACCGAGCATGACTTCTTCAAGCACAGTTTCAGCAAAAAGCTGATGATTGACATCCTGCATCACCATATAAGACAGCTTCATCATATCTTTTGATTTGTATGTTCTGCCGTCAATCATCACTCTGCCCTTGAATCCCTTTTGCAGACCGCATAAGCATCTTGTGAAAGTAGACTTTCCTGCTCCGTTATGTCCTGCAATCGCTGTAACAGAGCCTTTAGGTATCTCCAGTTTATCAATATGAAGAACCTTATGCTTTCCATAACTGTATGTGAAATTTTCAAGCGTGATAACAGCATTGCTTTCAAATGGCTTGATTCTGGAAATGCCTGTTCTGCTTTCAAGATAATTATCATGTGAACGAACTGCACGAAGTCCCATTTCATTCAAAATTTGTGTATCAAGTGAAAAGAATGCTTCTCCCTGGAATTCTCTGGTGATTCTGCCGTTTTCCATCAACAGCACCCTGTCACACAAACCACTCAGCCAGCCAAGCCGATGTTCTGCAATTACGATAGTTTTCCCCTGCGTTTTCCATTTGATGATAATATTTCGTAATTCTTTGATTGCATCCATATCAAGATTTGAGGTCGGCTCATCAAGCACAATCAATTCTGGCAACATTGCCACAACACCTGCACAGGCAATTTTCTGTTTTTCACCGCCTGAAAGATTAAAAATGCTTCTGTCAAGCAGTTTCTGTATTTTCATATCTGTGACGGTCTGATGAATGCGACTTTGTATTTCCGTTTCAGGCAAGCCCATATTCTCACAGCCGAATGCAACTTCCGCAGTCGTATCCACGCAGAAGAATTGCATGATGAAATCATGACAGCAAGCCTTTTTTGCTGCTTCGATGACTTTTTCCATTGGTGCATCAGGCTGACCGAAACGGATATTATTAGCAATAGTATCTGCAAACAAATACACTCTCTGGAATACAAAGCTGTAATTTTTCATCAGTGCATCCATGCTATATTCACGCACATCTCTGCCATCAAGAGAAACTTTGCCCTCGTTTACATCCCAAAAGCGTGAAAGCAATGAGGTGAGTGTTGTTTTTCCACCGCCAGAAGCTCCGACAATTGCGGTGGTGGTATGTTCAGGGATATTCAGTGTCATATTATCAATAATCTTTTTCTGTTCATAAGCAAAACTGATATTTTCGGCTGTGATATTGAAATGTTCGGGAGAAATATCTTTACCAGAAATATCCATCTGAGGAGTTTGCAATATCTCCTGTGCCTGACTGACACTGACATCCACTGTTCTGAGCAATGCAGAATATTTTCCTGCACTGTCAAGCTGTGCATAAATCAAATAAGAACTGATAATCATGATAATTGTCATGAGCAAGTCCATACTTCCGTCGATATGCAACAAAACCGAAACTAGAACAACAACTGTTCCCAATGCTTTGAGCCAGAAACTCTGCATTGTCATAAAGGGAATCAATTTCAGCTCCATTGCAGAATTGGCATATTCATTTTCATCAATTGCCTTGTTGAGGTCTTTGCTTCTTTCGCCTGTCAGCTTGAAAGCCCTGACTTCAGAAATTCCCTGAATGTATTCAATGACTTTTGCAACCAGTACCGAATCTTTTTCAAGTTTTTGTTTTGCCATTCCAGCAGATACTTTCATCATACCGCTGTTGATTGTGAAAAAGATAACAAGACCTACACAAAGTATCAGACCAATACGCCAATCAAAGAAAAGCAACATCACCGTTATTACAGCAGTAGACAACAGCCCTGAACATACAAGCATTACGACACGAGTCGCAACGTTTTCAAGATTCTGCATGGTATTTGTTGTTACGGACATGATACGCCCCAGACTGTTTTCATTATAGTAGCCCATAGGCAAATAACGCAGATGTTCGACTATCTGCATACGCTTTTCAGCGCAGGTATTATAACCGCCCTCTGTCTGGAGCATAGTCGCCTTACTTTTGAATGCGCCTGAACCAATGATGCTGACAAGCATGATACAAAGGCAAGTCAAACAAGTTTTCGAGGTAACATTTTCTTCAAGAAGTGCTTTCACCATACAAGCAATCGCAGGGATTTTCAGGGCTTCAAACATTGCCTGAAACAAACTCAGAACAATAGATGTATAAAAGCGTTTTCTGTCCTCTGCATTGCAGAAGTCAAAGAAATTTTTCAGTATTTTAAACATCTTCTTCACCGTCCTTTACAGAGATATGCGCCGTCCACATAGAGCTGTAAAGCCCTTTCTTTTCAAGCAGTTCCTCATGTGTACCCTGTTCTGCAATATTGCCGTCTTTCACTACATAGATACAATCGGCATTTTTGACCGTTGAAAGCCTGTGAGCGATAACAATCAATGTTTTACCCTTGACCAGTTTGGAAACGCTTCTCTGAATGACAGCTTCATTTTCGGGGTCAGTGTAGGCAGTTGCTTCATCCAGTATGATAATATCTGCATTCTTGAGCATAGCCCTTGCGATAGCGATTCGCTGACGTTCACCGCCTGAAAGATGTCCGCCCGATGTGCCAACAATGGTATCATAACCGTTTTCAAGTTCCATGATAAAATCATGACAGCCGCAGTTTTTAGCGGCTTCTTCCACTTCCTGATTGGTTGCCGACTGTCTGCCGAGACGGATATTTTCTCTGATTGTCATATCAAACAGAAAATTATCCTGTGAAACATAGGCTATTTTTTCGTTATAGTCATCAAGCGGAATATCCTTGATATTCGTACCATTCAGAGAAATACTGCCACTGTTCACATCCCAGAGACTTGCAATCAGTCTTGCTATCGTTGACTTACCGCTTCCAGAAGCCCCCACGAGTGCAATAAATTCGCCTTTGTGAATCGTCATGGAAATGCCATGAAGTATTTCTTTATCTGAATAGCTGAAATGCACATCATCAAGCACAATATCTCCGCTTTCCAGATGATGGCTAAGGTTTTCAGGGCGTATCATTTCAGGCGCATCAAGAATACTGCGGACTTCTGTTACTATCGTGTCCATCTGTGCAATATCATCTGAATAAGACATCACACCGATTAAAGGCTCAATCAATCCGACAGTTAAAATAATAATTGTAATAAAGTCTGCAATGCTGATTGTGCCGTGCATTGCCATGATACCACCGATAGGCAGGACAGAAAGCATCGTTGCTGGCATGATACACATGGCAAAAGTCATATAGACATTGCATTTCCGCATCCAGTCCACAAAGCTGGCGGCAGATTCTTTTGCAGCGGCGGCAAATTTCTCATAGCTTGATTGTGCCTTACCAAATACTTTGATGACTTCAATGCCGTTGATGTATTCCGTTGTGACAGCATTCAGGGCTTTTGTCGCCCTCACTGTTCTGGAATAATTTTCTTCGTAGCCGAACATCATCAGCGCATAGCAAACAATACCAAGCGGAACGGTAATGAATGCCGAAAGTCCAAGTTTCCAGTTGATGATAAATGCATAAATCAAAATAATCATCGGTGCGCCGATTCCTGTGGTAAATTCAGGCAGAATATGTGCAAGAGTCGTTTCGATGCTGTCGATACGCTCAACAATGGTGCTTTTGAGCGCACCAGACGGCTGACTGATAACATCCCCTAATGGCATTTTAGCGAGTTTGTCAAGGGCTTTTTTGCGGATGACTGCAAGCGTGTGAAATGTCGCCAGATGCGAATTTGCAGTAGAAAGTGCATGGAACAGAGAATGTCCCAGCCATAACACAAGGATTATCGCACAGTTGAGAATATATCCGCCTTTATCTGTATTCCCGTCAAGCAGATTTTTCACAATCTGTGCGACAAAGTAATACGGTACAATACCGCATATCATACTGAACGCCGCAAGAATCACACTTGCAATAAATTTTTCCTTTCGTTCGCCTGACTGACTCAACAGCCAGCCAAATGAATTGTTTCTATCTTTTCCCATGATTGTTACTCCTGTCTGTTTCTGTAATTTTGCGGTGTCATGCCCATCACATCACGGAATGCCGCTGAAAATTTTGAAGAATTATCATATCCGAGACGTTGAGCAATCTCTGAAATATGCAGTTGATGTTCTGAAATCAGCATTGCGGCAGCGGCTTTCATCTTGTACCCCTTCATGTACTGATAGATTGGAACACCATACACAGCCTTGAACACCTTTCGCAGGGTTGCGGACGGCATCCCTGAAATTTTGGATAATTCTTCAACTGTATAAGTTTTTTCGAGGTCGGCAATCATGATTGAATGTATCTCTTTGATTTTATCACTCTGACTTGCTGGAATATACTGAGGATGCTTATGCAAATATGATAAAAGACAGCAAGTATACTGATAATAAAGAATTGCTCATCATTCCTGATGCTTCCCATACTGATTTATATGATGGTGGTAAGGATAAAGTAATTCCGTTTGATAAGATTGAAAGTTTCTTCCGTGAATATCTGAAATAAAAGGAATGATTGCATTGAAAAAGATGATTTCTTTGATGCTGTACGGAATTGTTGCGGCAACAGCTTTCATGTTTGGTTCAATGACAACAGGTGCTGACGAAACTGCTGAATCTGTCACATATACGGTTCAGGATATTCGGAACTTACAGGATTTTTTGCTTGTAAGACCCACAAAAGAAAATCTTGTTGGAAAGTCTTACAGAGCCGAAACATTTACTTTTTATCGATATATCGCTACTTTTCAAGCTACATTTCTTCTAAAAGGCGAATTTATGCTACTGTGCAAAGTTACAGTGTTTCCCTGATAAAAAGAAATTTGAATTTAATGAACTATTTCATTTCAACTCTGGAAACTGTCACTGCAAAAGTCTACGTGATTGACAACAAAGAATACAGAGCTGTGGAACACTTACATTGTACTTGTCAGCCATAGCCTTGATTGCAGGATTTTTCAATGCTTCGCCGTGTGCTACAGGAGAATACGCTTCAACGATAATGCCATTCTGCTGACAGTATTCAATCAGCTCCAGCGGCGTATTGGAGATATGGGCGAGAATCTGATTGACCATCGGTCTGACCTCGGCAGTTTCGCACAGGTTCTCAATATCACTTTGCAGGAAATTGGAAACACCGATTGCACGGAGTTTTCCAGCTTTGTAAGCATCTGTCAATGCTCTCCATGCTTCCCGATTGCCTTCAATATAGCGGTTATCAGACTGATTGACTTCACGCCACGGCTGAGGAGAATGAATAATCATCATATCAAGATAATCAAGTCCCATTTTGCGAAGTGTTCCGTCAATTCCTGCCACAGCAGTTTTATAGTCCTTGTGTTCGGCTGCAACCTTAGAGGTCACAAAAATCTTCTCACGGGCGATACCGCAGGTACGGACACCTTCACCAACACCATGTTCATTGCCGTAAGCCTGTGCCGTATCAATGTGACGATAGCCAATTTCTACAGCATTCCGCACAGCTTCCGACGCTTTGGTATCATCAATAAACCATGTGCCGAGTGCCAGCTTTGGAATCATCACTCCGTTTGCCATTGTAAATGTTTCATTAAAAATCATTTTCATACCCTCCTGTTTCATTGATTCTGCTCCATACACCATATCACATAATCAAGTCTGTCAAGTATCGCCTGTTCCCTGTGAACAGATTCGAGAACAGAGCGTCTTGTATTTCGTAAAATATGCACTTTTTCGGTACAGCATCCCGAAAGAAAAGCCTTAATTTGTTCCTCGGTCATTCCAGTCTGTGATAAAACATCAGCAAGCTCCTTGTCTGTAATGTTTGTATTCATTACTTTCATGCAGTCACCCCACAAAAAAGAGTACAGGTTTTATGTCCTGTACTCATTATAGCACAGATTCATCAATATGTAAAATGCTTATATTCTATACTTCGGTATGCTCAGAATGTATACTTTTGATATATTCCAGGAATTTACCTGCCGCACCAGAATAAGGACTGAGCTTTTTCCACGCAAGCACCGAGGTCATGGAAAGTTCTGGTTCAAGCGGTCTGAATGCAAAACGGGCAGGGTCAAACATATTCGCTGCTCCTTCTATAGTTAGAACGCAGGCTATGCCACGCTCCACGAGTGGAGCAACGTTATTTATCAGATTATGCGTAGTAACAATATCCAATTCAGACACGGAACATCTGAGCCATTCCTCTATCTCACTTTTCAGGGCATTGCGGCTTGTGACTGCAAGCGGAAGTTCTTTGAGCTGTTTTCGAGTGATTGCTTTCTCTGAAGCAAGGCGATGATTCGCAGGGAGAAGAACGCCCCATATTTCCTTTACAGGCATACGGAGATAGTCAAATTTCTCAATATCAACAGGCTCCAGGAGAAAGCCAAAATCAAGCAGACCACGTTCGAGCTTATCCTTGATGTGGTCGGCATTGCCTGTGATGATTTCAAAACTTACAAGCGGATAGCGGTCACGGAAATGCTGTATCAGTTCAGGAAGTATTCCTGCGGCTTTCAGCCCGCCGCTTCCTACTGATATGATACCGCTGATTTCCTCCTGCTCCTGAAATTCGCTGTCTATCTTGTTCATGAGAGAAACAACTTCCTCCGCACGTCGGCGGAGCATGACACCAGAATCCGTCAGTGTAAGCCGTTTCCCTCTGATAAATAAAGTTGTATGCAGTTCGTTTTCCAGTTCTTTCATCTGACGGCTGAGAGTCGGCTGAGTAACATGAAGCACCTCGGCGGCTCTTGATATGTTTTCCTCACGCACAACCGTCAGAAAATATTCCAGTAATCGCAGTTCCATATACATTCCTCCAGAATCAGCAGAATATACACTAATTATATCGTATTTGGAATGAAAGGTCAATAGTCAGTCAAAAAGAGTGATTGGCACGAATTGATTAGAAATTTAGCATATGCACTCAGTGGAATCCATTTTTATAACCAGACAGATAAATATGATACAATAGATATGTATTCTTAAAAGTATAATATTATTTTTTAAAATGGTCAGTTTTTTTAATTTTCTTACATTTGGATGTATGAAAACATTACAAATTTCATTTGGATGTATTATGCAAAAAGACGAAAAAAGAGGTACTTATCTGGAAAATATTGAAAATATTGTTCAATTATGCTATAATTAGATGTACTATTTAAGCATTTGTTGTTAAGGAGTGAGACTGATGAATAATTGCGATTTGTCTAAAATTTTATCAGGTGTTATAGTTGCTTTTTCAATCATTTCGATGCTGTTAATTAATATGTCCTGGTTTGCACTTTTGACAAAAGCGGAACTTGTAGAAGGTTTTGAAGAACCACGGAAATATTTTTATCATGCGGTAAATACTGGAAAGGATAATGGATTTTCTGGAAATGAAGAAATCACTAAAGATGACCCTCATGTTAACTGGAAACTTGGGAAATTTTGTATCAGTGGATATAGTCGTGTAATGGATGAAAAAGAAAATGAAGATAATCCTATCTTTCTGAAAACTGCTGGAGACAATGTAAGACTCAGTTTTATTCTTGAACAGGATATAGATAGGTTAAATGGCAATGAAAATTTGTCTATCTATAGTGATGAAAATGGCTACGATGAGAAATTTGATATCAATGAAAAGATGAATTTTGGCAGAGGGATGCTGATTGTAAAACATACTGATTATCAAAACTCTGAAAATGTAACTCCTTATAGTAATTATCTTTCTGCTTTGACTGTTGGAGCCGATACAGATATTGAATTGTGTGAAGAAGGAGATTATGAAGTCACTTTAGACTATGAAATCAGAAATAATCCTCGTAAAATAGGCTCTCTTAATATTTTTCCAACTTATACTAATTATAAGATTTTATTCAAATTTCGGGTAAGAAACGGAACTTGTGCAATATTTCCACGTGATGTAAAAACTAAGAATGAACTCACCGAAAAAGCTATGACAGAAAATGGCTTTTATGTTGACCCAGCAGAGTCAAAGTATCTTACTTTTGATGTTAAGAAACAGATACTGACAGAAAACGGCGATGAGTTAATCGAAGATACCAGATTTACTGAACCTTCAAAAGCAGGCAAACAGTATACCCAAGAAGGCGTATATATCATCACAGTAACCAATGAGTATACAAATGAAAAAGTAACAAAGCAAGTATATGTTGGAAGTAATAAGATTTTGAAAGCCTATGCAGCATCAGGATTTAAGACTTCTATAAAACAAATAAATCATCTTATAGCACAAGGAGCAGAAATTACAGATGGTGGAGAAATTATTGAACCAACTACTGAAGAAATTACAGATGCTCCAGCTAAAACAGAAATTGAAACAACAGTTACTGAAGAAAAATCAGAACAAAAAAGCCCTGTAATTCCCATTGTTGGCGGTATTGCTGTGATTGGAATCATTACAGCGGTAATCAAAAAGAAAATTTCTTAATCTTGGAGGATGATATCATGAAAAAATCACTTGCAGTATTGCTGTCCTGTATGATGCTTTTCACAGGGTGTTCTTCAAATGCGGATGTTAGTTTTCTGTCTTCTGAAAATATTGAAACACAAATCACTGAGACAGAGACTATCCAAACGGATAATGTTCTTTCTGTGGATACTCAATCAGAAGAATATGTTGCAACTCTTGGATTTACTTCATTAGATGATGATAATCTGATGCAATATATCAATGACAGTATCTACAGTGATTTGGAACTGAACCTTCAAAGTGATGATTATCGCATAGAAAATATCAGCAGTACTTACCTCTCAAAGGAATACATTGAACAACTGGAATATAATTCCAAAGAAAATAAATTCTTTGGACATACTCTTTCTGAACTGGATGCACAGTTTCAAGGTCAGAAGTATATCTTCACATTAGGTGATGACGGTCAGACAAAAGTAGAATCATTCGAGGAATATGACACTACATATGAACAAGCTTTGAAAAAGACTGCAATCGGCACAGGCGTTATTTTAATATGTGTTACAGTTTCAGTTGTTTCAGGCGGAGCAGGTGTACCTGCTGTCAGTGCTATTTTCGCTGCTTCTGCTAAAACGGCTACAACAATGGCTTTATCAACAGGAATGATTAGCGGTGTTGCATCTGGCATTGTGAAGGGAATCGAAACAAAAGATTTTGATGAAGCTTTGAAAGCTGCTGCTGATAAGGGCAGTGAGGGCTTTATGTGGGGAGCAGTCAGCGGTGCTGTGATTGGTGCTGGAAGTGAATTGTTCACGGTTCACAATGTTGGGAATATTCCTAATTGGAGAGAATCAGAAGAATTTGTTTTTCAGGAATATTCAGGAAATGCTGAACAGATTGCCTTTTATGGCGGTGAGAAAGTATCAGTTACTTTTCCAAATTCCACTAGACCAGATGTAATCCGACAGGTAGGAGATAAACTTGAAGCAATAGAAGTAAAGAATTATAATCTTGAAAGTAATTTCAGTAATCTGTGCAGGACATTGGAAAAGCAAATTGGTGACAGAGTTGTTAATTTGCCTGATAATTATACACAACGCATTGTTTTAGATGCCCGTAACAGAGGCTATACAGAAGAATTTTTAAATCAGACCGCTTCCAGTCTCCAGAAATATCTTGAACCAGTTTATGAGGAAATCCCAATAGATATTATTACAAATATTGGTGATAAAATATTTACAATTACTGTATAAGACAGAACAAAACTCTCGGTTTTGACTGGGAGTTTTGTTTGAAACTGAAATGAGGTGAAACGATGTCCAAAGAAAATCATTCTGAACTTTCCCGTAATGAACATACAGAATATGTTTATGATGCTACTTGTTTCGGAGAGCCTGTTTTCCCTGAAACTGCTGATGATGTGACAGAAGGTATTCAGCGTGCATTGGAAATGGAATCAGGTTCTGCATTTTTGGAAGGGCTTTCAGAACGGTTAAGACAGCTCGGAATCGAATGTACAGCCGAAGATACAGATATCATGCTGATGGAAGTCAAAAGGCGATTCAAATTGATGTTAGGGAAATCATGTCCGAAAGCAGTTCAGAACTGGATAAGAGGAATTACCCCAGGGGTGACGAATCGGCTGAACAATTATGATTTGTGTTATGCTCTGGAAATGGACTTTCAGCAGACAGCAATATTCTTTCAGAAACACTATCTGACAATACCGTTTCACTGCAAAAGCAAAACAGATGCTGTTTTTATGTACTGCCTTTATCATCACAAATCATATGCTGTCATCAGGCAGATGCTTGAAAAATCAGAAGGCTTTGTTCCGCAGGAAAATGCACATACGGCAACTTCACAGATATTTTCTGAAATTCTCAGTATCAATGGTGATGATAAATTGATAAACTATCTTTCTCAGCATTGTTATGATAATCAACAGCAGTTTCAGCTTGCAAGAAGTGTCATCAATCAGGAAATTAAACTGGTGAAAGAAAGCATCCTGAAAGATACTACAATAGAAATTGTTTCAGAAAACAGGCTCAACAGCCTGACCATAGCGGCTCTTTTAGGATACAGGTATCAAAGCCGTGAAATCAGGCAGAACAGTAGACAGCTTCCGAAACGTTTTACTGAATCCCTTCCGAATGATGTCACACTTGGCAGAATCATCAACGGAGAAAGCATTTCCTATGAAGTCCTGCGGAAAACGCTGATGTTATTGAAATTTTACAATTTTTATCATGAAGCACGGAATACTGACCATAATGTCATTGCTCAGAATCTGATGGATTTCTATGATGAATTGAATAATACGCTCATTTCCTGCGGATTTGCTCAGATTTATGTACGGCATCCGTTCGACTGTCTGTTGCTGTACTGTGCCAATTCTTATGACCCGATACTGACAATGTATCTTGTCAATGAATAATACTGGAATGTATTTTTATAATCGACACTCAAAATGATGTACAATAAAAATGAAAGGAGGTCTGTATATGGGCGTTATTTTGTCAGAGGGGGATATTCTCAAAACTGCTGACCGTGAATACAAAATATTACAATTGATTGGAAGAGGAGCTATTTCGGTGGCATATCTTGCAGAGTGTCAGTCTGGGAAACTCTCATTAAAGTGCATTCTGAAAGAATACAATCCGTTACAGGAGAATGATTTTGAAAACGGAAAAATTCGCTTTATCCGTTCAGGAAGAAAGCAGAATGAAATCCGTCAGCTTACAGCATTGAATAATCTGACTCCGCCTGTCAGCCATATTTTTGAGGAGAATGGAACGGCTTATATTGAGATTGCCTGTTACAACGGCACTACGCTTGACAGACTTCAAAATCTGACATTACAGCAGATAACAGCAATCTGTCTGACAATCGCAAAAACTGTAAAATATTATCATGAATCGGGCTATTTGTGCCTTGACCTGAAACCAGAAAATATTTTTATCCTGCAAAATCATTCTGATGATACTGTCACACAACTTGTAGAATTTATTGATTTTGACAGCATCCGTGAAACAGATAAGATTCTGTCAGATACAGTGATTTCCTATACAAAAGGCTGGTCAGCTCCTGAACAGCTGAATCCTTATTCTGTCAGAAAAATAAGCAAATCTTCTGATATTTATACCATGGGCGAAATTGTATTCTATCTGGTGTTTGGCAGACATTCCAATGAAAATGAACATCGTGGATTTTCAAAATATCCCTTTGAAGAATGCGAAAAATATCAGCTACAGCTTGCAAGACCTGATATTCAGTCAATTCTTACGAAATTATTCAGAAATACCATTCGTTCCTCTGTGGGCAATCGTTTTCAAAATATGGATGAAGCCGTGAATCTGCTTGAAAAACTCTGTATCGAACTTGAACGCAAAGATTATATCATTCCGATTTTTCCAGCAGTATCGCCTTATTTTACTGGAAGAGATGCTGAACTGAAAACCATCTCTGAAAAACTGAAAGAGAATCATACTTTGTTCATGACTGGTATCGGCGGTATCGGAAAAAGTACGCTGATTCGGAATTTTATCAGCCAAAATAAGACGGAATATGATGTAATTGTCTATCTTGAATTTGAGGGGAATTTTCAACGGACATTTTCAGATGATATGCAACTGCAAATCAGTACCGTCAGTCAGCAGAATGGCGAATCGGCAGAAGATTATTTTATTCGTAAAATAGGACATTTCAAGCGTATCTGCGGTAACAGGAGAGTGTTGTTTGTACTGGATAACTATTCAGGGAAAATCACCAAAGATTTGAGCCGTTTGACGGACTGCGGATATGATACGGTTATCATATCGAGAAATCAGCCTCCGAAAAATAGCTATGCAAGCATGGAAATCAATGCTATTGCAGATATTTCTGAAATTTATAAACTGATAACCCTCAACCTCGAAAGAAATATGACAAAGGAAGAAAGAACCTGTTTTGATGAAATTATTACGCTTGTACAGGGGCATACGCTCGTACTGGAACTGATTGCAAGACAGATTGCCTCTGAAAGAATTACCATTCAGAATGCTCTGAAACTGATAAGAGAAAACGGCTTTTCTCAATTTTCCAGTCAGAAAATAGGCAATCTCAAAGACGGCGAGGAAGTATACGATACACTGTCAGCGATTATCTCAGCTCTTTTCAATGCAGGCAGTATGTCCGAACAATACCAAATCACAATGAAAATACTTTCTCTTCTGGAAGTTCGTGGATTGGAAACGGAATTGTTTCAATCGCTTGTCAAAGATTGTGATATGGAAATCATCTCAAAATTGAATCAGGATGGCTGGATATATGCAGGCAAGGAAATTCGTGTGCATCCTGTCATAGCAGAAACTGTAAAAAATTGGATTTGGGGTATCGATGATATTTCAGTGATGGAATATCATAAAAAGATGATTGATATTTATGTCGGAATGGCAAATCATGAGCATATTCATCAGATTTTAAAACAGGCAGAAATCTATTCTGAACAGCATCCACGGCATTTTATCAAGGCTATGTATTATGATATGCTTGGAAATTATTATGATGTATTGGCTGATGGTGCGTATATTCCTTACAATGAAAAAGAAGCGGATTTGCTTGGAAAATTGCTTGATACCATGAATATGGCGATTGATGAAATGGAACAGTCCACCGACAGCAGAAAAGCAAAATATCTTATCAAATATTACCTTTCTCTGGCAAGTATCCTAATCAGAAGTACCCCTAAATATTATGATGAAATTCCTGGACTGCTTAACGATATCCATGAACTGATTGAAGAAAATGAACCAGAAATCAGTGAGAACCATTGCTATTACTATATGATATTGGCTTGGTATCATACGCTTGTTGAACCTGATTTAACTCAAACAAGGACTTTCATCAGAAAAGCCCAAACTATCGCAGGACAGGTATTTTCTACGGATTTAGAAATCATTGATATTATTCACATTCCAGCGGCGAACTGTTATTTTTATCATAATGCTTTCGATTTAGCGATAGCAGAACTCAATAAAGCAATCAAACATTGCAAAAAATCCCCCGATATGATACCTTATATTGATAAACAGGAGGAATTGATGAATTGTCAGCTTGACATTTATTTTGAATTGCAGAATTTCCCGAAATGCCGTGAATTGATAGCTGAAATTGATAATCTCAATCAACAGTATCAGGAACAAGGCATTTGCAGAGAAGTATCACCTGAAATCCGTCAGGCGGTAATACGATAAGAATCTATTTTTATATCCTCCCGAAAGAATATGCTATACTGAAATCAAATAAACTTGATGGAGGTATGCATCATGAGTAATAAGCAGAAAAAAACACCTGGCTGTCTGACAGTAATTGTTGTTTTATTGGCATTAAATGGACTCAATTCCATTATCCATCCAAGACAAAGAAATATCGAGAGTGAAAACAGTCTGTCACGAGATAATACTTCCTCTGTTTCAAGAGAAGTCCCAGTAAATGTACCTGTCACGGAAGCCGAAACACTCCCCGAACCGACAGAAGAAAATTCAGAAATTCCAGTCACACCAGAACCCCCTGAAATGCCTGAAACTGTATCTGATGAGCCTGTTCCAGTGGAAGAAGAAACTCAAAATGATGTATCGTTTGCCGATGTCAAAGCAGCCGTTGAAAATGGGGATTACTCCCTTGTAACACCTGAATTCAAGGAAACAATGGACGCTTACGAAGCATTTTATGATGAGTATGTCGCATTCATGAAAAAGTATACTTCTGGTGAGGGCGATATGATGAGTATGCTGGGAGATTATACCAATATGCTTGCAAAAATGGAAGAATGGTCAGCCAAAATTGATGCCATTGATGAAAATACACTTTCTCCTGCTGATGATGCCTATTATTTGTTAGTCACTTTGAGAATTGAGCAGAAACTTCTGGGGGCAATGTAATTTCTATCAATAATTGTTTCTTCCACTAATTTTTTTGGTCAAAGCCTGTTGAATGATACCTGCTTTTTTACGGAGTTGTTTTAGATTTTGAATCATAGACAAATCACCTCATTGTACATCATAACACCAAAAAAGAATAATGTAAAAATCTTTTAAGTTGTTATTGATAACAACTTGAAAGTGTAGTATAATAATGGTGTTCACCTGTGAACTTGAAATATAACTTTTAGGAGAGATTATCATGAAAAAATTATACGCCTATATGTTGTTTTTGTTGATATTTTGCACTGGATGCGGAACATCAGCTCCCGAAGAAGTGCAAGAGCCTATTGAAAGTATTCCTGTAACAGAAGCAACACCAGAACCAGAAATAGAAACAACTATTCCCGATGCAGAGGCAGAAACTGCTGTTTCAGAAATAGAATTGGAAACAAACGCTCTTGATGAAGAGGATACTAATTTTGTTGAAGAAGAATATGATAGAATTTCGCTTCATGGCTATAATGAAAGGGAAAATACAAAATTCACTTTTGCAGGGTTAGATTTTTCTATTCCTTCTTAGGAATTGCATCAAAATAGCTTGCACAAATTGTAGAGTTATGATATAATTGTAGTAATACAATGATGGGAGTGAAAAATAGTGGATAGAGAACAATTTAAGAGTCTGCCGGAAAAACTGAGAAG
>JAZAUD010000025.1:0-35216 GCA_036373775.1 Oscillospiraceae bacterium | reverse complement strand
AACCGTGGGACACACGGGGTTAGCTCGTTGATACTTAGCACATTAGTGTTATTGAGCGAGAACCAAACCTGTCGGCGAGGGGAAGCCCCCGCCTCTATAGGCGGGGGAGGATGTCACCAATCACAATACCGTCATACCAGTTCATGACTTCTAAAAATAATAAAGCTTGCAGATAAGCCATTTTGAAAGAGTCTATCCGATTCCATAAACCAATTATCAGCAGTAATGCCGTCAGCATGACAAAATAAAACAAAATCATGAAATTTCGCCGTTTTTTGGCGATAGTTTCTCTTGTGATAAGTCCAATTTCTATGGCTTGTTCCTGCACAGGCTTCGGATAGAAATATAGCCCGTCCAATGCACCACCCCGAACGGAATATTTTACCATGCCTGTGAATAGCAAGCAATACAGCACTAACTGAATCAATAACTTCATTTTCGCCCCTCCCATCATACCAGAAAGAATAATCCCAGAAACATGACTGCTCCAGCAAGATTTCCTGCTCCGGCTATCCTGAACGGCGAAAGTATCAGGAATAACGGCAGAACATTGAAAATACATCCCCAGCGTGGTAAATTGGTTTGACCTGTGACGACAGCAATCAAAAATGCTACGGCAAAAATCAGCATACCAATCAGATAAAGATACATTGTTGCAGAAGTTTTCTTGAAAAATTCTAAAATTACTTGTCGTGCCTCTTCGGTTCTGCCGAGTCTGATGTAAAACCATTCCACTGCACCGCAGAATACATGGTGAGCCGTTCCGGAAATAAAGTAAACAATCGCAGATGTAATGATAATTCCGGCATAGACCGCCGAAAACTCTTTCATCCATTCATACAGACCGAAATAGCCAAAAAATATCATTGTGAGTGCAATCACTCCCAAAAGCATAGAAATCAAAGAATTTTTCAGGGGCATTCCGTCAAACAGTTCAGCCATGCGCTGGTTATCCTGAATATCTTTTATCTGAAAGCGTCCTTTTGGGGTATAGGTGATAATCCAGTCGCACCGCCAGCAGAGAAGATGCCCGATAAAAGCAATCAGAAACAGAAATTTCGTCAGTGTCATGATACCGCCTCCCCGACAAAAAACAGGCTGATAAACCATACAATCAACCCGAAATTGAGACAAAGGGTATCCAGCATCTTACAAAATGGTGATTTTGGGTTGATTTTTGCCAGTGCCGACATCACTCCCGCTCCAATCAGCGGTGTAAAGACAATGCTATATTTTGGCAAAATTGTTCCATTGCGTGCAATCGCCACAATGATGAAAATATCTCCTACAAACATCAGCAAATAAGAAACCGCCATCATTGGAATGAACATATTTCTCGTCTGTTTCAGGGCTTCGATTGCTTTTTCCTCTGCTTTTTCCTCCGAAACGTTTTCAGTCGTCCAGTGATAGACAAATGCACAGACCGTTACAAAAATATGCACCATCATCCATGTAAACGCCATCACTGAAAAACTGAAAGAAATCCATTGTTTCCATGTTTCATTCACTGCAATATCACCAACATGTGTCATGCCGAGATAAAGAAATACAATCCCAATTGCAGCAGTACCAAGTGTGACCGTAAAACGGCTTTGTGGATAGCCTTTCCCGTGTCCTTTGGTAATGACACCAGAACCTTTACCCAATGGAGTTGGGTCAACGTATCCAAGAAAAATATCACCCAGTGCAAAACACAAACTTCCGATAATCCCCAAGACAATATATATTTTGTCCATACATTTTCTCCTTTCAGTTAGCGTAGGACAACCCATGCCGACTTTTCGATTTTGCGGTAGAACAAGCCATTCCAATTGACAAGCCCATTCTGTCCAACATAAAGACTCGAACCAGCCTCTCACTATATTTTACAACAGTTTTTTCATGATGTCAAGGTCAATCCATCAAAAATCAATTATTCGTTGTGACAAAGTCAATTAAAAAATCCTCTACTAAAAAAATCATGCCTATTGACACCACCTGAAATATGTGCTATAATGAAAGTGCCATATATTAACTTTTAATGTTAAAAATGTTAAAAAGGAGTGAAAAATATGAAAAGAAAATCCCTTGTGTTGCTTCTTGTTATCTCCATGTTAATGACAAGTTGTGGCACAAAACCGCCGGAAACTGCATCTTCTCAGCCAACAATTACGGAAAACAGTCAACAGGATGTTTCCACTCCACAAATTGAGACGGATGATACCAGTGTTGATGATACCATTGATTTGACAGATGCTGTACAACAGATGACAGAAGTACTTCCAGACGTAACCCCTACGGATATTGTTTACTATGAAAGACCCACTCTCCTTGCACAGAATTTTGAGCCAAAAGTGACAACAATCACTGCAAGAACTGCACCCTATCAAAGTATACAGTCTGGTCTTTCCAACGTCTATCAGGAAGGATTTTACATTTCTGACAGTCAGAAGCAGGCTTTAGCTAAGAACGGCTTTGTGTTATCTGATACTTATTATAGTGAATTTTTTCAATTTTACGAAATGAATCGTTATTTTTATCGTGCAAATTACATTACAGTGGATTCTATGATGCATACTTATCACCTGTATTTCGCCCATTTGCTCAAAAAAATCGAGCGAGAACATCTCAGAAGTGCTATGTTAGACGTTTCTCAGCAGATGTTACAAAAAGCACAAGAACATTACAACATCCTCCAAGGTACAGAATGGGAAGAAGCAGCCAAAACGGAACTTGCCTTTTTTACCGTTGGAACTTGTCTGCTTGACCCGAATACAATTGTTCCAGACGTAGTATCAAGAGAAGTAACAACGGAACTTTCTCTTATCTCATCCAAAAGTGGAGTTAGTTATTCTTGTATTTTTGAAGATGTCAAAGAAGATTACTCACAATACATTCCACGAGGATATTATGATAGTTCTGAAGATTTAAAGCAATATTTCAAAGCAATGATGTGGTATGGTAGAATGGGATTTCGTCAAGATGACGACACCTTTAACCGTGCATCTGTCTTAATTACTATCGGCATGGATGGAGAAATTTATGATAAATGGGCGAGTGTTTATGCCGTCACTTCCTTCTTTGCTGGTGCTTCTGATGATTTCGGTTACTGCGAACTGAAACCCCTTGTGGATGCAGTTTATGGAGAAAATTGTACAGTAGAAACCCTGATAGGGAAAGAAAATTCATGGGAATTTTTCAAATCTCTTAGCGAACAGCTTCCTGCACCTGCCATCAATTCCGTTCCTGTATATGCCAGTGATTCCGATGAAGAAAAAGCTGCTGCACAAAAGGGCTTTCGTTTTATGGGGCAACGTTTTTCGATTGATGAAGCTTGTTTCACACAATTGACAGAGCGCAATGTTTCCGGAAGATTACTCCCAGATGCACTGGATTTTCCGGCTGCATTGGGGTCAGAAACTGCCTATTCTATCCTTAAACAGCAAGGGGATACCAGCCACACCAACTACGACCAGCAAATGGAAAAACTTCGTTCCACAATTGAAGAAGCTCCCCTCTCCACATGGACATCAAGCCTTTATTCTGCATGGATTTATACATTGACTCCCATTCTTGAAGAAAAAGACAGCAGTTATCCGACTTTCATGCTTTCAGATGAATGGAAACGCAAATCCCTGATAACTTTTGAAGGAAGCTATTCCGAATTGAAACATGATACCATCCTTTACTCTAAGCAAATAATGGGCGAATTTGGCGGGGGCGGAGATATAAATATTGACGACAGGGGTTATGTTGAAGCCGAACCAGCTGTATTTTCTCGTATAGAAGCCCTTGTGAATGCAACTGCAACCGGTCTTGAAGGTTATGGAATGATTAGCGAACAGGATAAGCGAAACCTCCAGATTCTTGCCGAACTTTCCTCTAAACTTGAAGTGATTGCAGAAAAAGAACTCAATGGGGAAGTTCCCACAACAGAAGAATTTGATTTAATTCGCTCCTATGGCGGTCAATTGGAACATTTCTGGGAAGAAGTCATGAATGCAGATTTTCCAGATGAAGAATTTCACGACTCACAAAAGCATCCTTCTGCCATTGTTGCCGATATTGCAACTGACCCAAATGGTGTTTGTTTGGAAGTAGCAACTGGAAAACCACTTGAAATCAAAGTTATCGTTGAAGTAGATGGAAAGCTGAAAATTGCATCTGGTGTGATGTATTCTTTCTATGAATTTAAACAGCCCATCAGTGACCGTCTGACTGATTACAAGTGGTGGCAAATGCTTGGCATAGAATACAGAGAAAACTACCAGCTCAGAAGGGATGAAAGCATTCAATATCCGTCATGGTATTCTGACCTCGTCCAACCGGACTATTGATGATGCATCATTCTTTTGTGAATATCGTCCGCAGGAGCTTTCTTACCCTGTCCATTGTACTATGTTTATTGGAATGCAGAGGGATTGAAACTTATCGTGATACATTGATACAACAAATTCCGTCATGGGTGATTCTGTCCGAAATGGAAGAAACTGCCGCTGTTCATTCCGATATGGGGGAAGAGACAATTTCTATTCATCTGAAAGATGGTTTGCTTTCCCTTGATTCTGAAAATTTCCTTTACCAACCAGATGCAGAATGGATTGTTGCTGATTGTATGATTTTTGATGTTGACCATGACGAAAAAGATGAAGTACTTCTTCATGTCTGGAAAAAGGGAAGTTTTGGGAAATATCAACCTTTTTGGAGAGAACCTGATAACAAGACTTTCTATTCTGAACATCTGTTTATTTATGAATGGGATAGGAACAGCCCTGACCGTCTCAAACCAATATGGATGTCTTCGGCAATGCCGATTTTTGGAAAGTATGTCATTATCCAAGAAAACGGCGATATTCTGATTATTTCACCTGACGGCTCTGAAACGCTTTGGAGATGGGAAGAATGGGGACTAATTTTAATAGAGTAAGCAAAGTGTACATTGAATGCTATTCCACCGGAGGGAACTATCATGAACAGTCATGAACTGACACAGTATTTCGAGAATCATATCGAGCAGTTTTTGAAAACTATGGGTGAAGAAGCACATATCATCCAGAGAAACATTGGTGCTGGTGCTTTTGGTACTGTGCATGTGATGGAAGAAAAAATAGGTGACGAATCACTAATATCTGCATTGAAAGTTCAGCTGATTGCAGAAGAGGGCTATACGGAACAACAGAAACAAGATTATATTGACCTACAGCGTCAGAACTTTCAGAATGAAGTAACTATCATGCAACAGCTCCAGTTGACCGGATGTCCGAACATTGTCGAATATCGTTCACATGTGATACGTCCGGTTGTTATCAACAAAAAGACCGAGGGTTATATTTGTCTTCTGAAAATGGAATTGCTGAGTCCTTTCCTTAGTACAATCCAGAATCAGAAACTGACGGAAAAAAATGTCATAAAGATAGCTATGGATATTGGAACAGGCATACAATCCGCCCATGCCAAGGGGATTATTCACAGGGATATTAAGCCGGAAAATTTCTTTGTATCGGATGATGGTATCTATAAGCTGGGAGATTTCAACGTCTCCAAAAGGGCGGAAACTGCCCGAACGTTCGCCGGTGCGCATGGGTATATTGCGCCTGAAATTTACCGTTCCAAAGCTAACCCTGGTGAACTATATACCCATCAGGCGGACTTGTATTCTTTTGGTATCTGCCTTTACCAGTTCATGAATGATATGTACTTTCCATTTGAGCAAGAATATGGCGATGCAGATATAGCCCTTGATATGCGTATGAGCGGAGAATATCTCCTGCCGAATCCCAAAAATGCTTCTGAGGAATTTTCAAGAATCATCCTGAAAGCCTGCGCTTTTCAGACCAACGAAAGATACCAGACAATTGACGAACTTCTTGCACAACTCAAACAGATGACGAGTGGCGCATCCATGAAAACCCTTCCGAAGCAAGAAAAAACTTTCCCTACAGTCTATGCCGGAGATGAATCCATCCACCAAACGTCTGTATCTCCTGCACCTGTCCGCAATGGAGGAGCGGACAAACAATCCAGAATGCAGACAATCATCATGATTTTTGTCATTCTGTTTCTGTTGCTTTGTGTAGTTGCTTTGGTGTTTCTTTTGTTGAAAGACAAGTCTGGTTCTGAACTCGAAACCGCCGAACACGAAACTGATGTTACTGATGCACTGGAAGAGGTGGCAACACAAACGCTTATTCGTTCCAGAACCGGAAATGATTCTGAACAAGAAGCCGTCAGCTCCTACCAAACAATCTGTGAAGTATGTGGTGCTTTGATTTCGCTGACAGATGAAATGATGTCAAGTGGAACGGTTGTTTGTCCGGAATGCGGTACGGAATTGGAATTTGTTTTTGAGGATGACACCGCAGAAGCTCCTGCAATTGTTAATACAGAAGAACTACAGCAACCGGAAGTTGCCGTTGCCATACCTGTGACAGAACCACAGATAATCCCTGAAACTGAACCCCAGATAATCCCTGAGACTGAACCCGTTGTGGAGAAAGTTCATATCGATATACCAATTCCGCCAGTTGAAGAACCTGCACCAGTTGCAGTGCCAGAACCAGCCCCAGAACCAGTTCAAATTCCGGCGGAAGTTGAGATTCCGGAGGAAGTTGTTGACGTTTCGCCTTCATTTTCGAGTGCTTATGCAAGCAGTATACTTTCAGATACAACCAGCCATACTTATCAGGCATATAAGGCTGTTGATGGCGACCTTACAACCTGCTGGGCAGAGGGTGCAGGCGGTGCTGGAATTGGGGAATCTCTGACACTTTATGCAGACCGCAAGCAACGGCTCAATTCAATTGTCATTTATAATGGTCTGTGTACAGATGAAGAACTTTTCTATAAAAATGGGCGTATCAAAGAATGCAGGATTGAATTTTCCAATCAAAATTATTTAGATGTGACACTTACCGAAGATTATTGGAGTCAGCCATGTGTAATCAATTTTGATACAATAGACACGGATTATATTCGATTTACCATTTTAAGCACCTATTCCGGCAATAAATATGATGATACCTGTATTTCGGAAATTAGTGTCAGGAATAATTGAAATTTTGAGGTGTTACAATGAAAAAACGAAAATTATATTGTTTGACAGCTTTCATGCTGTTTTTCTTGAATGCGTGTGGAAGTCATGCAGAAGTTAATGTATCGTCTGAAACAACAGCGGTTTCTACTGCTGTGATGGTGAAATCCGTTCCCACTGTGCAGAAAACTGAAACAATCATGGAGACAAAGCAAGTACTTCCCACAGAAGAAGTACAGCCAACTGAAACAGATGTTCCCACAGAATCGACAGAACCAACAGAAACAGTTGCTGTGATTCCTGAACGAATTCCAGAGGATGGCGAACTTGTTCGCATTCTGGATTATATTCCTGATGCCGTCATTGACTTGCGCTATGCAACAACAAATAATTTTACAGGTACGGTGATTTATGACGTTGCAGAAGCCTATTTATGTTACGGAACTATCAAAAAGCTTATCAAAGTGCAGGATGAATTGAAAGAAAATGGATTCCGTATCATTGTGTGGGACCCTTACCGCCCCGAAGAAGCACAAGAACGATTATGGGAAGTATGCCCCAATCCTACCTATGTCGCAGACCCCCGCAATGGCATTACAAGCCATAGCCGAGGAAATACAATCGATTTAGGCATTGTATACGAAGATGGTTCAGAGGTGGAACTGCCTTCTGGGTTTGATGAATTTTCCCTCATAGCAGACAGAGATTACAGTGACGTTTCTCAGGAAGCCGCTGACAATTCTCGTATGCTGGAAGATATTATGGTCAAAAATGGATTCAAGCCCTATTGGGGAGAGTGGTGGCATTATTCCGATTTAGATACCTACGAAATTACCAACCGAGAAGATGTAATACTAATCCAATAATAATCTTCTTGCCTTCCTCTTCAACAAAAAAGTCGTCCAATTGGGCGACTTTTCTTCATTTTTGACTTGAATATTTGAAATCATGAAAGAAGCAATTCTTATAACAAGCAAAGTATTATCTGTGAAATAGAAATCTCAATCAATTTATTTCCCGCTGTCGCCATAATTAGAAAGCACTCTTGCAGATGGGTCATTGACATTGCATCCTTCCCAATCTTTGTTAGGCATCCAGAAATCCGTAATCATTTCACTTTGACCGGAGTAATATTTTTCAAAAATTTCTCTGTATAAAAGGGATTCTTTTGTAAACGGCTGTGCATGGCTGTATTTTTTCCGGCGACATTCAAAGGTTTCATCTGAATAATAGGCTTCTGCGTAGGCTTTCAGGTCATCAACCATAGAATGACCGACAGCATCAGAAAAAGCCGCTTTTTCTCTCCAAAGAATGTCATTCGGCAGATAATCGCCTTCAAATGCATGACGGAGCAGATACTTACCTTTCTGATAAATATTCATTTTCATTTCAGGATTCAGCGACATGACATATCTAACAAAATCCAAATCTCCAAATGGAACTCTTGCTTCCAGAGAGTTGACAGAAATGCATCTGTCTGCACGAAGTACATCATACATATGCAGTTCTCTGATACGTTTCTGAGCTTCTTTCTGGAAAGATTCTGCATCTGGTGCGAAATCTGTATATTTATAACCAAAAAGCTCGTCAGAAATTTCACCCGTCAGGAGAACACGGATGTCAGTTTGTTCATGAATTGCCTTGCAAACCAAATACATCCCGATACTTGCCCTGATAGTTGTGATGTCATAAGTACCAAGCAGATGAACAACATCTTCCAATGCATTCAGTACATTTTCTTTTGAAATGATGACTTCTGTATGCTCACTGCCGATATACTCAGCGACTTCTTTGGCGTATTTCAAGTCAATAGCGTCAATATCCATGCCGATAGCAAATGTCCTGATTGGCTTATCACTGCATTTAGAAGCAATCGCACACACAAGTGAAGAATCCAGACCGCCGGACAGCAAAAATCCAACTTTTGCATCAGAAACAAGTCGTTTTTCCACTCCGGCAATCAGCTTTTCACGGATATTTTTGCAGGCAGTTTCCAAAGTATCTGTGCTGTATTGTTCCACATTGGCAATATCACAATATTGAATAAAATACCCGTCTCGATAATAATGCCCCACTGGAAAAGGCTTGATATACTTGCAGATACAAGTCAAGTTTTTGGGTTCACTTGCAAATACAATGTTACCTTTGCTGTCATAGCCGTAATACAGAGGGCGAATGCCGATAGGGTCACGGGCAGCAATAAATTCGTGAGAATCTCCATCATAGATAATACAAGCAAATTCAGCATCCAGCATGGAAAACATTTTTGTGCCGTACTCTTTCCAAAGCGGAAGGAGAATTTCACAGTCAGATTCACTCTGAAACTGGTATTTTTCAGAAAGTTTGTCTTTCAATTTCTGGAAACCATAAATTTCGCCGTTGCAAACAATCATACTTTCATCAAGGCTGAAAGGTTGCATTCCCTCTGGAGATAACCCCATAATGGAAAGCCGATGAAATCCAAGAATTCCATCCGGATTTTCAACGATTCTGGAGCAGTCAGGACCTCTTGAAATAGTTTCCTGAAATCCCTGCTCAAACAAACTGCGGTCAGCATCTTTGCTACACCATCCCATAATTGAACACATAGTTACTTCACACTCTTTCTTTTTAATGACAAGTCGTTGACGTTTTGGAGGAAACAGAAGTTGTCACAGTTGAAGTTGTGACAGTTGTTTCTTGTGAAACTGTTTTTGTCTGTTCAGATGAACCGGAACTGACGGTTGTCACAGTTGTGACAGAGCCGTCCGGATTCTGAATTTGTTTTGTTCTGACTTCATGAAAATGCTGTTCCATTATAAAAATTCTCCTATCTGATGATTTTGAAGCATACTGTTTTTTCGTTGATGAGCGGACTGCTATATTCAAAATAGACTGTTCCAGATACCGGAGTCCGGATTTCTGAAATCAGTCCGCCATCAAACGGATGAATAATTTTTCCCAACAAATCGCCACGTTGGACACGCTGTCCAATTTTTACCAAGCTGACAAACAATCCGCCTGCTTCAGATTGAATCTGTTTTGTCTGTGATTCCTGCAAAATTTCCGTATGATAGCCGGAGTGAATTCTGACAGAAATCAATCCAACCGAATTCATAAATCTGAGAATGGAATTCACCGCCTCTTCTGCGGAGAGTTCATCAATGGTATCTGTGGCATTGGTATAAACGGAAAACGCCTTTGTTTCCCATATCTGCCAGTTATAATTTAAAGTTGTGGTATCATAAGGGCGAGGCTTCCGGATTAAGGCAAACTGAAAACCAAATTGTTTCATTAGATTGGGGTCAGTGAATCCAGTATCCATCATCTTGACATGAGGGAGAAAATTTCCGGACTGATAAAAACTTGCCATCTGAATTCCGTACTGATAATCCTTGATTTTCTGGAAAATGCCGTCAGCGATTCTCTGCGTGGTTTCGCCGAGACTGTAACCGGGGAACATACGGTTAATATCTGTATTATCCATCGCCCAGAACCGCTTACCGATATTCATAGAATAATAATTCACACACGGAATAATCAAAATTTCGGTATTTTCAGCAATTGCGCCGTCTGCTTCCAATTTCTTGAGTTCCTGAATCATTTGACTGCAAACATACATTTGCTGGACTTCGTTTCCACGCATTGCACCGACAATGGCAAGAGATTTCTCACCGTGTCCGAACCGATAACCAATTACATCAAGCTGTTCTCTGTAAGGAGATTTCAGCGAAAACAAGACTTTTTTCTTCATTCTGTTTCATCCTCCTTCATGAGAATTCTAGCCAAAAGCGAACCGCCATAGACAACCGGATATTCTCTCAATGTGAAAATCATACCGTCACATACAGCCTTGACTTTCTCGACAATTTCAGAGGTTAGAGGGTTCAGCACGTCCCCGATATCATCGCCTTTTTTGACCGTATCGCCGAACGATACACACGGCACGAAAATTCCGGCAGCATCAGAATTGATAAATCCAACTTTTCTATTTAATGAAACAATCGGTTCTCTGACAGGTTTAATTTCACCTTTCCATATGCCGAGATGATGCATTAAATTTAAAATTCCGTCAAATATCTGCTGACCATATTCTTTTGTGATACGCATTCCGACACCCATTTCGACAACAAGCGTTTTTGTTCCTCTGGTGTTGAGGGTATGTGCTAGAGTGGATTCCAGAACCGTTGCGGATTCATGCACCCAAATAAAATCCACATTCATCAATTTTGCATAGGGTACAAGCATTTCTGCGGTTGGTACGCTGATTCTGATTTGTGGGATTTCTTTCAAAAAGATATTGCTGGAATGCACGTCAATGCAGACATCCGAACCGGCTAAATCATTCACAATCGAAGAACAGATGACTTCCATCATTGTGCCGTGCTTTGTGCCGGGAAAAATTCGGTTCATATCAATGTCGAACATGGGAACGCTTCTTGTAATGGAATCAATACCCATAGGATTGAGTGCTGGATAAATGTCAACAATTCCATCCAATTCATCAAGATGCTGATTCAGAAAACTACCTAACAGCCAAGCCAAATATTGCCCTTCGAGTTCGTCACCGTGTGTTCCGGTGACGAAACTCAGGCGGGTTTGATTTTTGCCGGACTGAATCCGCTGTTTCTGAATCAGCAAATTTTCATTGACAGCAAGTGCGGTACTTGCAATTGTTTCAATCATGTTCTAACCTCTCTTTTAGCTCAATGCAGACCGCACAAGCTGTAATTGTTTTGTATATTTTCCGAGCATGACCCCTCTGCTGACAGAAGCATCACCGAAATCACGCCCCTGTGCTAATACCAGATATTCTTCTGTGACAGGGCAATTATTAGCAGGGTCGAAGCCTTCCCAATGTGAACCGTTCCAGTATTCCACCCATGCATGAGTTTCGCCATCACAAAAGGCAAGTCCGGCGATATATCGGGCTGAAATGCCATCCGTCCGCAGAATTGAAATCAAGATGTGTGCAAAATCCTGACATACTCCGGATTTCAGTGCAAACGATTTAGAAGCCGTTGTTTTAGCATCAGTTGTATTTTTCTGGTAGGTGATAATTTCGGATAATCTGTCAGAGTAATATTGCACACGTTCCGAAATTTCAGCGTTTTTGCATTCTTGGATGCAATTTTTGGAAAAATTCAGCAAATTTTCATCTGGCTTTGTGAAATCGCTCTGGTACAGATAGCAGGGCAGATAATCCGTCCGAAATTTCGACAAATCTGTTTCAGCCGTGCCTTTGATGGAGAAATCCAAAAATCTATGTTGACTTGCCAGATATCCGCTTGTGACGTTATTTCCAAATGCATCAATGGTTTGCTGTGTGACGGCAATCGGGGAAATGTTCAGCTCACAATTGAGAATATGCTGTGTTTCCGTTTCGGGCGGAATGACACGCAGTGCAAAGCTGTGATAATGCACATAATCATCAAATGTCAGTTTTGTTTCGTAGGAAAAATTGATTTTCTTCATGCGCTCACCTCAAATAAATGTTCCAAGCTATGCATAGCATTTTCAGAATGAATTTTGTATTCTGTTTCATCTTCCAGAATCTCAACCAAATTGCACAAATATTTCTGATTACAGCGGTAGGGTGTTCCTTTCGGCACAAATCGCAGGCGACGGCATAATTTATTAAATTCCTGATTGATGCCGGAAAAATCCGCTTTCAGCCGGAGATATAATGCCACACGTTCCATAGATTTTCCGCAGAATATCAGATTCCAGACTTCTTCATCATAGACATTATCCATGATACAGCCCCAGAAACTGTACAAAATATCTTTCAATGGCAAAAGTGAAAGCCTTGTATTGGAAGATAATTCCGATTTTTTCAAACTATCCTTTGCCATTTGCAGGAAAGATAATGCTTCTGTCGAAATTTCCTCACGCAGGACAATTCCGTTATCATAAGCACGTTCTAAGCTGTAAGCAACAGAATTCTGATTTTCCGTATCATAAAGGAAACTTCTGATAAATGCCGTTTTATCGCCGTAAATATCATTCAAGCCGAATGCGTTCAGATAGTCCTGATAATCCGCAGAATTATCAATCATTTTATCATAAAGTTTCTGTAATGTTCCAAGCGTTGTAAATGCCCGTTCTGCATAACGTCCCAACCAATAAAGGCGGTCGCTGTGTTCTATCGAGATAGTACCCATGTATCTTTAAACCCTCCTCCTTGTGACGAGTTGACAACAAATGAATCCGGATTTCTGGAAAATCTTGTCAGACCTGATGCCCATACTTTTGTATGTTCTCCGGATAAGACAAACGCTCTTAAATCGGCTTTTCTCATGACGGTTTGACCGTTGTCAAGAATCGGCAAATCCAGAAAATCAATAACTTCTTGTGCAATAAATCGCCGTGGTTCGGAAAGAATCGTACTCTTGAAATCAACAAGCTGTTCTTTGGTCAGGTCACTTCCGAATACAACACCATAACCGCCAGCCTCTGCCACGTCCTTGATGACAAGCTTTTCCAGATGTTCCAGCACATATTTTCTGTCCTCTTCATAAAACGGCAGATAAGTCGGGGCATTCTGTAAAATCGGTTCTTCACCAAGATAATATTTTATCATCTTCGGGACGAAATAATAAATACCCTTATCGTCTGCGACACCGTTTCCGATGGCATTCATCAAGCCGAGATTTCTGGAGCGATAAGCTTCCATCAAGTTCGGAATTCCAATCACGGAATCAGGATAAAAATTCAATGGGTCAAGATATTCGTCTGAAATTCTCCGGTACAGAACGCCGATTCTGGTTTTTCCGCCGTTGTAAGTCCTCTGATACAGCATATTATTTTCGACGAACAATTCATCATTCTGCACCAGAACAGAACCTGTCATTTCCGCAAGATAAGAATGCTCAAAATATGCTGCATTATATCGACCAGGGGTTAAAATCGCCCGAATACCGCCACAGTTGACATACTCCATTGTATCTCTCAGCAGATTGGCATAATTCCGGTTATCAGCAATTTCATATTTCTGGAATGCTTCCGGACAGGCAATTCTTGTCAGTTCTCTTGCAATCAGCGGATAACTCGCACCAGAAGGGATTCTTAAATTATCCTCTAAGATGTACCATCCGCCGTCTTTTCCCTGTACCAAATCAATACCGGAGATATGCGAATAGATTTTATTTTTTGGTGTGACACCCTCGCACTGTGCCAGATAGCCCTTTGAGATATAGATAAAATCTTCCGGAATCACACCATCACGGACAATTTTCTTTTCATGGTAAATATCAAAAAGGAACTCATTCAAAGCATTGACACGCTGAACAAGTCCCTTTTCGATTTCCTGAAATTCCTCCGCTGGAATCACTCTAGGAATCGGGTCAAAAGGAAAAAATTGTTCTTTGAAAGTGCCATTTTTGTAAATACCGAATTTGACACCATAACGGCGAAGCAGTTCATTGATTTCTTCTGCATTGCCGACTGGTTCAGAGAATTGGGATAACTTTTCCTGTTCTTGCTGAATCTGAATAAAAGTCATGTTTTTCACACTCCTGTTATGATAATTTACAAAAAAGAAAGGTGCATCCTCAATTTGAGAAGCACCTTTGCTTTTTTGTTTACGTTCTTATTATAGCATAGTTCAGCCTTTTTTGTCAACTTTTTTTGTAATTTATTTGGGCTTTTCAGATTTGATTTCTAAAAAATACAAGCCGAAAAAACTAATTTTACACATCATCAAATTGGCTGACCAATGCTCAAACAGTCTGCTTTGCATCACCAATGCACTAAGAATCCATCAAAACAGTGGCAGAATGACAACTTCTGTCACTGTTTTTGGAATCCATTTTTATAACCGGATTTTCAAGTGTGCTACAATAGTGTTAAGCAGTTGATTCTTCTGCTAAATTTTCCACTATCATCAGAACCAAATGTTTTTGTTTTGCAGATATCACACGATAATTGTCAATTATCTTTGCTTCTGTTTGATTCAGGTCGTAGGGGCTGACTGGTTCAATCGGATGTTCAATTTCCGTATGACCAACCAGATAATCAACAGAAGTATTGAAAAAATCTGCTAATCTGACAAGAGTTTGAATATCTGGCTCAATATTATGATTTTCGTATTTATTGATTGATTGTTGAGAAACTCCAATTTTTTCAGCCAATGCCTGTTGACTGATGCCTGCTTTTTTACGGAGTTGTTTCAGATTTTGAATCATAGACACATCACCTCATTATACATCATAACACCATAAAAGGGTAATGTAAAAAGCTTTTAAGTTGTTATTGGCAACAACTTAAAATTGTGGTATAATATTGGTATGTACTTATGAAAAAATATTTTCAATTCCAAGGAGGGATAGTGAACAATACTATTCCATAACTTTCATATTAGGTGGTTCAATGAACCACCTTTCTTTTTTTGTGCTTGACATTTTCGATATATTTTGGTATAATATTGAAATGAGGTAGGCATTGGACTTATAAATTTTAAGGCATAAATATGGAGACACATACGAATAAAAGAAAATATGGACTGTTATTTAAATTTGGGATTATCTTTCTGGTTTTTATCATATTGACACTGACCGCAACAGGGATAGCAACATATGCCAATCAGACACAAATCTATCAGAAACAGCAGGAACAGACGCTGCAAAGTTTGGCGGCTTATCTTGCAGTGAATCTGGAAGCAGATGGGAACGATTTTGCAGAATATCAGGAATACTTTATCGAACATTGTCAGGATATGGATATTCCCGCTGATTTTACCGAACAGGATGCTTTGGAATCCAGACAAAAATATGAACGGATGTTTGCTGAAACCTATCCGGCAAAAGTTTTTGGGGAAGATATTAAATTTGAAGAACTCACGCAGGAGATACAAAACGCTTATGCTATTTATAATCATGAATATTATCTTCTGTTGTTTGAGAAGGCGAACGAATTGTTCAATTTGACCTACACCTATTATTTTGTTCCCACAGGTGAGGGCGTGGATGTCATGTTTGTGCTGGATGGTGTCCGTGAGTTAAAGGACGATACGAACATTGATTTGGGTATTATAGCAGCTGAGCAAAAAGAAGAGCATGAAAAAATGTGGGAAGCATGGAATACCGGAAATGCACCTTCTGAGCCGGAAAGCTGTGACACTGAATATGGAAAAACATATGCATGGTATTATCCTCTTTACATCAATGGAGAAAAATTAGGACTCATTGGCACAGAAGTAGAAATTGCAGACTATAACAAGGCAATTGCGATAAATACAGTTCACCAGCTTATTACAATTGCCGTGATTCTGTTCCTAACGTCTGTGATTGCATTGTTGATTATTCACCACAGATATATTAGCAAAATATCCCAGCTGTCGAAGTCGGTAGAATGCTATGCCACATATAAAGACCCCAGCATTGCCAAGGAAATCAGGCTGAAAGGCACAAACGAGCTTTGTATGCTGTCAAACCAAACTTCTGATATGATTCTGGAATTGGATGAGTATATGAAGAATCTCGTCAAAGCTACTGATGAACTTTCTCACACCAGAAGACAAGTGGACATTGAATCAGAGTTAGCAAGGAAAGATGCTCTGACTGGTATTCGGAACAGGAATGCCTATGAAGAAGAACTTCAAAGACTCACATGGAGAATGCAAAAGGATGATATTAAATTTGGGTTTGCTGTAATTGATGTCAATTTCCTGAAACTGGTAAATGATACCTATGGGCATGAAATGGGGAATATCACCATTTGTAAATGTTGCGAGATTGTCTGCCATATATTTGTACATTCTCCTGTTTTTCGTATTGGCGGGGATGAGTTTGTGGTTATCCTTGAAAATGAAGATTACAGACATATAGAGGAACTTATCGAAAAGTTTAATACAGTGATTGAAAATACTGATGGTGAGCCTTGGGAAAAGATTTCTGCTGCCATTGGGTATGCTGTCTATACACCTGATATTGATGATTGTGTAGAGAATGTTTTCAATCGTGCAGATAAGGCGATGTATCTTAGAAAAAGTGAAATGAAAGCATTACGTTGAGCTGTCAATTTCGACACAATCAAGTCACAAATGAAAATGTTATTCAGCTATTTACGTTAGAAAATAATTTCTTTTTCAGCAATGCCAAATCAATGACGTTGACTTTTCCATCACCGTTGAGGTCAGCGCAATCATACTGTGAACTTGTCACAACAAAAATTTGTCGATGAATATATCGATTCAAGAATACCAAATCATTCAGGCTGACAGAACCGTCTGTATTAACATCACCCCTTTGAAAAGAAGTGTGTTTCGGGTTGGTAGTGGGTTCAGTGATTTCAGTTGGTGATATGGTTTCCGTGGGCTGTGTAGGGTCAGCTTTGACAAGGGTCAGAACAAATTGTTGACTTGTATCGCACATTGCCTTTGCATAGGAAAGCCAAGCCCCCTCTTCGGTACTGTTATCATGTATCGTGAAACAGCGTTTATCATCCGTCATGATAATGTATTTACCATCTTTTTCAGCAATGCGGAAGGAATCACCCTCTCCGAGACAGACAGGGCTGTGAAGAGTATCTGTGCTGATGGAAAGTGAACCTTTCTGATGGGTAATATTCCAAGTATTGTCAGAATTTTTCGTAAAGTGCCACCATGCACCGCCATCCTGAACATACTGTGCCACATTTCCGGAATCATCCGCATCAAGGTACATTCCACTGCCGGCATTCTGAATCGTATAAATACCGTCTGCCAAATCAGCAATATCTTTATCTTGCCATTGGTAAGCCTGCGGATAGATATTCTTGTAGACGTTCAAAGATTCCATCGGATAACCCCAGAAATTGAACAACCCCTGATTGTCATAGGACGAACCGCCAGCCTGTGTGATGGAATTATCATATTCATGAGCATATTCTGTCGCCCATCCTGAACCATGTTTTTCCCAATATTGCTTTTGTTCAGACCAGCTAATGTCAGACACCCCAAGCCAAGCAGGTTCCCAATAAAATACACCAATCCCCTTCTCGCCTACGTTGGCAATTGCCTGAAATACATCTGTGAAACATTCTGCCTGTCCCTCTACGGAAATATCATAACGGAATGTTGCACCCTCTGAACCTTCTGATACGACATTTGCGAAGCGGTCGCCATCTTCACTGGTATAGGGGTAAGCGGTTTCTGCAACCATGACATATTTTCCATAAGTATCAGCAATATTTTTCAAGACGGAAGTCAGATTTGCAGTTGTACCATGCCAATAGGGATAGTATGACGTTGCAAATACATCATAATCCACTTCACATTCATTCAGTACCTTTGCATACCATGGATATTCACCGCTTGACGGGTCAGCGAAATGCAATACACGCAAAACAGAAGAATCAAAATCTTCCACGGCATTGCATCCGGCTTTCATCATCTCACAGATTCGGTACATATCCGTTTCTCCACACATATGAGAATTGGTTTCATTTCCAATTTGTACCATTCCAATATCTGCACCAGCTTCACGAATGGTTTTCAGACTGTCTAAGGTGTAATCATAAATATGTGAACCCTTTTCAGCAAGAGAATCATTCTGCCAAGCTTTGGGAACACGTTGTTTTTCAGGGTCAGCCCAGAAATCAGAATAATGAAAGTCAACCAGCAATTTCATGCCATACTTTGCCGCACGTCTTCCAATTTCTCCAGCGGTCTTGACATCGTTATTCCCTCCACCATAACTATGACCATTTCCATCATTGGGCTGATTCCAGACACGCACACGAATATAATTCACACCATGTTCAGCCAATACCTTAAAAATATCTTCTTCACTCCAATTTTCATCGTCATTATGAAACTTCACACCTGCTTCTTCCAATGAAAGAATTGAAGAAATGTCCGCCCCTCGAATGGGTTCACCGCCATTGACAGCAGACGGAAAATTTTCGAATGTGACAGTTTTATCATATGCAATGCTATGGATTGGCTGTGGTAACAAGTTCAACAACATAGCCATTGCCAAAAACAGACCTTTTTTCCTCATTTGCCTTACCTCCTTTTTCGCTGAATCAAACGAAATCTTATTCACTATTCTAACATATTTTTTACAATTTGTCAACTATTTTATGATGTTATCCCGAACAATACTTTACAATTTTGCAAAAATATGTTATAATGGGATGATACTAAATTTATGAGGTGATAGTCGTGTCTGAAATTTTAGAAAAAACGGAAAAGAAAGTGGAATATCTGGAACTGATTTATGATTTGATATTTGTCTACATTATCGGGCGGAATAATTCTCTTCTGCATCACCTAGATGATGGATTCATCAGCGGAGGAATGTTCATCGCTTATGTAGTGTGTTCGCTTGCAGTGATACAGATATGGAACTTTTCGGCTTATTATATCAATATTTTCGGGAAAAATGGTCTGAGGGAGCATATTTTTCTGTTTCTCAATATGTTTCTTCTGTATTTTATTGCAGAGGGGACGGGCGAAAATTGGGAAAATCATTATACACAATACCATGTTGCATGGGCTTTGATATTGCTGAACACTGCCGTCCAATATCTGATAGAATATCACAATCAGAAAGGCAATCAAAAACTTGCACACCAAATCCAAAAATCTTCTGCTGTTCTTATCACAGAGGCTCTATTGATTTTGCTCGCTGTGCCTGCTTATCATCTGTTTGGAGTTGAATGTTTTTGGATTGCGATTGTATTCGGGATGATGGGAGCAACTTTTACAGGAAAGCGTTCCGAAGCGTATCAGGTGGATTTCATGCATCTGACAGAACGTGCCATGCTGTATGTGGTATTTACGTTCGGGGAAATGATTATCGGTATTGCAGGCTATTTTGAAGAAACATTCAGCCTGAACAACCTCTATTTTTCGCTGATGGTATTTTTGATTGCAGTTGCCTTGTTCCTTTCCTATGAAACGCTTTATGACCATATTGTGAACAGGGAACTTTCAGATAATGGGCTGAATTATCTGCTGATTCATGTCTTTCTGATATTTTCGCTGAATAATATTACAGCTTCCTTGGAGTTCATGCATGATTCCGAAGTGAACTTAATGCAGAAAATGCTGTTCTTGGTTTTCTCATTTCTGCTGTATTATTGCTGTCTGTTCCTGTTAGGAAGATACGCAAAGAAACAATGTGGTTTCAACCGAAAATTCTATTTGACAATGGCAGGAATGGCATTAAGTTTTTCCATTCTCATGGTTCTTTTCAGAAATATGATGCAGATAAATATTTTAATTACTGTTGTTTATTCCTTTGCAATTTTCCTGATTTTGTATCAATTTGGGAAGCATCAAAAAAATACCGACTTGTGAGATTTGGTTTAGTCAATCATACTTGACAACTTTTTCACAATTGGATATTTTTTCATCTCATTTCAGGTTCAAACAAGGGGGCTGTTTCACCAAGTGAATGGTGAGACAGCCCCAATTTTATTGGAGATATGACTATTATAATGAACCTCCTGTCACTTCATAGCCTTTGTCAGTAATGGCTTGTCTGATTTCGTCAAGATGGGATAATTCGCCGGACAATTTGACAATAGCTGTACCTTTTGTATGGTCTGCGGTTGCCTCTTGAATTTCGGGGAACGATTCCAGACATTTCTTGACAGTTGCCTCACAATGTGGACACATCATGCCAACAATCTGGAATGTGTAAGTTTTGGACTTTTCAGGTAAATGAAAATCAAGTTCTGCAATCTGGTTTTTGATGGGCTTGTCATGTTTGGAGCTGTGAATTTTTACCAGATTCAAGCGCAGTGCATTTGTAACGACACAAAAACTTGATAAACTCATTGCCGCCGCTCCAAACATGGGATTTAGCTCCCAACCGAATAGTTTGATATACGCACCAGCCGCAAGGGGAATGCCAATCACATTATAAATGAATGCCCAGAATAAATTTTGTCGGATGTTCCGCATGGTCTGACGGCTTAAACGGATTGCAGCAACAGCATCTGTTAATTGACTTTTCATCAAGACCACATCAGCGGCATCAATGGCAATGTCCGTACCTGCGCCAATGGCAATGCCAATATCTGCACGAGTCAAAGCAGGCGCATCATTGATACCGTCCCCAATCATTGCCACTTTGCCCTGCTCCTGTAATGAGCGGATAACGCTTTCTTTTTCGTTCGGTAATACCCCAGCAACCACCAAATCAACCCCGACTTGTGAACCAATGGCATTGGCGGTGCGTTGGTTGTCTCCGGTCAACATGACAGTTTTCAAGCCCATATTTTGGAATTGTCGGATAGCTTCGGGGGAATCTTCCTTGATGGTATCCGCTACGGCAATGATACCAAGTAATTGGCTATCATTGGAAAAGAATAATGGTGTTTTGCCCTCATCAGCGATTTTTTGAGCGGTTTGTTGAATTTCGTCATTGACAGGCACTTTTTCGCCAATCAAGGCAATATTTCCACCATAATAAATGGTATCATTCAGCTTTGCAGAAAGCCCACTGCCTGTATAAGATTGAAAATCTGTCACTTCTGAAAGCGGAATATGCTGTTCCATTGCATAATTGACAATCGCTCTGGCAAGAGGATGTTCGCTTTTTTGTTCGAGGGAATAGGCAACCTGCATGAGTTGTGTTTCATCCATACCAATGGGAATGATGTCCGTCACAGAGGGTTGACCTTTGGTAATTGTGCCTGTTTTGTCGAGTACAATAATCTGCATTTTTCCGGCTTCTTCGAGCGAAACCGCCGTCTTGAATAATATCCCATTTTTCGCCCCGACACCACTTCCGACCATAATCGAAACAGGTGTTGCTAATCCCAACGCACAAGGGCAACTAATGACAAGTACTGAAATTGCCCTTGCTAATGCATAGCCTATCGTCTGCCCGACTGCCAGCCAAATGACAAGCGTCAACAATGCAATCGCAATGACAGCAGGAACAAATATTCCTGATACTTTGTCAGCGAGTTTTGCAATGGGGGCTTTAGTAGCGGCGGCATCACTTACCATTTGGATGATTTGTGAAAGGGTGGTATCTTCTCCAACTTTCACAGCCTTACAGCGGAGAAATCCGGATTGGTTGATAGTACCAGCGGAAACGCTGTCGCCAATGGATTTGTCGGCTGGAATGCTTTCACCAGTTAAAGCGGATTCATCCACAGCACTCTGTCCATCAATGACAATCCCATCCACTGGAATATGTTCCCCCGCACGAACCAGAAAGATATTACCAATTTGAACTTGTTCGGCTGGAATGATTTCTTCTTTTCCGTTACGCTCTACAACTGCGGTTTTAGGGGAAAGTTCCATCAAGCCTTTGAGTGAGTCGGTAGTTTTGCCTTTGGAGCGTGCTTCCAGCATTTTCCCGACAGTAATCAATGTCAATATCATTGCAGAGGCTTCAAAGTAAAAATTCATCATATCATTCATGACAGCTTCTTCGTCACCTGCCACGACTGCACCAGTCATATGAAACAGTACATAGACACTCCACAGAAACGAGATTCCCGAACCCATTGCAACAAGCGTGTCCATATTAGGGCTTTTGTGTATCACCGACTTGAAACCGCTGATAAAAAATTTCTGGTTGATGACCATAATTCCAACTGTCAAAAGAAGCTGTACCAATCCCATTGCCACATGATTGCCGTCAAGAAATGCCGGTAATTTCCAGCCCCACATCATATGCCCCATTGTCAGATACAGCAAGGGCAAAAGCAAAATCATAGAAGCAATTAACCGTTTCCATAAAATCGGTGTTTCTTTGTCAACAAGTTCGTCATGGGTTGCAGATGTTTTTTCCTGTCCTTTTTTGGATGCACCATAACCGGCATTTTCGATAGCTTGAATAATATCCGTACTTTTCGCCGTTCCCTCAACACCCATTGAATTTGTGAGCAAACTCACAGAACAGGAAGTCACCCCCTCAACTGCGGAAACTGCCTTTTCTACTCTTGCACTGCAAGCCGCACAGCTCATACCAGTAATCTGATATTGTTCCATTGCATTCCCTCCTCAATTGATTTTTTCACATAATATTATGATAACATAAAATTGTGTATTTTTTGTGTGTTTTCCATGTTTTTATTCCAACACAAAATATGTACAATATCCGTCTTAAATCGCCCAAAAAACTGTAAAAAAAGCAGAAATTTTGAAATTTTAAAGATATCTCTTGAAAAAAAAAAAAGAATAGTGTAAAATGAAATGTGTTTGCACATATTTTCAGAAGTTAAAGAGGTGATGTTATGGTTTTTTCAAGTCTGATATTTTTGTATTTGTTTCTTCCCTTCTGTCTGTTGAGTTATGCAATAGCACCGGGGATAAAGTCCAAAAATATCGTACTGACGGTTTTTTCTCTGATATTCTATGCTTGGGGTGAACCCGTGCGGATTTTGTTTTTATTGCTTAGTGCAGTAGTGAATTATTTCTGTGGAATCAAAGCTGGAAAACAGGGAAGCAAATATGCAAAGTACTGGCTGACAGGCAGTTTGATTTATAATATCGGCATGATTGGTGTTTTCAAGTACAGTGGTTTTTTGGTAGAAAATATTGATTTTATTTTTCATGCAAACATTCCAATACCACAGATTACACAGCTTGTTGGTATCAGTTTCTACACATTTCAGGTAATGTCCTATGTAGTAGACTGCTATTGGGAAAAGGTCGAACCACAGAGGGATTTTCTGAAATTTCTCTTGTATGTGTCATTGTTCCCACAGCTGATAGCAGGACCAATTGTCAGGTATAGTACCATTGCAGAGGAAATTGACGAACGGCACACTTCACTTTCAGATGTGAGTGAAGGAATGACCAGATTTGTGGTAGGTCTTGCCAAAAAGGTATTGCTTGCAGATGAACTATTCCGGATTACAGAGGATTTGCTTGCAGACAATGTTGGAAATCTGACAATTCTCGGAACATGGTATGGTGTCATTGTTTATACAATGTATATTTACTTTGATTTTTCGGGATACTCCGATATGGCGATTGGTTTGGGGAGAATTTTCGGATTTCATTTTGATGAAAACTTCCGTCATCCATTCCTTTGTAAAGATATTACCGAATTTTGGCAGAGATGGCATATTTCCCTTGGTTCATTTTTCCGTGATTACTTATTACCATTACCAGTATTTGGAGTTCGTAACAAATATTTGAGCTTGTTCTTGGTGTGGTTATGTACAGGAATTTGGCATGGTGCAAGCTGGAACTATGTACTTTGGGGATTATATTATGGTGCATTCATTATGCTGGAAACCAGAATCGGAAAAAAGAAAATGCGTAAAATTCCGATTGTATTGAGACATATCTATAATAAGCTTGTGATTATTGTCGGATTTGGAATTTTCTATTTTGAAGATTTCCATCAATTAGGATTATTTTTCAGGAATCTTACACCAGCCAATCCCAACGGTTTTGCAAGCTTTGTAGAGGAAGCCTCTGTTTATAGCCATCTGTTTTTATTGATTGCAGCAGTGATATGTACATTTCCATTGTTGGAAATTCCTGCAAAAATTTCAAAGATTTCTTTGGAAACGAAAACCGCCGTTTCCGTTTTTGGTACAATTATGAGTGTATTGCTTCTGTTGACCAGCAGTGTTTTGCTTGTTGACAGCACCACAAAAGCATTCCTCTATTATCGTTTTTGAAAGGGGGAAAGAAGAAAATGCAAAATAAATTTAGTGAAGACGAATTTGACGAAGATGACTTTGACGAAGACGATTATGAGGATGACGACTTTGATGAGGATGATTACGACGAAAACGATTATGAGGAAGATGAGTTTGAGGAAGATGAGTTTGTAGAAGACGAACTCCCACAAAATAAGTTTGCTGAAAATAAGTTTGATTCCAAGCCGAAGGCTTCTGAAACGGCACAGCCCAAAAAGAAGAAAAAGAAATCTAGTGCAGAGAAAAAACAAGCTCTCGCAGTGAAACAGGAAAATCGTCTCAATCATCGGCTTGCATTAACAAACGTCATTGCAATTTCATTCACAATGTGTATTGCAACGGCATTCATGTTATTTGGCGAACGTCCTACAGAATCACGAGAAGAAAACCGTGCATTAGCGAAACGTCCAACCTTTACGATTGCAAGCTATTTTGATGGTAGTTTTACCTCACAATATGCAGAATATTTCAATGATGCTGTTCCCCTGCGTAGTAAATTCCGGAATATCGTTTCAAGCTATCGTGCAGCGATGGGAATTGATTATGATGATGGGGTGGAAATTCATGGTACAGTCACATTGTCAAATAATACCCCTGAACCGGAAGTGACAGAACCCGAAACCGAAAATATGACAATTGCCGAAGATGAACCTGTGACAGAAGTCGAAACACAAATCGAAACGGAAATTGAAACAGAAGAACCTACCATTCCCCCGAATGAATACGCTGATGCAGATGGAGAAGTGGCGAATAGCGTTCTGATTGTGAAAGACCGTGGAATGCAGCTTTTCGGTGGTACGAATGAAGCTTGTGAAACCTATGCAAGCTATGTCAATCAATACAAGAAAAAACTTGGCGATTCTGTCAACGTGTATTCTATGGTAATTCCAACCGCAGTTTCTTTCTATCTTCCCAAAAAATATGAATCTGCTTCTATGAGCGAACCTGAATGTATTGACCATATCAATAAATGCTTGAAAGATGTCATTCCGGTAGATTCCTATAGCATCCTCATGCAACATAGAAATGAAGCCATTTATTCAAGGACTGACCATCATTGGCAACCTTTGGGCGCATACTATGGCGCACAGGCTCTGGCAGAAACAGCAGGCGTGCCGTTCGCTGATTTGTCGGAATATGAGGAAAAAAGACGTGATGACTATGTTGGAACGCTTTACAGCTTTACCAATAGTATGGCTTTGAAGAATAACCCTGAACCATTTATTTACTATGTTCCAAAATGTCAGTACAGTACCACTTACTATGATAATGCGATGCAGGAAGAATGGAAAGGCGATTTAATTTATGATATTGATGAATTTTCACCAGTAGGGTATTATCTGGTATTTATGTATGGTGATGACCGTGTGACACACGTTCATACACAGGTACATAATAACAGAGTTCTTTGCATTATCAAGGATAGTTATGCAAATGCAATGATACCTTGCTTGACAAGTTCGTTTTCGGATATATGGGTCGTAGATATGCGCTACTTTAAGCGAAATATCATATCATTTTTAGCTCGAAACGGTGTCACGGATTTAGTTTTTGCAATGTCTTCATTCAGTGCGGTGGGTGTCAATTACGAACATTTGAATACATTATTGAATCAATAAGGGGGGGAAAATTATGTTGAACAGAGAACAGGCAAAGGCACGCTTGACAAAGATTTTTCATGATGTGCTTGATGATGACAGCATCATCTTAACAGACAAGACACCAACAAGAGATGTTGAAGAATGGGATAGTCTGGAATACATCAATTTGATTGGCGCAACAGAAAAAGAATTTAAGATGCGTTTCAGTGTCAGAGAAGTCAGCAGTATGAAAAATGTCGGCGAAATGTTAGATATTATCTGCCAAAGAGCCGGCAAATAAACCACGAAAATTTTCTGAACAGTGAACTATGGGGCTGCTACACCAGAATAAATGGTGTCACAGCCCCATTAAGTTTAATTGGTAACATCAAGTCTATTTCTAACTTCTTTACCAAGTTTTTCGTAATATTCTTTTTTCATAGCATACATCAAAACTTCTGCTTCTTTTATCACATTTTTTAAGTCTACCCCTTCTGCCAGACCATAGGAAATGTGATAATTACAAGAGGTAATTGCAGAATTGACAGTTTCCATGATACTACTGAGAACAGCATTTTCCTCTTGACTGAATATCAGAAACTCATCACCGCCGATTCTGAATATTTTTTCACCTTTGAAAGAATCTTTCAAAATATCTGCGACAAATTTTAGCATCATGTCTCCAGCCATATGCCCCTTTTCATTATTGATTTCATGTAATCCGTTCACATCAATATAAATGCACCGGATATTACCACTGCAATAATTCGAGCAATACTCCTCATAGCTGTTTCGATTGAGCAAACCGGTTAAAGCGTCCTTGTTTGCGTTTTCCCTTGCTTCTTTGATGGCGAGAAGGTTACACCTCATAATCCATACCAGATAAATAATGAAAATCACCATGCATGAGAGTAGAAAATGCCTTAAATTGGTAGTGATTTTTTTGGCTGGAGCTAATACAATATCTGATTTCACAATGATGATAATATCCCAATTTTCGATATTCATGGGCTTATAGGTGATAAAATAAGCTTCATTGTTTAGGGTGACTTCGGAATAGCCTTCTTCTTTATTTTTGATTCCAGCGACAATTTCCTCATTCTGTATATCGGATAATACCTTATAAGTTTGATTCCAGCCATTTACAAGGATTTCTTCTGTGTTTCTGTCTGCGATACAAAAAGCAGTCTGCCCCTCATAAATACTGGGAGACCATGCTTTTACCAGAGTATCAACATCTAATTCTGTAAACAGCAGTCCCCTTGTACCGCCTCTGCCACCAATAGGAACATAATTTCTCAATACATATTTATCTTTCAAAAAAGTGGAAAGCTGTAAATTGCTGATGTGTTCGCCTTTCGTAATTTCCTCATCATAAGAGATGATATTATTTTCCACATTCGCATGTCTTGACTGCAATATTTTGTTATCAGAGTTTAGAATGGCGATATTGGTAATATAGTTATTCACCGCATAAGTACCCATTTGATTATTGACTTCATTGGATTCTAAATCATCAGACTGTCCAATGACTTTGGCAAGCATTCTCAATGATGCTTTGTCATTTTTAAAGTTACTTTCAATCTTAGAACAAGCCTCATCTGTAGCACTTAATAATGTAGCATAACAGTTATCTTTTTCTATGTTCAAAGTACTGATACTATAAATAACACCAGTTCCACCCACAATACCGCTTAAAATAACGGATGCTATCAAAAACTTGTTGATAAATTTCTGTGCCATGCGAACTCACTCCTCAGATAGTAATGCAGCCTCCCAAGCATCATTCCAGCTATTCATCAATTCATCAAAGGAATCACCATTTAATGCGGCATCAACAACATCTTCCAAATGTTTGGAATCGTAATTTACGCCGACGGTAGCACGGCTTATTTTCTCAAACTCCTCACTGATTGTATTATTTGTCACAAGATTCACACCATCAAAATTGCCTAAGATGTCAGGATATTCATTTGTTTTTAACACAGGAATGCTACTGTTATTAAAATCATATTTGGATTCTTCCACTAAATATTTCACGAAAATCATGGAAGCCAATCGTGCTTCATCGCTTAAACCCTTACTGATTCCATAGCAATAGTTACTGCTTGCAAGTGCATACTGTTTTCCCTGAATAGAGATAGGGAACGGCATATAACTAATATCATCCGGATGTTCACCAGCTGTCTGCATTTGAGAGATAGCCCAACTGCCGAGTACCATACAGCCGATTTCACCATTGTTGATTCTGCCTTTGCATAATTCCCAGCTGGAGGAATGCGGGTCTTCTTCTACCAGACCATCAGCGACACAGTCATAAAGAAGTTTGTACACAGCATAAAGCCCTGTATCGTCTGCCTGTTCCACAAATGGTCTTTTCGTTGTAAGCATGACATCATTCATGTAATTATCCACACCAACAGCAGAACCCACTGCATGAAAATCCCAATTTACTAAAGTCCATCCAGCTTCATAATTGGTATAAAGTGGAATTGCATCAGTATTATCTTTAATCAATTGTAAATCTGCTAAAAACTGTTCTGGCGTTTTGGGAAGTTCTGTGATTCCTGCATCAGCCCATACTTTTTTATTGTAGACAATGCCCTGCACATCAATACCAGAGGGAATTCCATAAACAATATTATCACAAACTTTGGTATCGATAGCATGGTATCTGTCGCCAACCTCTTCCATTGTAAAGTATGGCTCAAAGTAATTGCCCAGCACAGACGTTTGGACAGCCTCAGGGATATAGCAAATTTCTCCCCAATTTCCAGACATAATTCTGTTGTTCACGTCGAAATCATAATCTGTAGCAGATTCCACAAAAACATTGATATTAGGGTATACTGCATTGAATTCCTTCAAATAATCTGGAAATTCGAATGGTGCATCTGTATCAACTATCAAGTCAGAACGACTTGTCAAAAAGGTGATATCTGCTTTCAAGTCCGTATAGTCCTTGCCATAAACAATGTCCAAGTAGGAAACACTGCCAATATCTTTATCCGAGGTAGCAGGGGTTTGATTTGTTACCTCCCCTTTATCACTACAGCCTGTTAAGAGACAGCACAATAATACAAGCATCAATTTTTTTTTCATAGCAATCACCTTCTGTTTTATTTTTGAGAAACGTTTCTTACATACAAAATCATAGATTAGCATTAGAAATCATGAAAATAAAAAAGTACACCTACTCAATTATCATTATAGCACAAAACAGAATGAAAGTCAATGAAAATTTTAAAAAATCAGCCACAATGGGAATAGAATAATTTGTCAGCAATTCCCTATTATGGATACTTCATTATTCCATATTGTCAACAACATATGTGGGGTCAAAACACGCAATAATCCCCTGTAAAATTCCATCCGTCAACATCTCCTGATAACCGTTACTATTCAGCAATTCATCTTCAGAGGGATTACTAACGAATCCACATTCAATCATCATGCAGGGAACTTCTGCCCAATTTTGCCCAGTATAGTTATCATTTTGTACAATTCCGTTATTATTTGCACCTGTGGCATCTGTGACATATGGAAGAATGATTTCAGCATATTCACGGCTGATTTGTGCAATGGAATTGGATTGACTGACATAAAGAGCAATTCCTTGTTTTGATGAATTTTCCGCAGAATCACAATGCACCCGAAGCATCAGGTCAACACCGTATTCATTCATCATTTTAGCTCGTTCTTGATTGGAAATGTCAACATCATGTGTTTCACGGGTCATATAAACTTCTGCGCCTTCTGCTTCCAGCTTGTCACGCAGTTTTTTGGAAATATCCAGTACGGTTACATATTCAGGGATTCCAGTGGAAACACCTTGCGCACCACCAGTAACCTTGTACTTTGTTTCTGTGCTATTGGGAGCAATTGTTTCAGGGTCAGTATTCGCATATTGCTGATGACCGGGGTCAATTCCGATTTTAATACCAGAAAGCACACCTTCCTGAATGTTGGCAGGCTGTGTGCTTTCATCAACAGAATCATTTGCATTATCCAGAGTTTCAAGCTCTTCTGAATTATCCAGTAAAGTGGAAATTTCTGTGATTTCGGTATCATCTAAGGAAGCAGGAACTTCCTCACTGTTAATAGAATCTGTTTCGGGTTGGTATGAAGTTTCTGATGAAGTCAATCCTTCCTGTGGTGTGCGGGAAGAAGATGCACCACTTTCTTCCCTACCACATCCACACAGAAACATATAGCAACACAGAACAAAAATTGTCAGTATTCTAAGTTTCATAAAAATATATCCTTTATTTTAAGATTATGCGCCGACAATTGATACCATTTTATGGCTGACATAGGCAGTACGCCCATTATAGTTGATGCGATACCAATAACCATCATAGTAATCGGAAACCACGGTATCACCATTATAGAGTGTACCAATGATATTGTTACTAGTTGCCTTGGAAGCGGTGCTTCTGACATTGCAAGAATTTGCAGTGACAATAAGGGAATAATAACTTCCATAATTACTGCTATTCTGTGAAGAATTGGAAGCGGTGCTGACATTTACCATTTTGTGGCTTACATAGGCAGTACGCCCATTATAGTTGATGCGATACCAATAGCCATCATAATAATCGGAAACCACGGTATCACCATTATAGAGTGTACCAATGATGTTCTTATTAGTTGCTTTGGAAGCAGTGCTTCTGACATTGCAAGCATTGGCATTGACAGTGCAGTAATAAGTTCCATAGCTACCGCTGTTCTGTGAAGAATTGGAAGCAGCAGTGCTGACAGTTACCATTTTATGGCTCACATAGGCGGTACGTCCGTTATAGTTGATACGATACCAATAGCCATCATAATAATCAGAAACCACTGTATCACCATTATAGAGTGTACCAATGATATTCTTATCAGTTGCTTTGGAAGCAGAGCTTCTGACATTGCAAGCATTGGCATTGACAGTGCAGTAATAAGTTCCATAACTACCGCTGTTCTGTGAATAATTGGAGCTGTTGCTACTGTTAATGACTACCATTTTATGGCTGATATAGGCGGTACGTCCATTGTAATTGATACGATACCAATAACCATCATAGTAGTCGGAAGTGAATGTATCACCTTTGTAGAGTGTACCAATAATATTCTTGCTGGTATCCTTGGTGGCACTGCTGCGGACATTACAAGAATTTACACTGACATAACCAGTATAATAATCGGCATGAGCAACAATTTCCGGCTGTGTAACATGAATTTGTGTTGTCGCATACGGCTGCGCTGTGATACCAGCTGTACCAATCACCAGCCCGCAAAGTAATGTTGTAGCAATCATTTTATTTTTCTTTTTCATAAAAATTCCCCTTTCATATCAAAAAACGGTTTCTTTTTGGTTGACGATACCTATGAAGTATCTCTATTACTATGATAACATAGCAATTATTAAATTTTAAAGCCCTCATGAAAACTTTTTTCATAATTATGGAAAATTTTGTTCACACAAGTGCAGATACCTATGAAGTATCTCTATTACTATGATAACATAGCAATTATTAAATTTTAAAGCCCTCATGAAAACTTTTTCATAATTATGGAAAATTTTATTCCCATAAGCGCAGATACCTATGAAGTATCTCTGCTATTATTATAGCACAGTAATCATTAAATTTCAAGACTTTTATGAAAATTTTATTTATAATTATGAAAATTTTGTTGACATAAGCGAAAATGCGTTTTTTCAAAGCCCAAAAATAATACAGCTCCTCATACACAAGGAGCTGCATTTTTCTCAATTTACTGATTATAAATCAGTGGTTATCATTTTTTCTTTTTGCGATAGGTTGTCATCATGAACATCAGTGAAACTGCAAAAATACTTACCACAATATCAATACCATTTTCTCCAGTCTTGGGAGAAGTTGTGCTGCCTGCTGTGGAACTCTTGCCACTAGAGGAATTTGAGCTGCTGGAGCCAGAACTACTGCCGCCACTGCTGGAGCCAGAACTGCTGCCGCCGCTGCTAGAGCCAGAACTGCTGCTGCCGCCGCTGGAACCAGAATTACTGCTATTGTTATTGTTGGAGCTGGAATTATTGCTATTATTAGAGCTATTATTGCCACTGGTTTTATTCGAATTATTTGTTGTGGCACTTGTAGAAGTAGTTGTTGCAGTTGCAGAATTAGGATTCTGAAATATATAATTTGACACTTTTTTCTATAGAAAACTAGCGTTTTTTGTATTTTTAGAAAAAATAGTATCAGCTTATATGTTTACCATTCCTTAGAATCATTTGTTGCATTAGTAGAGGGAGCAGTTGCATCATTGCCCTCACTGATAGATTCTGTAGAAATTGAAGTCCCCGTTACCTTAGTTTCGTTTGTTGCAACAGTAGAAATGGAAATATCCGTAATGGCTGTAGTTTCCTCAGTAGCGGTTTTTGCTGTTTCATCAGCAGTAGTTGTAGCAATTTCCCCACTGCTTCCAGTAATAAAGGTAATTGTCAAAGTTTCATTAGACTGGTTATCTCTCAAGGAAATCTCGAATGGAGTATCCTTTTGGTGAGAAGTTACAGAAAAATCAGGATAATCAAGAGTTACTGTAACGAAACCAGGAACTTCGCTGATAATTTCAATTTCATCACTGAAAGAATCCAACTTAATTACAGTTGTTTCATTTTCTCGGAGTGAAACTCTGCCACTGCCTTCAAAAATGAGGTCTTCCATCACATAGGAGAAATTTTTTGTCACTGGGGAAGTAGTTGTGGTAGTAGTTTCTTCGGTGATAGAAGTCGTAGTGGATTCAGTAGTTGTTGCTTCTGTAGTAGAAGTGGTAGCGGATTCAGTAGTTGTTGCTACTGTGGTAGAAGTAGAAGTGGTAGCGGATTCTGCGGTGGTTGCTTCCGTAGTAGAAGTGGTAGCGGTTTCTGTGGTGGTTGCTTCTGTGGTGGAAGTGGTAGCGGATTCTGTGGTGGTTGCTTCTGTGGTGGAAGTGGTAGCGGATTCTGTAGTTGTTGCTACTGTGGTGGAAGTGGTAGCGGATTCTGTGGTGGTTGCTTCTGTGGTAGAAGTGGAAGTGGATTCTGTAGTGGTTGCTACTGTAGTAGAAGTGGAAGTGGATTCAGTGGTAGTTGCTTCTGTGGTGGAAGTGGAAGTGGATTCAGTGGTGGTTGCTTCTGTAGCGGAAGTGGAAGTAGATTCTGTGGTGGTTGCTTCTGTAGCGGAAGTGGAAGTGGATTCTGTGGTGGTTGCTTCTGTAGCGGAAGTGGAAGTGGATTCTGTGGTGGTTGCTTCTGTAGCGGAAGTGGAAGTGGATTCTGTGGTGGTTGCTACTGTATCGGAAGTAGTAGCGGATTCTGTAGTTGTTGCTACTGTATCAGAAGTAGTAGCGGATTCCGTGGTGGTTGCTACTGTATCGGAAGTAGTAGCGGATTCTGTGGTAGTTGTTTCGCTGGTGGAAGTAGTCGTTTCTACAGGTTTGGCTTCATCTACCATCACAACGATATTGCTATCTACATTTTCGAAATCAACACCATTTTCAGAAACTTGTACCGTTCCTTTCTCATCAATCACCTTGAAATAGATATGTTCAGCCTTTTCGTAGCCTTCGGGTGCAGTTGTTTCTTCGAGAACATAAACTTGATTCACCATCAATCCTGTGATTTCATGGGACTGATTTTCCACTGAAATCCAGCTGTCAACGGTTGTTTTTGTTCCCTCAGATTTGGTAAATTCTTCAATGGTATAAACTTGCAATTGAGCATTTTCAATTTCTTCACCAGAAATATTTTGCTTGGAAATTGTTACACTCTGTTCGTCATATTTGTCAACCATTGTCAAGGATTGAACCGTATTCATGAAGCTGGTTTCGTCATCAGTTGCAGAAGTGAATATAGAACCAGTCAAGTCAATGATAAAATACAATTTTTCAGCCTTGACATAGCCATTTGGTGCAGATGTTTCTTCCAGAACGTAAATTGTCATGGGCTGTAATCCCTTCACAATATGACTTTCACCCTTAACGGAAGTCCAACTTTCAATCAGTTCTTCGGTGTCGTTCTGGGTGATTGTCAATGTTGCCCCTTCGATTTCTTCACCAGCAATATTCTTTTTGGAGACAGTGACATCATGCTTGGAATAGTCGTCTTTCATGATAACATGATTATCTGGGAATTCCTCATTTGCAACCTTGCCATTTTTCACAGTGAAAGTAATTGTTTCTGCTGTTTCATAGCCACTGGGAGCAGATGTTTCTGTGAGTTGATATGTACCGTCCTCAATGCCGTAAATGCTGACTGATTTTCCTTCTGTGATATAGCTAATCTTGTCTTCTGTGATGGTCAATTCTTTGGGAGCGTTTCCATCAGCATCCTTAACAGTGATATTGCCAGTATGGAAAGTACCAGTGATTTCTAATTTTGCATTATCCAATTCCTTTGAACCTGCAATGTCTGTTTTACTGATAGTGACAATATTTGGCATATCCTTTACAATCACCTGATTATCTTCTCTGTCAACAACTTTACCATCCTGAACTTCGAACGTGAAAGTTTCCGTGATTTGGAAGCCAGCGGGAGCGGTAGTTTCCTGCAAAGTATAAGTACCATTTGCCAGCCCCTGAATGACAGTAGGCGCATCATTAGAAGTGAAAGTAATGGAAGTTCCATCATTGACAAAAGTTGTATTATCAGTATTTTTCGCATCTTTGATAGAACCAGTATCAGCAGTAATTGTGATGACTGCGCCGGAAATTTCTTTTCCGTTCACCATGTCTTGCTTACTGATAGCGACAGTACCGCCGACCATATCCGTCATGACAAGGATTCCGGTTTCTGTCAATGTACCGCCATTGACATTGGTAATTGTTCCATCTTTGGAAAGCGTGAATGTAATTTCGGTAGAAGTGAGATAGCCCAAAGGTGCAGTATTTTCTACTAAAACAACGTGAGTTCGATGAAAAAATAGTAGAAAAAACCGCCAAAATCTGTTATAATGAGAATAACCACGAACTCAGAAAACAGAAAGGCGGTTTTTTCTATGGAAGAGAAACAAATAGCAATTTTTTGCGATGTAGATGATTTT
>JAZAUD010000024.1:0-38274 GCA_036373775.1 Oscillospiraceae bacterium | reverse complement strand
TTGGCACCTCGATGTCGGCTCATCGCATCCTGGGGCTGAATTCGGTCCCAAGGGTTTGGCTGTTCGCCAATTAAAGCGGTACGCGAGCTGGGTTCAGAACGTCGTGAGACAGTTCGGTCCCTATCTGTCGTGGGCGTAGGACATTTGAGAGGCGCTGTCCCTAGTACGAGAGGACCGGGATGGACGCACCTCTGGTGCACCAGTTGTCGTGCCAACGGCACAGCTGGGCAGCTATGTGCGGTTCGGATAAACGCTGAAAGCATCTAAGCGTGAAGCCGTCCTCAAGATGAGATGTCCTCCTTTTGGTAAGACCCCTTGTAGACTACGAGGTTGATAGGTTCAAAGTGTAAGCGTGGTGACACGTTCAGCTAGCGAATACTAATCGGTCGATTACTTTTCCTCATGTTTGTGAGTTCGTTCTCCCTTCCGCTTGCTTTTCTTGATTCTGTTCACAGTCGGTGCTGATTGCAAAGAGGTCCACCTGTTCCCATTCCGAACACAGTAGTTAAGCTCTTTTACGTCTAAAATACTTGGTTGGTGACGACCTGGGAAATCGGATAGGTGCCGGCATGATGGCTCTCTGTTGAAAAACAGGGAGCTTTTTTCGTATATCTGGAAAGAGGGGATTTTCTTGGATTACATTGACGAAATCAGGGAACTTGGTCAAAAGGCTTTTTCCCTTGGAATTAAAGGGCATCTTAACGAACATCGGCAAAGTATGCCCTTTGAACCTGTTGCAACCATGCAACAAGTTCGGGAGTTCGAACGGGATTTGTGCTTGCAATTGCCTGAGCCGTTCGTCCGGTATCTGACCGAAATCGGAAACGGCGGTGTCGGGGCGGATTATGGTATTTATTCCCTTGATACCATTCGGAAACGTCAAACTTCTACTTACTTGAAAACTAAGGATTGGAAGGTCATGCTTGACCATTCGCTGAGTGATGCGCAATGGTCGGCTTTCGCTCAAAAATATGTTGCATTGGATGAAAATTATGAATTCGCTTCTGAAGAGGATGCAGAGGAAATTTGGAATGTATTGTATGAAATGCAATTGCAAATGATGGCTGGCGGTATCTTCATCAGTACCCCCGGCTGTACTATGAATACCATTCTTATGTGTCGGGGAAATGCTACTGGTGAAGTTTTCGTTCTTGATTGGGATTACATGGGGCTGGTTCATTCTGAGCCGTGGTGTGGTGGAAAGTTTGAAGATTGGATGCTTCGGGATTTGCGCAGAAATCTTGAAAAAGCTGGTTTGCATTGACTGAAAGTGGTGATTTTTGTGAATTTGCCTTATGATTTGTTTTCGCTTGATTTGGGAGAAACTCAATTTGTTCTCCAATTTCTGAATTTCCATGAACAGGATGACTATTCTATTCAGGTGGGCGGTCTGTCTGGCGATTTCGGGATTTCCTACAGAGACAAGGCTTTTTCTTGTGCGTTTGGGTGTGATATTACCGTTGGGAATTTGTATGATTTTTATATTGCGCTCGATACTGCTTGGGATATTCTTGGCTGTCGGGTGGGGAGTTCTGCGGTACTTTCTGATTATGGCAATTTTCTCCAACGCTCTCGGCTGTCCGTTACGTTTGATAAAAAAGGTCATTGCTCCATTGAGGGAAGTTTCAAATCCAAAGAAAGTGCCTATCAAAGTGGTATCTTCTTTTCATTTCAGGCTGACCAGACTTTTATTTCTGAAAATCTCAATTCTTTGGATTACTTCCTTCACGAATTGGCGGAAATGCAGGGACATCGGAAATTTTATTGAATATTGTGTATAATTGATAAATTTTAACATGAAATTTTGTGCATTAAATCTATAACAATTTTTTTCAAAATATGGTATAATAAATATGATGGGTTTCGTATTAAAAAATGGAGGTATGTTATGGATTATCAAATGAATGATTATGTTGTTTATAAAAGTTCCGGTGTGTGTCAGGTAGTCTCCAAAGAGACACAAAGTCCGGATGGTGTCACGGAAATTATGTATTATAAGCTGAAACCACTTTCTGACCCCAATTCTACTTATTATGTGCCTGTTGCGGCAGCTGGTGAAAAGCTCCGTCCGCTCCTCTCCCGTGAGGAAGTGCTTGATTTGATTGACGGTATGCCACGTTCAGAGGATGAATCTGTATGGACAGATAACCGCCGTGAACGTCGGGAAATGTATGCTCAAGTTCTCAAGGGAGATGACCAAAAAGCCCTTGTGCAATTGATTTCTTCTTTGTATTTCCGGAAACAGTTCTCAGAGGCGAACGGAAAACGCTTTTCTTCTATGGATGAAAATGCTATGAAAAATGCTGAAAATCTCATGTTGCAGGAATTCGGTGTGGTTCTGGGTTTAGAACCGGAAAATGTCAGAAAGTTCATTGATGAGCGTGTGAATGTGTAAAATTTGCATCATAAAAAGGACTGAGAATTTTCTCAGCCCTTTTTTGATTTATTCCCCTGTCAAATATTTTATGGGGTCAATATAGGTTTCACCTTGCAATACTTCAAAATGCAGGTGGGTTTCCATTGCGCCTTCAATTTCTGCGGTGTCACCTAATGCGCCGATTGTCATTCCGGCGGTGACGGTATCGCCTTCTGAAATGGTAAGCCCTGTATTCAAGCCACAATATCGGCTGAGTATGCCGTTTTTATGGTCAATGACTACTACGATTCCCCACAAGGGGTCTTGTGTAATCTGCTTGACTACTCCTGCATCCATTGCATGAACTTCATCACCAAGAGAACCAGAAATGTCAATGCCGTTATGGGTCTGCCATACTCCGGTAGTGGAAGATTTCACTAATTCGCCATCACTGAACGATTGTAATATTTTCCCTGCCATTGGATATATTGGGTTTCGGTCTGTTGGAAGGAATTCTGTTTCTGTGGTGGGGTCAGATGTTTCTATCACTTCGGTAGGGGCTGGGGGATTGGTGAGGGGTTCAGTAGGTTCTATCAATCCGGCGGATTCTATCGGGGGTTGTGTGGGCATGGGGGGATTTGTCAAGGGTTCGGGGATTGTTTCCATGGGGGCATTGACGGCGACAGCTTGCGTTTGTGGGGGGAATGTCGCCTTGACAGGCTGTGTGGTTTCGGGCGGTTCGGTTTCAGGGGGATTGGTAGACGGTGGGAATGTTTCCAACGGTCGGCGGGTTTCTGTTTCAGGAACGGCTGCTGTCAGGTCATTATGCACAATGGAACTTACTTTCATCTGCATTTCCTTTTTGGTTTTGAGATAGGCAAACCAACAGGCACTTGCTACCAATAAGGCGCAAATCATCAGGACGACCCAAAAACGGATTTTTTCAGCGTTCTTGCTTTTATGGTATTCTTTCAATATTAACACCTCCAACGTTATGATTGGCAAAAAAAATAAAATTATACATTCTTTGTAAATAGTTGCAATTTTTCAGGAATTATTGTATAATAGAAATATGCTCTATTTTGAAAGGATGGATGTTATGCAAAAATTATTACGCTTTCTGAAGCCTTACAAATTGGAATTGATTATTGCTCCACTTTTTAAGCTTTTGGAAGCTGTTTTTGAACTCATTGTACCTACTGTTATGGCGAAAATTATTGATAATGGTATTGCCAGAAATGACCCTGTTTATATTGGGAAAATGTGCGCTCTCATTGCCTTGCTTGCGTTTTGTGGGCTTGGATTTGCGTTGACGTGTCAATATTTGGCGGCTCGGTGTGCGTTCCGGTATGGGGCGGATTTGAGAGAGGCTCTCTTCCGGCATATTAACACACTTTCTCATACGGAACTTGACAATTTGGGAACGTCTACCCTTATTAATCGGATTACGAATGATGTAACCGCTTCTCAACAGGGGGTCAATATGTTTATCCGGCTTGCTTCCCGTGCGCCGTTTCTCGTGGGTGGTGCGGTTGTGATGTCGCTTTTGATTGACTGGCAACTTGCTTTGATTTTTTTGGTGATTGCTCCGCTTGCTGGGGCTGTGCTGTATTTCGTCATGACCAAAACCATTCCTATGTATTCCCTTAACCAGAAAAAGCTTGACGGTATCGCCAGAAGGACAGGTGAAAATCTTGATGGTATGCGTGTGATTCGTGCTTTCTCTCGCCAACAACAGGAGACAGATGCTTTTCAACATGAATGCGCTGACCTCGAACAAAGTATGATTGCTGTCGGGAAAATTTCTGCGATTCTGAACCCTATGACCTTCTTGATTATGAATCTTGGTATTGTTGCGGTGCTGTGGTTCGGGGGTGTTCATATTGATACTGGGCGCATGAGTCAGGGCGATTTGACCGCTTTCACCAATTATATGACACAAATTTTGCTTGCTATGGTACAGTTGGCGAATTTAATTCAAGTCCTCACCAAAGCGCAGGCTTCCTCTCTCCGTGTGGCGCAGGTGCTGGAAACACCCTCTACTATGCAGGATGGCACGGAAATTCCACACGACTTTACAGAGGCAATTGCTTTCGAAAATGTCAGTTTCGGGTATCATGGGGGCGGTGATTTGGCTGTTTCCGGTATCAATTTTACTCTGCAAAAAGGACAAACTCTCGGTATTATCGGCGGTACTGGTTCGGGGAAATCTACCATTGCCAGCCTCATCAATCGCAGTTATGATGCCACCAGTGGCACGGTTCGGGTTTTCGGTCAGGATGTCCGGAACTATCAAGAAAAAAAATTGCATCAAAAAATTGGTGTCGTTCCTCAAAAGGCGGTGCTTTTTACTGGTACGATTGAACAAAATCTCCGGTGGGGGGATGCTGATGCAAGTCAAGAACAACTTAGGAATGCTGTTGAAATTGCGCAGGCTTCTGAATTCGTGGATGCTTTGCAGTATGGCTTGCAAACGCACCTTGTGCAGGGCGGGCGCAACCTCTCCGGCGGTCAGAAACAACGTCTTACTATCGCTAGGGCATTAGCCGGAAAACCTGATATTCTCATCCTTGATGATAGTATGAGTGCGCTTGATTATGCGACTGATGCTAAACTGAGAAAAGCCCTCGCAGAACGCTGTCAGGGTATGACGACTGTCGTCATTTCACAACGAGCGACTTCCCTTATGCAGGCGGATTTGATTCTTGTCATGGATGACGGTGTGTGCGTTGGAATGGGGACTCATGAAGAGCTTTTGCAATCCTGTGAAGTGTATCAGGAAATTTATCAGTCTCAAATGCAGTAGGGGGGATTTCAATTGAAAAATACTATCGTTCGAATTCTCAATTATACAAAGCCGTATCGAAACTACTTGATTTTAACAATTGTCTGCGCCTTTGTGGGAATTTCGCTTTCTCTCATTGTTCCGGTGCTGATTGGTGAGGCGGTCGATTATGCTGTCTCCGCTGGACAGGTTGACTTTGTGGGGCTGAAAAAAATTGTGCTGGTGCTGGTGGGAATTATCCTCGTGAGTGCGCTGTTTCAATGGCTGGAGGGACTTTTTATTAACCGCCTTTCCTTCGGGACGGTCAAAGACCTCCGCTCTGAACTCACTGCTAAACTTGAAAAAATGCCTATCTCTTACATTGATGGCAATGCTAGGGGCGATATGATTGCTAGAGTGATTTCTGATATTGAAATCCTCTCGGATGGATTGCTACAGGGGTTCGCTCAATTGTTTACTGGATTGATTACCATTTTGGGGACGCTCGTTTTTATGCTGACTATCAATGTCAAAATTACCATCCTTGTCGTTCTGTTGACACCGTTTTCGTTGCTTGTCGCTGGGAAATTGACCGCCCTTTCTCATGATGCTTTTCAGAAACAGTCCAAATTAAGGGGCGATGTCGGTGCATTGACTGAGGAACTTGTCGGCAATCAGAAAATTGTCAAGGCTTTCGCTTATGAGGATAGGGCAATTGACAGATTTTGTCAAGTCAGTCAGGAACTCGCTGAGGCTGGGCGAAAAGCTACCTTTTTCGCTTCCCTTAGTAACCCCTCGACACGGTTCGTCAATAGCTTGATTTATGCTTCTGTCGGGACGTTCGGCGCATTGGGGGCAATCGGGGCTTTTCCTTGGATTGGTGTTATGAGTGTCGGAAAATTGGCTAGCTTCTTAGCGTTCTCTAATCAGTATACCAAACCTTTTAACGAAATTTCCGGCGTTGTTGCTGAGTTGCAAAATGCCATTGCCTGCGCTCAACGTGTCTTTGATGTGCTGGATGCTCCGGCTGAACCTGATGACAGTCAGTGCCTTCAAGTCGATTCCTGCAAAGGAAATTTGGAGTTGCAGGACGTTTCTTTCTCCTATGTCCCTGAAAAACCCTTGATTCAACATTTTTCCATGAATGCCAAATCAGGACAGAAAATCGCTATTGTGGGCCCTACGGGGTGCGGTAAATCAACTATCATCAATCTGTTGCTCCGGTTCTATGAAATTCAATCCGGTCAGATTCTCCTTGATGGCATTAGCACCCAAACCATGACAAGAGACAGCCTGCGCAGTCAATTCGGGATGGTACTACAGGAAACTTGGATTTTTACCGGAACAGTTGCCGAAAATATCGCCTATGGCAAGCCCTCCGCTACTCGTGAGGAAATTGAACAGGCTGCCCGCTCCGCTCATGCGCATGGTTTCATTAAACGGCTTCCGAATGGGTATGATACGGTTATCTCGGATTCCTCCGGATTGTCACAGGGACAGAAACAATTGCTCTGTATCGCTCGGATTATGCTCACTGACCCTCCTATGCTCATCCTTGATGAGGCTACCAGCTCGATTGACCTGCGCACGGAACACCGTATTCAAAGAGCCTTCGAAACGCTCATGCAGGGGAAAACTAGTTTCATCATTGCTCACCGTCTCTCTACCATCAAAAGTGCTAATCATATTCTTGTCATGCGTGACGGCAATATCATTGAGCAGGGGACTCATGACAGCTTGATGCAACAGGGCGGTTTCTATGCGAATTTGTATCAGTCACAGTTTGCGGAATAATTTTTTTGAAAGGATTGATTTTATGGTTCAAACATTTGCTCAAAAACTCCACAACAGCATGGCTAAGGCTATTGTCGGAAAAGATGATGTCATTGACAGGGTGATTGCGGCTTTGCTTTGTCGTGGTCATGTTCTGCTTGACGACATTCCGGGGACTGGCAAGACAACTCTTGCAAAGGCTCTCGCTTCTTCGATTGGATGCTATCACAGCCGGATTCAATTTACCCCAGATTTGCTTCCCTCTGATGTGACTGGTATTCACTGGTTTAATCAGAAAACTCAAGAGTTTACTTTCCGGAAAGGCGCAGTATTTACTAATATCTTACTCGCTGACGAAATTAACCGTACTACTCCTCGTACACAATCCGCATTATTGGAATGTATGCAGGAACGGCAGATTACGCTTGACGGCGAAACCATGCCACTTGTTGAACCGTTTTTCGTGATTGCTACTCAAAACCCCATTGAAACACAGGGCACTTACCCTCTCCCTGAGGCTCAACTTGATAGATTTTTCCTCTGCCTACATTTGGGTTATCCCGAAAAAGAGGCGGAACGGCTCATTTTGACAGGGGCTAGTCAAAGTGTCTCTGAGCCTGTCTGCACAGTGGAAGAATTGATTCAGGCACAAAATGCCGTTGCAAAAATTACCGTTTCTGAACCCATTCTTGAATACCTCTTAGCCATTGCCGAAAAAACAAGAAGTGACAGAACTACTATTATTGGACTTTCTACCAGAGGTTTACAGGCTTTACAATTATGCTCTAAGGCTTGGGCTGGGATGCAGGGGAGAAATTACGTCATTCCTGAGGATGTTCAGGCAGTTGCGGCTGAAGTGATTGCTCACCGCCTTATCATGAAGGGCGGAGAACGGCTTCAAAGGCTTGAATTTCGCCGTGAGGCTTCTTTGAGAATGGTGGAAGAAGTCGCTGTTCCGGTTGAGTGATATGTTAAAGCTGATTTTGATTCTGGTATTGTTCGTTGTGACGTATCTCGTTCAGGCGGTGCTTTATGAAAAACATGGTATGAAATCTATCTCTTATCGGTGTCATTTCGACAGGGAAGAGGTCACAGAGGGGGACAGCTTTCTTTTGATTGAGGAAATCGAAAATCGGGGCTTTTTGCCATTGCCTTGGATTCGGTCAGAATATGCGGTTTCTGAACATCTTGACTTTGCTGGTACACATTCTACGGTTACTGGGGGTACTCGGTTTGTGTCAAGTCTGTTCTTTCTGCGCAGTCGGTCACGGATTGAGCGACAGTGGCACGTCACTGCTTTGCTTCGGGGAGAATATACCATTGAAAAGGTTCTGCTTGTGTCGTCGGATTTGTTCGGAACGGCTCGTTCTTCTCAATCTGCTGAGGATGCCGGCGGTGTGCTGGTTGTGCTTCCGAAATGCTATGAAACTGAAATTCCTTTCCTCCGTTCGCTTAGCTGGACGATTGGTGAAGAACCTATTCTTTACAGCCTTGTCAATGACCCTGCTGTCATGGCGGAAATTCGCCCTTATACTGGTTATGAGCCGTTTCGACGCATTGATTGGAAAACTTCTGCAAGATTGGGTTTTCTCTTCGTTCGGAATGAAGAACCCGTCCGGAATGAAAGGCTGTGTGTTTGCTTTACCATTCAGAAAAGCGAATTCGGAAGACGGTATGTTCATGATGATGTTTCGGAACATACTGTCAGAGTTCTTGCTCAATTGTTTCATAAATTGACCAAAAAGACGCTTTCTTTTCGGGTACAGAGTAATTGCTTGGTGCATGGTGAACCTTTTTCGGTGGAGGTTGACGGCTCTCCGGCTGGATATTTGCAACTACTGCGCTATCTTTCCGCACTTGACAACGAACCAAAAGAAATGCTCCGGAATTGTGTTACCATTCCGGCTGGTGCTAGGCTCATTTTGGTTGCGCCGTATCTTTCGGAAGATATTCGCAGGTTGAAAATGCAATATCCTGATGCTGATGTTATTTTAACTTCGCCTTGTGAAACAGGTGAAATTGATTTTATCCCCATTTATGAGGAGGCTGAAAGCCCATGAAACGAAATCACTTTTTTCAATTGCTGGCGGCGGTCTGTCCGGTGCTGGGGTGCTTTCCGGTATGGTATTGGTTCTGTGGATGGAAAATGCTACCTCTGTCAATGGCATATGCTTTTTTGGGCGGTAATTTCGTGCTGATGGTTGTGGCTTGGCTTCACCGCCGTTATACAATGAAATTGGAGCAACAATCGCTCTTGCTGGCTGGGTTATTGGCTAGGGGGATAATGCTTTTGTTTGGGGTGGGGAGTTATTTCTTGTTTTCGCAGTTCATGAATATGAGCGGTGCAGTCACTGGGGCTATTTTTATCGGGGTGGGGTATTTGCTGTATTGGCAAATATTGAGACTGCCTGAAAAAGCGTTGCTTTCGGTGTATTCACTGATATTGGTTTGTGTTTCGTATGTGATTAGTACGATTTTCTGCTTTTTGCAGGGAAGTGCTTCCCTTGGTAGGGATTGCTTTGTAATGCTTGCTTTGACGGCGGTTTTGTTTTGCATTCTGAAAAATCGGCTCATGTTATCGGAAATCGCTTCCAATGGGAGGAAACTTCCAAAAGGGTTTTACTCACATAATCTCAAAATATTAGGGCTGTTTTTGTTGCCGTCTGCAATTTTGTTTCTTTTTGGGGAACGGATTGCCTATGCGGCGGGATGGTTTTTGAAGACGGTTGGAATGTGGTTGTTGCATCTTGTTCACAATATCGCTTTGCTATTGTTCGGGGAAAGTTTTTTTTCGGAAGTGGTAGCAACACCCAATTATAGCCCTACCATTGCGGATAATTCTGTTTTGACAGGGATTATTTGTGCGCTTGTTGTGGGGGGAATTCTGTTTCTGATGGTGAAATTCAGAGGGGAATTTTTGGAGACTATTGGAATGGTGCTTTCTCATTTGTGGGATTCGTTAAGGCGGTTGATTTTTGCAAAAGCTCCTGTTGTCAGAACATCCGAACAAATGGAATATTTCGATTCTGTGGAACTTTTGGAAAGCGATACGGCGAAAATTTACCATGCTCCTCGGAAAATCTCATGGAAACATCAATATCGGAAATTCCGAAAATTACCCCTCTCTTCTGAAAATTATCGGGTCGGCTATGCGCTTTGGCTGGATGCACTCAAACATTGGAATACGGATTTTTCAAAACAGGATACCCCTGCTAAAATTTTGGAGAAGTCCGGCGGAATTCCTGCACCGGAATTGGCGAAATTTGTCACGGAAATTTATTATCGGGTACGGTATGGGAATCATATTCCTACAAAATCAGAGTGGTCTATGCTTTGTCAATTGCTGGAGGAAGTGCGGAAAAATTTGTCATGAACAGTAAAAATAGAATTCATTTGTTTTTTTTCGCTGATACCCTTGCAATTCTGCTTTCTTTATGTTATAATATAAATTGAATGTTTTTAGCTTTCAAATATAAGGAGTCAATCAAAATGGAAAATTTGTATTTTTATGCGACAATCAAATTTCATGTTGTATTAGCGATACTTGCATTTATTATTTGTGTGGTGCAATTTATTCGCAAAAAACAATATTATCATTTGGTGCTTGCTGTGGCACTTCCCTCAACTTTGCTTGTTTATCACACACAGACACAAACGGGTTTCAGTGTCGTGGGTTTGACGGTTGCTGTGTCAATGGTCTTGGCGGTTGTGTTGGAATATACTGTTGATAAAGAAAAAGAAGAACCAAAAGAAGTAACCGAAAATCCAGATGATTCAGCTGAAACCCCAACCACTGATGAACAGAAAGAGGATGAAACATGACGGGTTCATTTTTGCCAAATATTTTCATACAGATTGTGTTGTCATTGCTTTGTTTTTTGGTGTTCGGACTGCAATTTATCCGCTACCGGAAAAGTCATCACCTGATACTTGCAATTGCTGTGCCATGTACGCTGTTTCTGTACCTCTGGGATAATCCGGGTTTTTTCTATTCCATGGGTGTGGCTGAGGCGATTGCTTTGGTTTTGGCTTTGATTTTTGCGAATACCATTGACAGAGATAAAAAAACAAAACAGGATGAAGAGGAAAATTCTGGCAATCGTGAGGAGGATGAATGATGAAAATTGTGATTCCTGATTGGAGTACCATGTCCGCATTGAATATGGGCTTTTCGGTTTTTGAGGAATTCGGGGAGGTTGTCTGCTGTGGTATGACAAAACCTGAAGAAGCTGCTCAAAAAATCGGTGATGCTGATATTGTTCTTGTCAATAAAACCCCTATTACTGCGGAAGTGATGGAACAATGCAAAAATCTCAAATATATCGGGCTTTTTGCAACAGGTTACAATAATATTGATATTCCAGCTGCGACGGCACATGGTATCACTGTTTGCAATGCAGGGGAATATTCTACGAATGCTGTGGTGCAACATACTTTTGCTTTGTTGCTTTCTTTGGCTGGAAATCTGCGTACTTATGAAAAAGCTGTTGCAGATGGGGAGTGGGAACGGAGTGAGACTTTTTCCTATTTTCCGTACCCTGTCCATGAATTGTATGGGAAAACTTTTGCGATTATTGGCTATGGAAGCATTGGCAAGGGTGTTGCCAAAGTGGCGGATGCGTTCGGAATGAAGGTCATTGTCAATACAAGGACTGTTCCAGAAAATTGCCCCTTTGAAATTGTATCTCAAAAAGAAGCTTTCCAAAGGGCGGACGTTCTCAGCGTGCATTGTCCTTTGACAGAACAAACAGAACATTTAATCCGCCGTGAAACGCTGGAATTGATGAAGCCGACGGCTTTCGTTATCAATACTGCTCGGGGTGGGATTGTCCATGAACAGGATTTGGCGGACGCTCTCAATTCTGACAGAATCGCTGGTGCTGGGGTGGATGTCCTTCAAAAAGAGCCTATGTCTCCTGATACTCCCTTGAAAACTGCTAAAAATTGCATTATTACTCCTCATATTGCTTGGTCTGCGCTGGAAACCCGTGACAGGCTGGTCAATATTGTGGCGGATAATCTGCGGAATTTCTTGGAAGGACACCCCACAAATCAAGTTAATTAGAAAGGAATCGAATTTATGATTGATTTCAGAAATAAAAAGAGAATTGTCATTAAACTTGGCACTTCTACTCTTGCACATAAAACAGGAAAATTGAATATTCGCCGTATGACGAATTTAACCAGAGTATTATCTGATATTCAGAATGCAGGGCATGAGCTGATATTGGTTTCTTCTGGTGCGGTCGGCTTGGGAATGGGAAAATTGAACCTCGCTGAACGCCCCAAAACTACCCCCGAAAAACAGGCTGCTGCTGCGGTGGGACAATGCGAACTCATGCATATTTATGATGAAATGTTTTCAAAGTACAGTATTACTGTTGCTCAAATTCTCCTGACAAAGACTATCATTAGCACTCCTGACAGAGTGGATAATGTGCGGAATGCTATTGATGCTCTTGTGAAAGTCAACTGCATTCCGATTGTGAATGAAAATGATACAGTTGCTATTGATGAATTGGAGCTGGAAATTGGCGAAAATGATTCGCTTTCTGCCATTGTCGCTTCTATCGCTGGTGCAGAAGCCTTGATTATTCTATCTGATATTGACGGATTGTATTCTTCTGACCCACGAAAGGATGAGAATGCTTATATCATTCCTGTTGTGGAGGAAATTGACGATTCTATCGAAACTATTGCCGGCGGTGCTGGCAGTGGGCTTGGTTCGGGCGGTATGGCTACTAAAATTAACGCTGCGAAAATTGCTACTACTGCTGGTGTTGATATGGTCATTATGAACGGTAAAAATCCCGAAGATTTATATAAACTTTTTGACGGTGAACCAATGGGAACTTGTTTCCCTGCATCTAAAAATAATTGAAAGGAGCAATTTTTATGAATTATATGGAAACTCTCGGACAAAAGGCGAAAGAGGCAAAGAGAATTATTGCTTCTGCTGGTATTCTCCTTAAAGACAACGCTTTACAGGCGATTTCTGATGCTTTGGTTGCCAATGTGCAACGGATTCTTGATGCGAATGCAATTGATATGCAAAATGCACAGGCTAACAATATGACCCCTGCTATGCAGGATAGATTGAAATTGGATGAAAAGCGTATTTCTGCGATTGCCAATGCGGTATTGAAAGTCAAGGCTTTGCCTGACCCGATTGGTGAGGAAATCGGCGGTTGGCTTCGTCCCAATGGTTTGCGGATTCGTCAAGTGCGTGTTCCCATTGGTGTGATTGGGATTATCTTTGAATCCCGTCCCAATGTGACGGTGGATGCTGCTGTACTTTGCTTGAAGGCTGGAAATGCTGTGATTCTGCGTGGCGGTAAGGAAGCTATCAATTCTAATACTGCCCTTGTGAAGGTCATGCAGGAGGCTTTGCAGTCTGTCGGTCTCCCTGCGGAAATCGTTCAGCTTGTGGAAAAAACTGACCGTGAAACCGCTGGGGATATGATGCGCTTGAATGGGTATCTTGATGTTCTGATTCCCAGAGGGGGAGCTGGTTTGATTCAAGCTGTTGTCAAGCAGGCTACTGTTCCAGTCATTGAGACAGGGGCTGGAAATTGCCATGTATTTGTAGATGCTTCTGCAAAGCTTGACATGGCGGTCAATATCGCTGATAATGCCAAAACACAAAGACCTTCTGTTTGTAATGCCATTGAAACACTTCTCGTTCATCAGGATATTGCGGAAACTTTCATTCCGGCAATTAAAGCCAGATTTGACGAACATCAGGTGATTATCCACGGTGATGAGACTGTCAAGAAAATTCTGGGTGACTGCGTGATTCCTGTGACGGAAGAGGATTATTTCAAGGAATATGGTAATTATGAAATTGCTATTCATGTTGTGGACAGCGTGGAAAGTGCCGTTGACCATATTGTGAAGTACAGTACTCACCATTCAGAATGCATTGTAACGGAATCTATGGAAAATGCAGAATATTTCATGAATCATATTGACTCTGCGGCGGTTTATGTGAATGCTTCTACTCGTTTTACGGACGGGGAAGAGTTTGGATTTGGAGCGGAAATCGGCATTTCCACGCAAAAACTTCATGCAAGAGGTCCAATGGGGTTGATTGCATTAACTTCTATGCAGTATCAGATTACCGGAACAGGTCAAATCAGATAAAGAGAGTGGGAATTTGCATATGAACAAAGATGGAAAAGATAACAAAGAAAGTAAAGATATTGACCAGCTTTTGAGCAACCTCCTCGGTCATATTGATGAACGTGAACAGAGAGAAGCGCAAAGGGCTGCGTTGGCAAATCATAGCGGTGCAAGTGATGAGGCTCTCCGCCGTGTGGAAGAAATCGCTCAGGATGTGGAACAGGAACAAAGTTGGAAGATTCCAGACGAAATTCCAAGACCGCCCATCCCTCCCGCTCCTCAACATGAACCCATTGTTGTACCGCCTCCAGTCAGTCATTTTTCTGATGCGCCTTCACAAAATCCAGCTGTCAGAATGCGTGACCGTCTGGATGAAGGTAAACTGCCCAGAACTCCGGAAGGTGCAACTCCAGCATTTCGGGCTTTTCAGGATATTCCAGACCCTCCCAAACGTGTGATTACTCCTGTGGATGTTTCCGACGTGATGCCCGATGAATCGTATTATGATGAAGAGGACGACAGACAGGAAGAACGTGAGGAAATTGTTCGCTCCCGTGCGGAATTGATTCGTGAACAACTGCGGAAACGCCGTGCCGAAGAAGAGGCGGCGGCTCTCGAAAAATACGCTGCTGAAAAGGCTGCTGCTATGGCTGAGGAAAAAGAAAAGGCTATGGCGGTAACTTCCAAAAAATCACATAAAAATTCCAGCTCTTCCGGAAGCTCTTCCAAGAAAAAAAGTCCCGAAAAATCTAAAAAGTCTGAGAAGTCTGAAAAGTCCGAGAAATCTAAGAAAACACAAAAGTCTACTTCTCATAAGTCCGAAAAATCAGCTCCCCATAAATCGGAAAAATCATCCTCTCATAAGGGTGCAAAGTCTTCTTCCCATAAAACTGAAAAATCTGTTCCCACTAAAGCAAAAAAGACTACTGCTCATAAGGCTGAAAAGCCTACTCCGCATAAGGTGGAAAAAACTGCTTCCCATCCGTCAGAAGAAAAAATTTCCAAAAATGTGAAAGCTTCAAAGGAACAAAATACCGAAAAGAAACCTTCCATTTTTCAGAAATTGTTCAGCAAAAAAGAAAAGGAGTTACCAGAGACTGAACCCATTCAGGAACAGCCTGTTCCGGTTGAGCCTGAAGCCCTTGAAGAATTGCATAATGAATTGAAATCCATCTTTGAGGATGATATTTCTGAAACTTCTGAACCGGAAACCGTTCCGGCTGTACCCGAAACTGTTCCCGTGCCACCTGCAAAACCACAGGTTTCTTCTTTCGGGCTTGATGATGACGACGACTTTGATGATGATGACTATGACGAAGATGATTATGATGATGACGATTTTGATGATTATGACGATGAAGAGGAGGTTTCATCTTCTCCCAATGCGATGCCTGTTGTCTCTTCTCCCAAAGAAGAAGTAAAAAAAAATGAAAATTTGATTCCTGAACCCCCTGTGCATTTAACTATGGATATGATTCCTGAACCTCCTTCTTTGAAACGGAAAAAAGAACGGCGGTTGAATCACCTTGATGTACCCCAAGAACCAAAAAAGCCTTCCGGTTTCCCTCGGTTGCGCCATCGGAAAAAGGCTGAATCTACTCCCGAACCGGCGGCAACTGCGCCTGAATCAGTTCCAAAGTCTCAGGGAACGTTTGCATCCCCTGTCCTACAGGAGGAAACTGCCGAAAATTGGCAAGGTCTTTCGGGGGTTGAAGTGCCTATTGAAAGTCATCACGGTATCCCAGAGGTGGAAGCTGATGAGCCTATTCAACTCTATACTTCTGAGGAAACTCGAACCGCTGTGATGGTGACTGACCTTGAACCGCCTCCTTTTCCTAAGGAATTGCTGGAACAGTTTGAGCCTGAGGGAGACCCTGATATTGAGGAAGAACCCGACATTGAGGAAGAACCCGACATTGAAGAAGAACCCGACATTGAAGAAGAACCCGACATTGAAGAAGAACCCGACATTGAAGAAGAACCCGACGTTGAGGAAGAACCCGACGTTGAGGAAGAATCTGACATTGAAGAAGAACCCGACGTTGAGGAAGAACCTGACATTGAAGAAGAACCCGACGTTGAGGAAGAACCTGACATTGAAGAAGAACCCGACATTGAGGAAGAACCTGACATTGAAGAAGAACCCGACGTTGAGGAAGAACCTGACGTTGAGGAAGAATCTGACGTTGAGGAAGAATCTGACATTGAAGAAGAACCCGACGTTGAGGAAGAATCTGACATTGAGGAAGTTCCCAGCTTTGTGGAAGAACCTAATTTTGCAGAAGAGGTTGAGCAACCTCCTATTCAGTTGCTCCAACCTGAAAATATTGATGATACCCCAAGGGAAAATACTCCACAAATTGATACTGCTGAAATTGAGGATACTCCTCAAGAGGTTGAATCCATTGAAGAGGATGAACCAACCGAAATCCCTGACCCTCCTTCCGTCATTTGGCAACATATGACAGGGGTTAAGGCTGAAAGTGCATTACCAGAAGGCGAAACCATTCCTGACCCGCCTTTTGTTAAAAAAAAAAAGCGAAGAAGAGGATGAATTAAATTCCGCTTTCCATGCATCGGCGGAAGAACTCGCAAGAATGCGCAGTGAAACCGCTGTGATGCGTGGGTCTTCTTTTCATGGATTCTGGAAACGAAATTCTTATTTTATCATTGGGGCATTATGCCTTTTATTGGCAGTGATTGGGTTGATTAGTCTCATTCGTTGGGTGGCTGGGCTTGCTGGTAGTTTCGTGGGTGGTGCTTCTACCAAAAACGAAATTGAACAGGCTTTGTATCCGGTTGCGGTGGTGGATATGGGGGCTTTTGAAAGCAATGATTCCTTGAATGCGGAAAGAATGTTTCCGGCGGCGATTATGGATATTATTATGCATGACGATTTGTCCAATTATGATGTGAATTTCGAGATTGTGTCAATTTCGGGGGATATTGTTGCTCAAAGGGCAAATCAAATGTTTGGGGTGATGAGCGAAGAACGCCCCAATATTAAGGCTGCCGGTGAATCGTTCTATTATGATGCTGTTACAGGGTGTTATAATGTCCCTGAAAATCCTTCCATTTTCTCTTATTCTCCCGAAATTGAGGAAATTCGGAGAGACCATGATACTTATACTTGTATTGTACGTTATAAGGGCGATACCGCCGGCTGGCAGGAACGCTCTGATAATTATATCAATGGCAGTGAAAAACGAATGTTGATTACTGTCACAAAAGAGAATGATTATTTCCGGATTGATAAAATTCAAAATGTTGTTGGTTAATGAGGTGAAATCATGAAAGTTTTGATTGCTGGTTTGGGTTTGATTGGCGGTTCTATCGCTAAGGCTCTTCATGCGTATACGGAACATGGAGTTTTTGGCTGGAATCGTACTGTTGCTACTGCTCAAAAAGCCCTTGATGAAAATGTCATTGATGGGATTGTTACTGATGATTGCAGTGGATTTGATGTCGTGATTGTCTGCCTGTATCCTCCCCATATCCGGAAATGGGTTAAAGAACACGTTTCCACTATGAGTAAGGGAACTATCATTATTGACGTGAGTGGTGTCAAGACCGATTTACCACAGGAAATGGCGGACGTTTGCGCTCCCTTTGAGGTGCAGTATCTCAGTACCCATCCAATGGCTGGGAAAGAACGTGCCGGATATGATGTCTCTGATGAGGACTTGTACCAAGGGGCTAACTTCATTATGACCCCTCTCCCGACTACTCCAAAATATGTCATTGCGCAGATTAAGAACCTCGCTCATCAGATTGGCTTCCGGCGGTTCGTCGTTACCACCCCCGAAATGCACGACAGAATGATTGCTTACACGTCACAGCTCGCTCATGTGGTGTCAAGTTCTTATGTCGAAAGCCCTGTCATTGAGCTGGAATGTGGGTTTTCCGGCGGTAGTTTCCACGATATGACCAGAATTGCTACTATGAATGAGGATATGTGGACGGGGCTTTTTATGGAAAACAAAGACAGCCTTTTGCAGGAACTCGATATTCTTATCAGCAACCTCCAGAATTATCGGGATGCGCTTTCCAATGGTGACGAACAAAAAGTTTATGAGCTTATCCGTCAGGGAAGACTCAGAAAAGAACAAAATTTGCAAAATCGCAGAAGTGCGCCCGATGTTATCGACTTGACGAAAAAGAAGATTTGAATATGTTAGCTTACTATTTGTATCCGTTTGTGCCTAATCAGAATGTGAAAGAGTACACAAAAGAGGATTTAATGAATCCGGATACTGTACAGGAGCTTTTCGATTATTGTCAGATTTTGGAAGGGTATATCACGAAATCGGGATGGCGGTTTCTTATGAAGATACCTTTTAAGAAAAAATTTGAAAAAAAGGCTTGACAAACTCCCCGAAATGTGCTATACTAATAAAGTCGTATTCTAAAGACAGTCGGTGGCGAATGCCGTAAGTCCGACCGAGGAGTGCTAACGTGATTTTGATATGAAATTCACTCGCTCCCCGATTTTTTGAGGAGCGTTTTCTTTCTCCAATGATACGATAGTCATTACATGGAGGTGAATTTGAATGCCAAGTGCAAATGTTCTCAAGGCTAAGCAGGCAAGAGTCAGCGAATTAGAGGAAAAGCTCAAGGGTGCTGCTTCTTTCGTGCTGGTTGACTACAGAGGAATTACTGTTGCAGATGATACCACTTTACGCCGTAATCTGCGTGAAGCTAATGTAGAGTATTTCGTTGAGAAGAATACCATGCTCAGACGTGCGCTTGATAACATGGGAATGAATCAGTTTGATGATGTTCTCAATGGTACTACTGCAATTGCTATTTCCAATGATGACCAGACTGCACCAGCTAGAATTCTGGGCGAATATGCTGAGAAGTCCGCTAAGGCTAACGGCTCTTTCAAGCTGAAGGCTGGCTGTGTAGAGGGCGAATATTACGATGAAGCGAAGGTTGTCGCACTCTCTAAGATTCCGAGCAAGGATGTATTGCTGGCTCAGTTGGTTGGTTCTCTGCAAGGTCCGATTCAGAAACTGGCTGCTTTGTTGCAGGCTGTTGTCGACAAAAACGGCGAAACTACAGAGGAAGCTGCATAATTTTTGCGGTGTGATGACAGTATTTTCTGTCCGCTATGCATGGAGCGTGATACCGTGCTACACAAATATTTTATAAAGGAGTTTTTTATCATGGCATCTGAAAAGACACAGAAGTTTATTGAAGATATTAAGGCTCTCTCCGTTCTCGAACTCGCTGAACTGGTAGAGGCTATTCAGGAAGAATTTGGCGTTACAGCAGCAGTAGCACCAGTAGGAAATGGCGCACCTGTTGCACAGGCTGAAGAAAAGACAGAATTCGACGTTATTCTTGCTTCCTTTGGTGACAAGAAGATGGGCGTTATCAAGGCTGTTAAGGACGTTCTTGGTCTCGGTCTGAAGGAAGCTAAGGAAGTTGTTGAGTCTGCTCCTAAGGCTCTCAAGGAAGGCGTTTCTAAGGCTGAAGCTGAAGAACTCAAGGCTAAGCTTGAAGAAGCTGGCGCAACTATCGAAATCAAGTAATTTCCCGTTGCATATTCGCAAGCGGAGACATGAATTTTGTCTCCGCTTTTTTGCTACATTTATGGCGAAAATATGTTTTGAAAAAATGTTTCCTTTTTTGCTGAAAATAGTACAATTGTTTCATAGGATTACAGGAATAATTCTCCCAATACTAAGAGGACGGTTGCCGGAATGCCTAATAATCCACAAAACAGGATATTTGTTAGGCTTAATGTGGGGGCATATCCTATCGCACCGCCAAAGATGTGTAATAATACTAGGCTGGTTAAGCCTGTTGCACTGCCTAACAAAAAGGAACGAATTCTCTTTTTGTGACGAATGTAAAAGAACACTACCCACAGGGCGATAAAACTCCATAGTAACCAGTATCCATTTTCTTTGAGCAGTTCCATGATTTTACTCCTTTCGGCTATAAGAGAATATATGCCAATGCCAACAATAACGCTGTATCGGCTTTTTCTTTCCATAAGATATAGAGGATTGCTCCCACTAAAATTCTGTCGCTGTCCCATTTCGTAAAAAAAGAAAATAATTCCGGTGGCATTTGTTCCGGCGGTGGGGGTGGTGGTAATTCGGGCGGATGGTGTTCCGGTTCGGGGGGATGATGTTGGGGCGGTTCGTGGTGTTCGGGTTCTGGTAGTGGTGGCGGTGGGGGTGGCATTTCCTGCATATGGGGAGGTACAGCACGGCGATGCATTTCACGAGAACGACGGATGGCATCTTGACGCATTGCATCAAAGCTGGATTGTGGGGGGGTTGCCATGCGGTACACTCCTTTCAGATGGGATTAGAAGAGATTCTGTAACATTCCGGTTTTCTGGAGGGTCTGCCATACTTCCCACAGGCGCAACATCCTGACAGCTTGGTCAACACGCTTTTGACGGTGTTCCCCTAAATGTGGGCGCAGAGCTAATAACAGGGCGGTATTTTTATCCGATTTCTGATTCTTGAAAAGTTCGGTCATTTGCAATAGTGCGTTCATATCGGGGGGCATTTTGGGCGGTTCATCCTGTGGGACAGAAGGAACGGCGGGTTGATTTTCGGTTTGGAGCATTTGCGCCAATTCTGAAATTTGTTTCATGCTTTCGGGGTCTGACAAGATTTCTTGTACTTTCTCAAACATATCTGCCATTATTTACCGCCTGTCAATTTTTTGTAAAGGGCTTGGGCTTGTGGGGTACTCATGAGCTTTTCAACCATTTGGGGATTTTTCAGGGCTTGCTGTAATTTGCTGGAATCTTCTGCGCTCATGTTCTGGAGGGCGGTATCAAATTTTCCGGTTTGCAAGTCTTGGCGGAGCTGTTCAGGGGGGACACCTAATTTTTGACTGACCGTCTGTAACAAGCCGTTCAGTTTCTGTTTATCAAAGTCGGAAAATTTCATTTTGTTCATAAAAAAACACCTTTCTTTCTTTCAAACTGTATTGTTTTTTTTTACAGTTTATGTTATAATAGAAGAAATTAGAATCAGTCAGGAGGGATTTTATTTGAAAATTGTAGTGATGTCGGATTCCCATGGTTCTTACACCAATCTTGACAAGGTTGTCAGACGGCATTCTGATGCGGATATGTTCATTCATTTGGGTGACGGTGAACGAGAGCTGAACACTTTTTTGATGAAAAATCCGGAGTTGGAGGAAAAATTTCATTGCTGTAAAGGGAACTGCGATTACATGAATGTGATTAGCATTATGCAAAAAACAGAAGTCATTGATTTGCCGTATGGACACCGTATTTTTGCAACTCATGGCGATAAATTCGGTGTAAAGTCTGGTGTGGGCAGGTTAATCTTAGAAGCAAAGAAATTTGATGCGGATATTGTGCTTTATGGACATACCCATTGTGGGGATAATCATTATGAAGATGGGATTTATATTCTGAATCCCAGCAGTATTTATAATCCAAGAGATGGGAAACCGCCAAGATATGCGGTTATTAGTGTATCAGAAAAGGGTATCCTGATTAAGGAAATGGAAGTGTAATCCCTCTCATTTTCAGAATATGCAGTGGATTATCAAAAGTTGCTATGGAGGTGTCATTTTTTGAGTTTGCGAGGTTCTCAGCAGTGGAAAGAGCTATATTTGAAAGCGTTCCTGTTGGGGTGTGTTCCTTTGGCAATTACATTATTGCCATTGGTGATATTTGACAAGGGGTATTTCATTTATTATGGTGATTTCGTTTCTCAACAATTGCCATTTTATGCCCATGCGAATGAGGTGGTTCGGAATGGCGGTTTATTGGGATGGGATTGGGGGACGGATTTAGGGAGCAGTTTTATCGGGTCATATGCGTTTTATCTTTCAGGGAGTCCGTTTTTTTGGCTGACGGTATTGTTGCCGAAAGATTGGGTATTGTATGCGATACCTTGGCTATTATGCCTGAAACATGGGTTTGCTTCCTTGACAGCCTATGCCTATATACGGCGGTTTGTGCAGAGTCGGAGTGCGGCATTGATTGGGGGAATGCTTTACACTTATTCAGGCTTTCAGATGTTCAATTTGTTTTTCAATCATTTTCAGGATGTGACGGCATTTTTCCCTTTAATGCTGATTGCAATGGAAGAGGCGATTAACAATCATCAACGTGGAAAATTTGCGCTTGTGGTTGCCTTTATGGCAATTATCAACTATTTCTTCTTTGCAGGGCAAGCGGTCTTTTTGGTGATATATTTCCTGATTCGAATGTTTTTCAGCAAGGATTTCAAGGCAACATGGAGAAAGTTTTTTGCTTTGGTGGCAGAGGCTTTTATTGGGGTGTATCTTGCTGGGGTTGTGCTTGTTCCGGCAGCTATGGCGATTTTGGCGAATGAACGAGTTTCACAGATGCTTTTTGGACAAGATATGATATTCTACAGTGACAAAACCAGAATTTTGCGTATCATTCAAAGCTTTTTCATGACATCAGACCCACCATCAAGACCGATTTTATTCGATACAGACAGGGGAAAATGGGCTTCGATTGGAGGATATTTGCCAATGTTTTCCATGGCTGGCGTGATGGCATTCATGGGACAGAAAAAGAAACATTGGGCTAGTATTCTGACAGGTGCTTGCATTGTGTGCGCATTTATTCCCATTCTTAACAGTGCATTTTATATGCTGAATGGTTCATACTATGCAAGATGGTATTATATGCCAATTCTGATTATGGCACTCATGACCGCTTATGCACTGGATAACCCTCAAATTCAATGGAAAAAATCAATGTGGGTTTGCATTGTGATTCCGTTTATTTTTGGTGTGATTTCGCTTTTGCCAACTAAAAACAAAGATGGAAAGGTTGAATTCTTGGAGTTTGCCAATATTTACCGCTATCTTGCCGTACAGCTTGGTGTTACCATTTTGTTATGTGGGTTGCTATATCTGGTTGTATCCAAAAAAATCAAGGGAAAGCCATTCATGAAGACGGCTTCTGTTCTCACGGTGGTTGCGTGTATGGCTTGCAGTATGACAATGGTGTATTTTGGGAAGGCTATCAGCATTGACAGCAAACAATACATCCAAGAGGCGATACACGGAAAAGAACATCTTTCCATTTCCTATGAAACGGATGAGGCTCATTATTTCCGTGTGGATATGTCAGAAGATTATGATAATTACCCCATGTTCTGGGGGCTTTCCAGTATGCGGTGTTTCCAGAGTGTGGTTAATCCGAATATCATGAAATTTTATGATGAAATCGGCATTCAAAGAGATGTTGCTTCAAGGGCTGAACCGAAACATTATACTTTGAGGGGGCTTTTCTCTGTCAAGTACTTTTTCCAGAAAATTCGGAAGGATGATGATGGTAATCAAATTGAACCGGATATTGCTGGTTTTTCCTTCCTGAGGGAAGAAAATGGTTTCAGGATTTACCAGAATGATTATTACATTCCTATGGGATTTCCTTATGATACTTATGTTACCCCTGAACAATTGGAAGGGAAAACAGATGAATTCAAGGAAAAATTGCTGATTGATTCTTTGATTCTGGATGAGGAACAGGCGGATTTCTATTCTGATATTATCCGTCCGGCAGATATTGAGGAAAGTAACCTTGATGAAGGACATTATTTGGAAGCGTGCCGGATTCATCAGCAGAATGCTTGTGAAAATTTTCAGTACAGTGCAAAGGGATTTTCTGCGAATATTACCCTTGAAGAACCGAAATTAGTATTTTTCAGCGTTCCCTATGAAACAGGATGGTCGGCAACGATTAACGGAAATCCGGTGACAATTGAAGAGGTAAGTAATGGCTTTATGGCGGTATGCTGTGAAGCTGGTGACAATGAAATTGTATTTTCCTATCAATTAACTGGTTTATGGTATGGAGTAATTCTGACACTTGGCGGAATTGTTCTCTTTGTCATTTATATGCTTTGTTCCAAACCTCTTTTTAAGGGAATGAGGCATACACATAGTTATGATTATTTATCTGTTGACGGAATTCCTGCTGAAAAAGCGTATATTCAATATCTCCGTGAACAGGAACAAGAAAGGGGTCGTATCAATGGCACATCTGGAGGAAACAAAACTTGAAAGGGAAGTGATTTATGAGGGAAAAATTCTCCGTGTGGAACGTGACCGTGTGAAACTGGAAGACAATACCGAGGCTTTTCGGGAAGTGGTTCGTCATTCCGGTGGGGTTTGTGTGGTGGCTGTTACCGAACAAGACGAAATTTTGTTCGTGAAACAGTACCGTTACCCCCACGCACAGATTACGATGGAAATTCCAGCCGGAAAATTGGAATACGGGGAAAATCCAGAAGAATGCGGAAAAAGGGAACTTTTGGAAGAGTGTGGTTGTACTTCCGAAAAATTTGTTTATCTGGGAAAATTATTCCCAACTCCGGCATATGATTCAGAAGTAATTCGTATGTATTTGGCAGAGGGTCTGCATTACGGAAATCAGTCACTTGATAAGGATGAATTTCTTGATGTGGAAAAGATTCCCTTTGAAAAGGCGGTGGAAATGGTTCTCAATGATGAGTTACCAGACTCTAAAACACAAATTGCAATCTTGAAATATGCAGTGATTCGACAGAAACGTTAATCATTCGACAGAATCAAAAAAGAAAGGAACGGTTTTCACCGCTCCTTTCTGGTAGAACTGGATAAGCAGAATCAATTTTCTGTGGCAGGATTCTTGTTTTCCTGCTCTTCGATTTCTGCAAGTGCGAGGTACTTCTGATAAGCATCAAGAATACTGTCCTCAATCATTTTTCTGCCCTCTGGCAAGATTGGGTGTACAATGTCACGGAACACACCGTTTTCATCACGGCGTGACGGCATGGCGATAAACAAACGCTCGTCGCCCTGTACAATCTTGATGTCGTGAACTGCCAACATACGGTCAATCGTAATAGATACGACCGCACGAAGGCGACCCTCTGTGATAATTTTGCGGATTTTGATGTCTGTGATTTCCATAATTTTATTTAACCTCCTTGTGTTTGCTTCATGCTGTATTCGGATTTTCTGGAATAATCTGACCGCTTCGGGGAATACTATCGTCAACCAGATACCCTGTGAGCAAGAAACAGTTATGAATATAGTATAATGCAAATTTGTGAACATTATAAGAAGAAATTAGGTGTATTTTATGAACAAATCAATTTTAACAGGAAAAAAGCATATTCACTTCATTGGAATCGGTGGTTCAGGTATGTATCCACTCGCTCAAATCCTCCATACAAAGGGATTTTACCTCACTGGTTCGGATAATAACGAGACAGATACCCTTCAGGCGGTGCGGAATATGGGTATCCCTGTGACCCTTGGACAAAAGGCTGAAAATGTTGAAGGAGCTGACCTGATTGTACACACGGCTGCTATCATGGCGGATAATCCGGAGTTAATCGCTGCTAAGGCTTCCGGCGTTCCGGTTCTGGAACGCAGTGAGCTTCTCGGAATTGTAAGCAGTTGGTTTTCTGATGCCGTTTGTGTGACTGGTACACATGGCAAAACTACAACTACTTCTATGCTTACCCAAATTTTAGTAGAAAATGGGCTTGATATTTCGGCGGTTATCGGTGGCAAACTTCCGATTATTCATGGAAGCGGTTGCGTTGGGACAAGTGATATTTTTGTGTGTGAGTCCTGCGAGTTCATGGACCATTTTCTGAAACTGTATCCTGATACGGCTGTCATTCTCAATATTGATGCTGACCATCTGGATTATTTTGGAACAATCGAAAATATTATCAAGTCTTTCCATCAGTTCTGTGAAATGGCTTCTGAATCTGTGATTTACAATGGAGATGATGCTAATACACTCAAAGCGATTGAGGGCATTAGCGGAAAAGAAATGATTTCTTTCGGCTATGGGGAACAAAATCAATACCGTGCTGTCCATGTCAAGCATGATTCCCGTGCAGGGGCTTCCTTTACTGTGCTGAAAGACGGTCAGGAACTGGGGAACATTGCGTTACAAGTTCCGGGGGAACATAATGTGTTGAATGCGCTTTCTGCTGTGGCGGTTTGTGATAAGCGGGGTCTGACTTTTGAACAAATCAAGAACGGCTTGGAACATTTCCGTGGTGCTGGGAGACGCTTTGAAATTAAGGGGGTTGTGAATGGTGTCACAATTGCGGATGATTACGCTCACCATCCAACAGAATTGACTGCAACTTTAAAAGCTGCCAAAGAAATGGACTATAAGAGAGTATGGGCTGTTTTCCAGCCGTTCACATTTTCCAGAACAGTTCAGCATTTGCAGGAGTTTGCGGATGCGCTTTCTATTGCGGATATTGCTGTACTCACAGATATTATGGGTTCAAGAGAAAAGAATACCTATGGTATCTATACCAGAAATCTTGCTGAAATTATGGAGAATGCTGTTTATTTTCCGGAGGATGAAACGGCGGAATACACTGACGAGCGGAAATATCAGAACTTTGATGATGTATGTCAGTATGTGGTCGAACATGTGCAGGATGGCGACCTCGTATTAACTATGGGCTGTGGAGATGTCAACAAGGTGGCAAAGATGATTCTTGATAAACTGAATGAGAGGGTTGTAAAATGAGTGTACAGAGAGCAGAAGAAATTTATCGTTTTGTGAAGGAATATATTCAAACACAAAATATTGCACCTTCCGTGCGTGAAATTTGTGAGGGTGTTGGAATCCGCTCTACTTCTACGGTGCATCGCTATTTGCACAGATTGGAGACAGAGGGGAGAATCCGCATGGCTACAGGGAAAAACCGTGCTATTGTGGTTTCTGATAGTGCCTGTGAACAAAATTTGAGCGGAATCCCTGTGTTACAGCGGTTTCAACCTAATATGTTCACCAATGACAATATTGTGAATTTTATCAAGGTGGATTTACCCCAAATTTACGAAAATCCCTTGTTTGCGGTTTATGCGGAAGATGGCGGAGATACCAGCATCTGTAAGGGGGATATTGTGGTTGTGGAACGAAATGCATTGACGGCAACTGATGATATTGCAGTGATTGTTACCAGAAATAATGCTTTTTCTTTCAGCAAGGGCATTGAAAACCGTGGTGATGTGATTGGAAAAGTTGTCGCAGTGATTCGCTATTTCTAATACATAGGAAAGGAGCTTTATCATGCTGAATAAAGTGAAAATTGCCATTCTTGGGAAGGATTACACACTTCAGACCGAAGAAGCACCCAATTATGTTTATGGTCTTGCAAGAATGCTCGAAACACAGATGAAGGAAAAAATGGAACTGGGTGCTTCTCAGTACAACGCAGCAATTATGACAGCCCTTTCTGCAATGGATGATTTGAACCAATCTATTGCACGTCTTGATGAAGTGACAGACCAGAGCAGAAGTTATGTTGACGAAGCAGGGAAAATCCGGATTGAACGTGATGCTGCTATCAAGGAAAATGATGTTCTGAAATCCAGAATCGCAGAGCTGGAAAATGAACTCCGTCAATTGAAATTGAAGGATAAGCCACAATGAAATACCCTGAAATTTTAGCTCCTGTGGGAAGTATGGAGTCTTTGACGGCGGCGGTACGTTGTGGAGCGGATGCGGTTTATCTGGGCGGAATGCTGTATTCTGCCCGAAACAGTTCCGCAGGGTTTACTTTGGAAGACCTCGAAACCGCTTCGAAAATTTGCCGACTGTATGGGGTCAAACTGCATATTGCTGTGAATACGTTATTGACAGATACGGAATTATCAGAGTTTCAAGTGTATTTGCAGAAAATCGGTCAATTCGCTGATGCTTGCATTGTTCAGGATTTGGGAGCTGTGAAGGCTATCCGGCATATTTTGCCGGATATGCCGATTCACGCTTCTACACAAATGAGCATTCATTCCGTCAAAGGTGCATTACAGGCAAAGGCTTTGGGGTGCAGTCGGGTGGTATTGGCTCGTGAAATGTCGGAAACGGAATTACAAGAGGTTTGTCAGTTGCCAATCGAAACGGAAGTTTTTGTGCATGGGGCGTTGTGTATGTCTGTTTCAGGTCAGTGCAGTTTCTCCGCATTGGTTGGAGGAAGAAGTGCCAACCGTGGACAGTGTGCGCAGGCTTGCCGGTTGCCTTGGCGAACTCCAAACGGAACAAATCAGACTGCTTTATCTTTGAAAGATTTGAGCCTTGTGCATCACGTCTCCAGACTGCGTGAAATGGGCGTGGATTCGTTCAAGATTGAGGGCAGGCTGAAACGTCCTGAATACGTTGCAACGGCTGTAACGGCTCTTAGAAACGCTCTGGAGGGCATTCCACCCGATATGGATACTTTGCAGGCGGTTTTTTCACGGAATGGATTCACTGACGGTTATTTCACCGGAAAAAAGAAGGATATGTTTGGCTTCCGCAGAAAAGAGGATGTGCTTGCAGGTCAAAAGGTTCTTTCACAGATTCAGCAAACATATCAGAAAGTGCAACCCATTTCCACGCTGGATTTCAATGTACAGCTTCATGAACAGATTCCTTCCATTCTCACGGCAACCGACGAAAAGGGGAATTCCGTCACGGTTGAGGGCGATATTCCCGAAATAGCGCAAAAATCCCCATTGACTAAGGATATGCTTGCAAGAAGTCTGCAAAAATTAGGCGGTACTATCTATGAATGTGGGAAAATTTCGCTGGAAAATCCTGACAATTTGATTTTGTCCGCTTCAGGGTGTAATGCACTCCGGCGGAATGCTGTCGAAAAAATGGATTTGCTTCGGATTGAACAACATACACCTGATTACCGTATCAATGCCGATTTATTGCCGATTCCGCACGAAATGAGACAGCATTTCCCAAAAATGCGCCTCCATGTCCGGACTATGGCACAATTTGAACAGGCGCAAACATCATGCGAAATTGTCTGTATCCCTGTGAAATTGGCGAAACATTGCAAGCCTTCTGTGTCGATTTGGGTGGAATGTCCCCGAATTTTGGAACATGAACAGGAAATTACCAGCCAATTGCGGAAACTTCATGAAATCGGGTATACCAATTTGCTTTGTCATAATTTGGCAGATGTGAGAATTGGCAGTGAATTGGGGTATCATTTGCATGGGGGATTTGGCTTGAATTGTACGAACAGTTTGACGGTGCAATCGCTCCAAGAATTGGGGTTGCAGGATGTGACAGGCTCGATTGAATTGCGAATGTCGAATATTGTCAGATTGGGAGATGTTTTGCCGGTTGGGGCTTATGTGTATGGCAGATTGCCCATGATGCTTTTCAGGGTTTGTCCGATTCGTTCACAAGATGGCTGTCAGAAGAAAAATTGTTTCCTAACAGACAGAACCGGACGGAAATTTCCGCTTTTGTGCAGTGGAAATTATCAGGAGTTAATGAACTCTGAAATTTTATGGCTGGCTGATAAAAATTTGTCAAATTTGCACTATCTTGATTTTTATTTTACGGATGAACTGCCGGAACAAATTCCCGAAATTTTGAACGCTTACCAGAATTCCGCTGATATTGCACCAAAAAACCGCACCAATGGTCTATACTTCAAAGGAGGTCTTCGATGAAATTATTATTTCAGAAACTCAAGGAACGTGCTTTTCTCCCTCAACGTGCTACCAAACAAAGCGCAGGGGCTGACCTTTGCGCTTGTCTGGATGCGCCTGTGGTGATTGCGCCCAATGAAACGGTGATGATTCCTTTGGGGCTGTGCTGTCAGCCTTCGGAGTGTGACTGCGCTATGCTGGTGTTTCCTCGTTCGGGGCTTGCTTCGAAATATGGCATTACGCTTGCAAATGCAGTGGGGGTTGTGGATGCGGATTACCGTGGGGAATGGTTTGTTCCGTTGCACAATATCAGTCAACAAGCATTTACTGTGACACATGGAATGCGTATCGCTCAACTAGTTGTGATGCCTGTGCTATTTCCGGAAATTATGGAAGTGATGCAGGTGGATGACACGGAGAGGGGGAAAAATGGGTTCGGTTCAAGTGGTTTGTCTTGATTTCAGGAGGAGTTACAATGAAACACGCACTGTTAATGATAGGAATGATATTTATTTCTGTATTTTTGGGAAATATGATAGGGGAAATGTCACTGGGTTCACAAAGTTTTGCATGGCTGGGGAAAAGTTATCAGATTGGAATTTCTACAACAGAGATTGATTTACATATTTTCATTTTGACGTTTGGATTGCAAATCAAGGTATGTATTGCAGAAGTGATTTTATTGCTGGTAACTTTGTTGACATATTCCAAGCTTGCAAAGCTGATTTTCAGTTGATTTTTACGGAATTTCTGACAGAATCCGGCGGAAATTCATGGTATCGATAAAAATTCAAAAAAAACCTTGTTTCCTTACAGAAATCATGGTATAATAGATAGAGAGAAATTTTTGTGTAGAAGCAGGCAAAGGAGAGAGAGCATTGAGTTTATTTACAAAAGATATTGGAATTGACCTTGGTACAGCAAATACCCTCGTTTATATGCGTGGGAAAGGAATTGTCCTGCGTGAGCCTTCTGTTGTGGCGGTGAATACACGCACGGAAGAAGCACGCTATGTCGGAAAAGATGCAAAGCAAGTTATTGGCAGAACCCCCGGTTCTATTGTGGCTGTTCGTCCACTCAAAGAGGGGGTTATTGCTGATTTCGAACTGACCATCACCATGTTACAAGAATTCATCCATAAGGCTTTAAAGGGCAGGCTTTTTGCCAAAGCTCGTGTGATTATCTGCATTCCGTCCGGTGTGACTCCAGTCGAAAAAAATGCGGTTCGTGAAGCTACGGAAAAAGCAGGCGCAAGAAGACCAGTATTCATCATTGAAGAGCCTATGGCGGCAGCAATCGGCGCAGGACTCCCCACAACTGACCCAACCGGCAGTATGATTGTTGATATTGGGGGCGGTACAAGTGAAGTGGCGGTGGTATCGCTGGGGGGCATTGTGGCTTCTCATTCGGTGCGCTGTGCTGGTGATGCGTTCGATATGGCAATCATGAATTATATCAAGAAAAAGTATAGCCTTTTGATTGGGGAACGTTCCGCCGAAAATATCAAGTTGACGATTGGTTCAGCATTTCCAAGCGAAAATGAGGAATCTATGGAAATTAAAGGCAGAAATTTGCTCAATGGTTTGCCGGAAAATGTCACTGTCAATTCAGGGGAAATCCGTGACGCTATGGCTGAACCTCTTTCCAGAGTGATTGATGCCATTAAGCAGACATTGGAGGAAACTCCGCCGGAATTGGCAGCAGATATTATTGACCAAGGGATTACATTGGCTGGTGGGGGTGCGCTTTTGCGTGGATTGGATAAACTCATCAACCGTGAAACTGGAATGCCGGTGTATATTGCGGAATTTCCGCTTGACTGCGTGGCAGAAGGGGCGGGGAAAGTTCTGGAAAATATGGAAAAATATCAGGATACGCTTGTGGAATATCTCAAATATTATGAGAAATAATTTTGATACTTGATGCATTGGAAAGGAGGAACATATTACAATGGAACACTTTCTTAAAAGCAAAAAGCTGAAAGCGATTCTCATAATTATGGCATTATTGGCAGGGATTCTGGCTTATGCGGTTTCTGCTGGCGGGTATACCATTCCGGCAGTGGATATTCTCAATGCGCTTGCTTCGCCATTTCAAAAGGCTTCTAATGCGATTTCAGGAAATGTGGAATATGCATTGACGCTTTATCAAAATGCCGAAAACGGCTATGAGGAAAATGAGGAATTGAGAAAGGAAGTTGCAGAACTTCACCGACAATTATCGAAATATGAAGAAGTGAAACAGGAATTGACGGAATTGAAATCTTTTGTCGGGATTAAGGAAACGTATGACGATTTTGTCATTACTTCGCCTTGTGAGGTGACGGGTTATGTGACAAATGACCCCTTTTATGCGTTCAATATCGATTGTGGCAAGAATGAGGGGATTTCGCTTTATGACCCTGTTGTGACAGAAGAGGGGCTTGTTGGTGTGATTACCAAACTCGGCAACAATTCTGCAACCGTAACAACCATTCTTTCACCAGATTTGTCAGTCGCTGTCTATTGCAGTACTACAAAAGACCATGGTGTCTTGACTGGCAGTGTGGGTTATGCAATGCAGGGAATGACCAAACTCCAATATTTGGACAAAGAAACCACTTTACGGAAAAATCAGAAAAAAGACCGTGTCGTTTTAACATCCGGCGAAAATGGGCTATTTCCAAAGGGTTATGTTGTCGGATATGTGAATGAAGTCAAAACAGATGATTCCGGCTTGACGGCTTGTGCCTCTATCAAACCGGCTGCGGATGTGAGAAATCTGCATATGGTTGTTGTGGTGACAGATTTTGAAGGGAAGGGTGTAGAAAGTCATGAGAATCAGCAGAACTGATACATCCGGAAAGTATATTTTCAAGCAGTTCATTCAATGGGTACTGTTCGGGCTTCTGATGGTGATTTGCTTTGTGTTGGAGACGGCTGGAAGCTTTGTCAAGCCTTTGTTGCTGATACCGTTAGCACTTTGCATTTCAGCGCATACAGGGGAAATACAGGCTATGGCAGTGGGGACAACCTGCGGTTTGCTTCTGGATGTGGCGTGTAATAAATTGATAGGCTACAATGCAATCGGGCTTGTAGTGGTGTGTGTGATTGTGTCATTACTGCACGGCTATTATTTGCGGAATCGCTTCATGAATATGCTGTTATTGACGGCAGTGTATACAGCAATACAAGGGTATCTTGATTTTTTCCTGTACTATGCTATCTGGGGGCTGGAAGATGCGAATTTGATTTATACCAATGTTTATCTTCCTTCCGAAATCATGACATTGGTTTCTATGATACCGATTTATCTTTTAGTGAGATGGATTGCTGAAATTTGCGGAAGCCGGAGAAATTATGAGCTTGAAAAGACCATTATCATGAATTCTTGATATTTTTGAGGTGTATTCAATGAGAAGTATTTCAGCGTATATCAAAATGACACTTGCGGTTTTAATGGTGCTTGCAAGTTCGGGAATGTGCGTGCTACGCCTGATGAAGGTGCAAGTCGTGAACACGGAAACTTATAATCACACAGGAACAATTGAAAACGTGTATACACAAAAAATTCCTGCTACTCGTGGGGAAATTGTAGATGCTAACCAGACACCACTTGTTGGAAATCATGTCACTTATGCGGTTGTCATTGATAAGAAAAATTTCCCGACTGATAACGGTGAGAGCAATTCCATTTTGCTTAGACTGGCGGAAATTCTGGATGAATACGGGATTCAATGGGCGGATACGCTCCCTGTTTCTAAAATGTCGCCTTATAATTTCCAAAAGGATGTAGAAGAAGAGAAACTCAGCAAAATGAAGCAGAAAATCGGTGTGAATGATTATGCAACGGCTGCCAACTGCATGGATGTATTGTGCGATAATTATGGGATTTCTGATAGTTATAAGCCGAGACAAAAGCGTATCATTGCCGGAATTCGCTATACAATGCTGGATGATGATTTTTCACTTTCCAATCAATTCCGGCTTGCACAGGGTCTGAATCTGGAAAGCGTGACGAAAATTTCAGAACTTTCTTTTCAATTGCAGGGGGTTAGTATTCAGGAACTTGCAGAACGTGAGATTTTTGTCGGGGATGTTATACCTCATGAACTTGGCACAACGGGCCCGATTTATGCGGAAAATGCAGAAGAATATTTGGCTATGGGCTATGACCTTGATGCAACTGTTGGCATTAGTGGCATTGAAAAGGCTATGGAAGGCGAATTACAGGGAAATGACGGCATTCGGACTATGACTTTTGAAAATGGAGTTGCTGTTTCAGACGAAATTACCGACCCTGTACAGGCTGGGCATACGGTACAATTGACTATTGACAGCGATTTTCAGAGGGGATTGCAGGAAATCCTTGACAATTTCCTTGATAATTTCCACTATATCAATACTTCCTATGATGAGGATGGGAATATTTTGGATTGTGGTGCATTGGTGGTATTGGATGCCAAAACAGGGGCAATTCTGGGAGAAGTAACAGCTCCCACTTATGACTTGACTTTGTATTCTGAAAATTATGATGAACTGGTCAAAGAGAAGGGAAATCCTCTTTTCAACCGTGCTACTATGGGACTTTACAGACCCGGTTCTACGTTTAAGACCATTACTGCAACGGCTGGACTGAATGAGGGCATTGTCACAGGTGAGACGACTTTCTATTGTGGCGGTGTGTATCGCTATGTGGATACTGATTTTCATTGTACTGGTACGCATAATATGATTGCGGTGGCTCGTGCTTTGCGTGTGTCCTGCAACTCGTATTTTTATGAACTCGCAAGAAGACTGACGATTGATAAATTGATAGAATATGCCGACTATTACGGAATCGGTCAGAATACCGGCATTGAAACCCGTGACGCTGTCGGCTATATGGCAACCCCTGAAAAGTATCGGGAAATTGGTCTGGAATGGACTGTGGGGTCTGTATTGCAGGCTGGTATTGGCAATGGTGATACCATGGTAACACCGTTACAGCTTGCTTGTGTGGCGAATACCATTGCCAATGAAGGCATTCGCTATAAGCCTTATCTGGTGGATAGCGTATGGGATTATGGTATGACGGAATGCATCAAGAAAACTGAACCAACAATTTTAGCTGAAATTCCCATCAAGGAAAAAGGCGTTTATGATTATGTGGAAAATGGTATGATTCAGGCTTCTGGAAATGGTTTCCCTGCAAAATATTCTTTGACAAATCTTGGTTACGATGTCGCCATTAAAACAGGTACTCCACAGGTGACAAACCGTGTACAGGATTCTGTATTTTTGGGGTATGCGCCGGCAGATGACCCGAAAATTGCTTTTGCTGGAATCGTTGAGGGGGGAGAGTATTCTAAATATATGATTCGTTCCATCCTGAAACTTTATGAAGAGATTTATGGAGATATGACCTAATTATGACAATTTTATCATATTTCCGTAAATGAATTTTCGAAAAGTTTTTGAAATTTCGTGAAAACAGACAAAAAAAGGCTGTGAAAATATAATAGTTTTCACAATCTTATTGTTTTTCACTGGAATAAATTTGACAAATCGGATATTTGTGGTATAATTATAAGTAGGTATTCTGTATATTTTTCATACAGCGGTATCTTATGTCAGAGGTTCTGACAACAGCCCCATGATGAGGGTTAGGAAAGGAGAATCTTCAATGGCAAAAAATCCCAAACTGATTGCGGTGACATCTGGTAAAGGCGGTACAGGGAAGTCTTCTGTTTGCTATGGGCTTGGTTTTACGTTGGCAAAACAGGGAAACCGTACATTGATTATTGAACTGGATTTCGGGCTTCGCTGTCTTGATATTATGTTTGGTATGAGCGGAGTTGTAGAATATGACCTCGGTGATGTATTGCTGAACAAACAAGAGGACATTTTAAAAGCAGTGGCAACTGTGCCAACTGCAAGTAATCTTAATATTCTATGCGCACCCAAAGACCCATTTATGACCGTGACAGCGGAACAGATTGTTGAAATCTGCCGGAAAATCAGGAAGCATTTTGACTATATCATCATTGATACAGGAGCAGGAATCAATTCTCATGTATTTGACATTGTGGAACAGGCGAATTTGATTCTTGTTGTGACGACACCAGACCCGATTTGTGTTCGAGATGCAACGATGATGTCAGATGAATTTTACCGCAGAGGAAACAAGCGTCAACGCTTGATTATTAACAAAGTCAGCAAGAGAGAATTGACAAGCGGAAAGTACAAGAATCTTGATGAGATTATTGATGCAGTAGGAGTGCAGCTGATTGGTGTCATTCCGGAGGATTTCACATTAAAGTCCTCGACAGGAACGGGAACAAATCTGCCGCTGAATTCTCCTAGCTTGTTGGCTTTTGATGCCATTTCCAAGCGGTTAATGGGCGACCAGATACCATTGACAATTAAGTAGAGACGTATTCAGATTAAATCAAAGCCGTATTCAAACGGCGGAAGGGAATGATAACAATGACAATTGCCTTGATTGCACATGATGCAAAAAAAGAATTGATGGTGCAGTTCTGTATTGCCTATTGCGGGATTTTGTCAAGATACAATCTTTGTGCGACAGGTACAACCGGAAAGGTAGTCAGTGAAGCAACAGGCTTACCAATACAGAAATATTTCAGCGGTTCACAGGGCGGTGGGGAACAGATTGGTGCAAGAATTTCTTGCAACGAGATTGATGTACTCCTGTTTTTCCGTGACCCGAACATTGCACCCAAGGGCGGTGCAGAAGCAGCAGATATGACGTTGCTGCGTCTTTGTGATGTGCATAATGTTCCTGTTGCTACTAATATTGCAACGGCGGAAGCATTGATTATGGCACTGGAGCGAGGAGATTTAGATTGGCGGGAAATAGGTAATCCCCTTCTGTAATGATTCACAGTAACAAGATTTTCCGAAAAGTCTGCTGTCGTACTTTGAGAGGAGTTCGGCAGGCTTTTTGATGCAATACAGGGAGGTCATTTATGGCATTATTAAAACGACCGAAAGGAACAGAAGACATCCTTCCGGCATCTTCTGCGGAATGGATTTCATTGGAGGATTTTCTCCGCCGGACAGCTTTATGTTCCGGATTTCGTGAAATTCGTATACCAACTTTTGAGGAAACAGAGCTTTTCAGCCGTGGCGTTGGTGAAACAACAGATGTGGTACAAAAGGAAATGTATACCGTTTCTGCATCTGGTGATTCTACTTTCACACTTCGTCCAGAAGGAACAGCCGGAACTATCCGTGCTATTCTGCAAAATGGCTTATTGAATGAAGCACTTCCGCAGAGAGTGTATTATATTCTTTCCTGTTTTCGACATGAGAACACACAGAAGGGGAGACTCAGGGAATTCCATCAATTTGGTGTGGAAATGGCTGGTTCTGCGAATCCTTCCGCAGATGCTGAAGTCATTAGCTTAGCGAAACAAATTATTGACGACATTGGAGTGAAAAACGTGGAACTGCGTATTAACTCCATTGGCTGTCCGGAATGCCGGAAAAAGTATCAGCAGGCATTGAGAGAATATTTCCAGCCTCATTATGATGTACTTTGTACGGACTGTCAAAGCCGTCTGGAACGCAATCCTATGCGACTTTTAGATTGTAAGACGGAAACCTGTCATACAATCGGGAAGAATGCGCCGGAAATTCTGGATTATTTGTGCGAAGATTGCAACCGTCACTTTGAAAAGCTGAAACAATACCTCGGCTTGATGGGGATTGTGTATACTATTGACCCTCGTATTGTGAGAGGGCTGGACTATTACACAAAGACGGTATTTGAATTCGTGATAACTTCTTACAATGAAAAGAAGAAGCAACAGGAGACTTTGACTGTTTGCGGCGGCGGACGTTATGACGGTTTAATTGAACAATTGGGCGGACAGCCTACCCCTGCATTGGGTTTTGGCATGGGCTTGGAACGTATGCTCATGACACTGCATCAACAGGGTGTCACACTTGCTGAACCTTCCAAATGTGACATCTATTTCGTACCAATGGGAGAACAGGCAGAGGAAAAGGCTTTACAATTGACAGCAAAATTGCGCAAAGAAGGGATATTCGCTCTCACAGATGTGATGGGGCGTGGACTCCGTGCGCAAATGAAATATGCTGACAAGATTGGCGCACGCTTTACAATGGTCATTGGTGACAATGAAATTGAAAGCGGTGAAGCCGTCTTGAAAAATATGCAGACTGGTGAGAAAATCACCATGAAATTAGATGAGACTTTGCCGGAACGATTTGCAGATATTGAAATTGCTGACAGACTGGCAAAGGAATAAAGAGAGGAGATTTTATCATGGCTGAATCCATGGGAACACTGCGCCGGACACATGGGTGTGGTGAGGTCACAGAACCGGATATGCACGTTGTTGTTGGCGGTTTTGTACAGTATATGCGCAATAAAAATAAGGTCATTTTTATTGTTCTGCGTGACAGGAGCGGAGAGGTACAGCTCGTTTTTAACGATGAAACTGACCGTGCCATTTTCGAAAAGGCTTCGTCTGTCAAGAATGAATATGTTCTGCTCGTCAAGGGTACTTCCGTTATTCGTCAGGACATTAACCCCGATATGCCCACCGGCAATATTGAAATCATTGCCGAGGAAATCCGCATTCTGGCGAAGTCCGAAACATTGCCGTTCCTGATTATGGACGATATCAACGCAAGCGAAGAACAGCGTTTGAAATACCGCTATCTCGATTTGCGCCGTCCGTCATTGCAGAAAAATTTAATCATGCGCCACAAAATCGCAAAGTGCGCCCGTGAATATTTCTATGCACATGATTTTATTGAAATCGAAACTCCTATGATGATGAAATCCACTCCCGAAG
>JAZAUD010000023.1:0-41197 GCA_036373775.1 Oscillospiraceae bacterium | reverse complement strand
CGAACTGGAATCAAAGTTTCTGAGAGTGATTATGCCCGAATTGATATTGAGCGCATTGAGCCACTTACTGATTGGAATTATATCATCCGTGGTTTTAAACATCAATAAAATATCAAATTATTTATTTAACATTCCTTATCGCCTTTGATGAAGAGAATGGTTCATATGATGTGAATGTCATGGATGAAAATTTTCAGCTAATCGGGAAAATTCCCTTTGACATGGGCTATTGTAATGATTTGGTGGTTGGCAAGTCGGGAAAAATCTATGCACTGGTAGCCACTGCGGAAGGAAACGCAAACCAATTGTATTATTTTGATGCAGACACAATGACAAGCGGAAAATTTTGCGATATTCCAGCATATACCAAAAAAATTACACAAGGTATCAATTCAGAATTATATTGCTGTACGGAAACTGACATTGAAAGCATTGACGAGAATGGTACTTTGAAAGAGATTGTGGATTATCGAAATTCTGATTTGCCTGATGATGTTTTTGATGCTTATGCGATTCCGAACAGTGAATTTATTATTGAGTATTTCCCTGATGGGGGCAGAATGGAATATTACACGCTCCGTCCACGCACAGACGAGGAATTGAAGAACGTGCAGTTTATTTCATTGGCTGGTGTGGGTATCCATCCAAAATTAGTGCATGATGTCTGCGAATTTAACCAGTCACAGACGGATTACCACATTATCATGAAAGACTATGCTAATGATTACCCGATTGCAGATTATGACGAATATTATGTAGACGGAAATTATAAAATCAATATCGACCCGAAAGCCCTTGAAGCCTTTGAAAATGACCTCATGAATGGCATTGTTCCCGATATGATTTGTATGGACTATATGCCCTATCAGCAAATTTCCAACAAGGGGCTTTTAGAAGACCTTGCACCCATGCTGGAAAAGGACGAGCGTTTCAATCCCAATGATTATTACATGAATCTCATTGACGGCATGAAAAAAGGCGATAAATTAGAAGAAATCGGCTTTAGTTTCACTTTGGATACCAACATAGCCAAAACGGAAATTGTTGGTACACAGCAAGGGCGAACCCCCGAAGAATATATTTCCATGCTTGAAAATCTCCCCGATGATATGGAATTATTACCGATTACATCAAGGGAAGAAATGACGAACCAATTTTTGACAGGCAGTCAGGAAGCATTCATTGACCGCAACAACATGACAAGCCATTTCAATTGTGACAGCTTTATCAAGCTGTTGGAATTGGCAGGCAGTTTCCAGACGAAAGAGGAGCTGTTAAGCGAGGAAGAGGATTATTTTGCGGAATATTACAAAAAATTGGAAGAAAACGGCGCATTGCTTGACCCGTTTTCCATCTGTAACCCTATTGATTATCATAATCACCACCACGGATTTTTCAAAGATGAGGATGTTACATTTGTAGGTTATCCCGATACTTCCGGTGGAAACGGCGGACGTTATCGTATGAATTATACCGTTGCACTAACAAGCTATTCCACCCAAGCAAAACCGGTATGGGAATTTATCATGGCGCAATTATCCGCTCAACGACAGGCAAGAATTTGTTTGAGAAACAACAACCAGACATTACCCATTTTGCGCAGTACCATGCAAAGCTATCTGAAAGGTGCAACCATCCCCAACCAGTTCATGAGCTATGCATCAGAAACTGAAATGAAAGAATTAGGCGACTATCTCGAAAATGTCAAAATGTATGTCAACAACGACCCCCATATTACTAACATCATCACCGAAGAAGCCGAAATGTATTTTTCCGGAGACCAGACCGCCGAAAAATGCGCTGAAATGATTGAAAGCCGTGTCAATCTGTATCTTTCTGAACAGGAGTGAAACGAATCCCCGACAGCGTTTTTGTCGGGGATTTGTGAGTTATTTGACTGTTGGTAAATTAGTATAGCCCATCAAGAAAGCATCTGTTTCAGCGGCGGCATTTTTCCCCTCTTTGATAGCACGGACAACGAGAGACTGTCCAATGTGCATATCTCCGGCGGTAAATACCTTAGGAATGTCGGTAGCATGGGAATTGGGAGCAGTTTTCACGTTGGTTCTGTCATCCACTGACACCCCGAACATTTCGGGAATATTGGTCTCACATCCCAAAAACCCGACAGCAATCAGGCACAGTTCACAAGGTAAAATCTCCTCACTGCCTTCAATTTCGTTCGGGATGAGCCGTCCATTTTGCTTTTCAAAATGGAGTTTGACAGTTTTTACACCACAAAGCTTTCCGGAATCGTCCTTGATAAATTCCTTGACAGTAGTCTGATACAATCTGGGGTCATATCCAAAAATAGCGGTTGCCTCCTCCTGACCGTAATCGGTTTTACAAATACGAGGATATTCAGGAAAGGGGTTATCCTCTGCACGAGAATCGGGCAATTTCGGCATCATTTCCAATTGTACGACAGAAGCGCACCCATGACGAACCGCCGTTCCTACGCAGTCGTTACCAGTATCACCGCCACCAATCACGACAACGTGTTTGTCTTTTGCAGAAATGAAAGTTCCCTCTTGTAAATCGCTGTCAAGTAAACTTTTGGTAGTGGATTTGAGGAAATCCACCGCAAAGAAAATACCGTCTGCATCTCTGCCGTTAGCTGTAATATCTCTAGGATGAGAAGCCCCACAAGCCAAGATAACAGCATCATAATTTTGCAGGAGCTGTTCAGCGGAAATATCTTTTCCCACCTCACAATTGAGAACGAATTCCACGCCCTCTTCTTGCATGAGAGTTGTACGGCGTTCGACAATTGTTTTTTCCAGTTTCATGTTAGGAATGCCATACATCAGCAGACCGCCCGCCCTGTCGGAGCGTTCATAGACCGTGACGGAATGCCCCCTATGATTGAGTGTATCCGCACAAGCAAGCCCCGCAGGACCCGAACCAATGACAGCAATTTTTTTATTGCTTCGTACAGATGGGGGCGCAGGTTTGAGAAGTTCATTTGCAAAGCCGTATTCAATGATAGTATATTCATTGTCACGCACAGAAACAGGGTCATCATAGATACTGCAAGTGCAAGCCTTTTCGCAGAGTGCAGGACATACCCTTGACGTGAATTCAGGGAAATTATTTGTCATGAGCAAACGAGCAAGAGCCTGTTCAATTTTCCCTTGATAAAGCAGGTCATTCCATTCCGGAATGAGATTATGAAGAGGACAGCCGGAAAGCATTCCACAAAGTATCTGTCCATTCTGACAGAACGGAACACCGCAGTCCATGCACCGGCTTGCTTGTTCTTTGCGCTGTTCAAGGGGAAGTGGCTGATGAAATTCATTCCAATGCTGAATACGTTCTTCGGGGGACTGTGCCGGACAGTCCACCCTAGTATATTCCAAAAATCCAGTAGGTTTACCCATGATTATTCCTCCTCCTTTTTGCATTTGAAGAATGCTTCAATTTCGGCTTGTTCGCTGTTCATGCCTTTTTCTTCCAATTCAAGGATATTACGGCGGATTTTAGCGTAATCGTGCGGAATAATCCGCTTGAATAAAGGCAGGTAAGTTTCGAAATCATCAAGAATTCGTTTTGCTTTGGGGGAATTGGTAGCCTTGAAATGGGCTTCAATCAAAGAGCGTAATTCCTGAATGTCATACTTTTCGGAGACGGTTTCAAGGGAAACAAGTTCCTTATTGAGTTTCATGTAAAGGTTGTGCTTTTCGTCCAGAACGTAGGCAATACCGCCCGACATACCAGCAGCAAAATTCTTGCCTGTTTCGCCAAGGATGACGACCCGACCGCCTGTCATGTATTCACAGCCATGGTCTCCGACACCCTCACAAACGGCGAATGCACCGGAATTTCTCACGCAGAAACGCTCCCCAGCAATGCCATTAATGTAAACTTCTCCAGAAGTTGCACCATAAAGCGCAACATTTCCCACAATAATATTTTCTTCTGCCTTAAATCCAGACTTTTCAGGAGGAGTCAAAACCAACTTACCACCGGAAAGACCTTTTCCGAAATAGTCATTGGCATCACCGACAAGATTCAAAGTCAAGCCTTTGGGGATGAATGCGCCGAAACTCTGACCGCCTGTGCCTTTACAATTGACAACATAGGTATCATCTGCAAGAGCCTGTTCCCCGAAACGCTTTGTAATTTCCGAACCAAACAAAGTACCAAAACTTCTGTCAGTATTGCCGATATGAACAGAAATTGTTTTCGCCTGTTTTTTCTTCATAGCACCATGGAATTGTTTCAGGAGCATAGTTTCATCAGCAGTCTTTTCAAGTTCGAAATCATACACATTTTCAGGAGTGAAGTGTTCGGTTTTCTGTGCAAAGTCAGGCTGTAAAATGCTGGAAAGGTCGATGTTTTCCGCACCGTTTCTCCTGCACAATAAATCCGTCCTTCCGACAAGCTCCTCAACGGTACGGATGCCGAGTTTCGCCATATATTCTCTCAATTCCTGTGCAATGAAATGCATAAAATTGATAATATATTCCGGCTTACCTTTGAAGCGTTTCCGGAGTTCGGGGTTTTGTGTAGCAATACCCATGGGGCAAGTATCCAAATTGCAGACACGCATCATCACACAGCCCATAGCCACAAGGGGAGCTGTTGCAAATCCAAATTCTTCCGCACCTAATAAAGCCGCAATTAACACATCTCTTCCGGTCATCAGTTTACCATCTGTTTCCAAAATCACACGGGAACGGAGGTGATTTAAAATCAAAGTCTGATGAGCTTCTGCAAGACCCAATTCCCATGGTAAACCAGCATGATAAATGGAACTTCCGGGGGCTGCACCTGTTCCGCCGTCAAATCCTGAAACTAGGATAACTTGTGCGCCTGCTTTGGCAACACCAGCGGCAACCGTTCCCACACCAGCTTCCGAAACGAGTTTCACAGAGATTCTTGCATCACGATTGGAATTTTTCAGGTCATAAATCAACTGCGCTAAATCCTCAATGGAATAAATATCATGGTGTGGTGGCGGAGAAATCAAGCCCACTCCTGCCGTAGAATGGCGAGTTTTGGCAATCCAAGGATAAACTTTTCCAGAGGGCAAGTGTCCGCCTTCCCCTGGTTTTGCGCCTTGTGCCATTTTGATTTGAATTTCCTTTGCTGATACAAGATATTCTGATGTCACACCAAACCGCCCAGATGCCACTTGTTTAATGGCTGAACAACGTTCAGACTGCAATCTTTCAGGGCTTTCACCACCTTCACCGGAATTGGATTTTCCGCCAATGCGGTTCATGGCTTCGGCTAAGCATTCATGAGCCTCTTGAGAAATTGAACCATAGGACATTGCACCAGTCTTGAAACGGTGACAAATGCTTTCCACGCTTTCTACTTCTTCAATTGGGATACTTTGCGCTTCATCAAAGCGGAAATCCAACAGACTGCGAATGGTCATTTGTTGCGTTTCGGCATTCAAGCACTGTGCATACTGCTGATAGACTTCATAGTCGTTTGTCCAGACGGCTTTCTGTAACAGGTGAATGGTTTCTGGTCTGTAGAGGTGTTGTTCCTTACCGCTTCTGATTTTGTGACTGCCGGAGCTGAGTACATTCAAATCCGTATGCATTCCAAGGGGGTCAAAAGCTTCTCTGTGCAATAATTCTGTACGTTTGCTGATTTCCTTCAAGCCGATACCGCCGATTCTGCTAACTGTCCCCTTGAAATAATTTTGAATGACTTCCGGAGAAATCCCGACGGCTTCAAAGAGTTTCGAACCCTGATAAGATTGGATGGTAGAAATCCCCATCTTAGAGGCAATTTTCACAATACCGTGTAAAATAGCATGGTTGTAATCATTTTCCGCAGCATAGAAATCCTTGTCAAGAATTCCGGTTTCAATCAGGTTCTTGATAGTTTCATGAGCTAAATAAGGATTCACTGCACAAGCACCATAACCCATCAAAGTAGCGAAATGGTGTACTTCTCTAGGCTCTGCGCTTTCGAGGATGATAGCAACTGCCGTTCTTTTTTTGGTGGAAACAAGGTGTTGCTGTAATGCTGCCACTGCAAGCAGTGACGGAATTGCACAATGAAACTCATCAACATCACGGTCAGAAAGTATCAGAATGTTTGCACCGTCACGGTATGCCCTGTCTGCATCAATATAAAGTCGTTCAATTGCCTTTTCAAGGGATGTCCCAATATAATAGGTAATCGGAATCACAGCTGAACGCAAGCCCTCCGTATGCATTGCACGAATTTTGAGCATATCAGTTTCCGTCAAGATAGGATTTTCGACTTTGAGGACGTGGCAATTTTCGGGGCATTCCTCTAAAATATTACCATCTTCACCAATATACATAGCCGTATCCGTGACACTTTCCTCACGGATGGCATCAAACGGCGGATTTGTTACTTGTGCGAATAACTGCCTGAAATAATTGAATAACGGCGGATTTTCGGAATCCAGCGGAGGAAGGGCAATATCTGAACCCATGGAACAGATACCTTCCTGACCATTTTTCGCCATTGACAGGATATTTCCACGAATATCTTCATAGGTATAACCAAAAGCCTTTTGCAGGTGAAGCAATTCCTCACCGGAATAAGTCTGTACGGCTTTATTAGGGATATGCAAATCATGCAGGCGAATCAATTGGCTGTCAATCCATTCGCCGTAGGGTTTGCGGTTAGCGAAAACGCTCTTAATTTCTTCATCATCAATCAATCTCCCCTGACGGGTATCGACAAGCAACATTTTTGCAGGGCGTAAGCGGTCTTTTTTGGTGATTTTTTCAGGGGGAATATCAATGCATCCAGTTTCAGACGAGAGAATCAAGAAGCCGTCAGAGGTGATATAATACCGAGAGGGGCGCAAGCCGTTTCTGTCGAGAACTGCACCCATGACTTCACCATCTGAAAAGATGATAGAAGCTGGTCCATCCCAAGGCTCCATCATGGTAGCATAGTATTGATAGAAGTCGTATTTTTCTTTGGAAATAGTACGGCTACTGCTCCAAGGTTCGGGAATCATAATCATGATTGCCAATGGCAACGGCATTCCGGACATGACCAAAAATTCAAGGGTATTGTCCAACCGTGCAGAGTCTGAACCTTCTGTATTGACAACTGGTAAAATTTTATGCATATCCTGTTGAAAAGCCTTGCAGGACATTGTTTCCTCACGGGCTAACATTTTATCAACATTGCCTGTAATGGTGTTGATTTCGCCGTTATGTACAATGAATCTGTTCGGGTGGGCTTTCTGCCAACTGGGGGTAGTATTGGTGGAGAATCGAGAATGTACCATGGCAATGGCGGAAATAAAATCCTCTTGCTGTAAATCTGGATAAAATGCACGGAGCTGTCCAACCAAAAACATTCCTTTGTAAACCAGTGTCCGGCTGGATAACGAACAGACATAAACCGTTTCATTAGACTGCTCAAATTCTCTGCGTGTGACATAAAGCTTTCTGTCAAATGCAAGACCTTTTTCACATTCCTGCGGTTTTTCAACAAAGCCTTGCATGATATAGGGCATGCTGTCAAGTGCCATCTGTCCGAGAACGTTCGGGCAAGTGGGAACAATTCGCCAACCAAGGAAACGCATACCATTCTTTTTGACAATGATTTCAAAGAGTTTTTTTGCCTGTTCCCGTTTGAGTTCATTTTGAGGGAAGAAGAACATTCCCACACCAAATTCCCCATTTTCACCAAGAGAAATCCCATCTTTTTGGGCTTCTTTTCGTAGAAAATCATAGGGAACTTGTACTAAAATTCCCACACCATCGCCGGTTTTACCTTCTGCATCTTTTCCGGCACGGTGTTCGAGCTTTTCAACGATACTGAGGGCATTTTCCACAACATATCGTGAACGTTCGCCTTTGAGGTTCACAATTGCACCAATGCCACAGTTTTCATGTTCAAAATGGGGGTCATATAATCCCTGCTTGCTGTAGGGAGATTCATTTCTGAAATTATCCATAAAAGCAAAATACCGCCTTTCTTTTGGTTGATTTTGGAAAAAAAGAAAAAGGCATTCACAGCAGAAAACACTGCCATGAACACCTTTGTTCAATTTTCATTATAGCACATTACGGAAATACTGTCAAGGTCTTTACAAAACTAAATATTATTAAGTTTGAGCCACGAATTTGTTAAAAATGACAAATTTCATCAATTACAACGTTGCAAGCAGTTCAGAAGCAGAAAGAATGGTTTCTCTTGTGCCAAATGACGAGAATCGAATCCAGCCTTGACCGCTTGTCCCAAAGCCAACCCCCGGAGTTCCAGCAATGGCATATTTTGACAGAAGCCTATCAAAGAATTCCCATGAATCCAGATTATCAGGGCATTCCATCCAGATATACGGCGCATTGTCTCCGCCTGTCGTGAAAATTCCGGCAGTTTGCAGGGCTTTTTTGAGGATATGTGCATTTTCCATATAATAATTGACATCAGTTTTCACGGCTTTCTGTCCTTCGGGGGTGAAAACCGCCTCTGCACCACGCTGAATAATGTAAGAAGTCGCATTATATTTGGTTGCCATTCGTCTGAACCACATATGATGCAGGGAAGCACCATCTAAAACCAATGCTTCCGGCACAATCGTCCAGCCACAGCGAACCCCTGTAAAGCCTGCCATTTTGGAAAGGGAATTGATTTCGATTGAACAGCGTTCAGCCCCTTCAATTTCATAAATGCTATGGGGTAAGGAATCGTCACGAATATACGCTTCATAAGCAGCATCAAATAAGATAATTGCCTTTTGTGCAAGGGCATATTCCACCCATGCTTCTAATTGTTTTTTGGAATAAACTGCACCAGTCGGATTATTAGGTGAACACAAGTAGATAATATCGGCGTGTTGGGAGCTGTCAGGCATGGCAAGGAAACCGTTTTCCTTTGTGCCGTTCAGAAATTCGACACGTCTACCAGCCATTTTATTGGTATCGTAGTAAACCGGATAGACAGGATTCGGCAATAATACAGTATTGTCTGCATCAAACAAATCACACAAATTTCCAAGGTCACTTTTTGCGCCGTCACTCACAAAGACATCATCCGGATTGATAGTTAAATGACGTTTGCTGTAATAATTGGCAATTGCCTGACGGAGGAATAATTCTCCTTGTTCTGCGCCGTATCCGTGGAAAGTTTCAGCATGGTGCATTTCCTCTGATGCTTGTTTCAATGCATCAGTGATGACGGAGGGCAGGGGTAACGTCACATCACCGATACTGCATTTTAATAAAGTTCTGTTGGGGTTCTGTTGCTGGAATGTATTCAAACGTCTTGCAACTTCCGAAAAGAGATAATTCTCCTCTAATTGTAAAGCATTGTGATTAACTTTCATGACATTATACCCCAAACAACAGTTTATCATATGCAGGGAAGCACCAATATTCTTCAGAAGTCATGCTTTCCGCCGTATCAGCAGCACTGCGCAGGGCATCCATAGCCGGAATCATTTCATCCTTGACAAATGCAGAAGCATCTAAAATATCAGTTTTTGTCTTCAATGCAGTAACTTTTTCTTCAAGTGTGGTGGTTGCAGTATCCATTGTATCAATCAATGCAGAAAGTTCAGTGACAATTCTTGTTTCACAAGTGCAGGGCAATTCCGGAACGGCAGTTCTCTTTTTAGTGATGTCTTCCGCAGTATCAGCAGTAAATCTTGCAACGGCTGGAATGATTTGCTTTCTTGCCATATCCACCATTGTGGTAGCTTCAATATTGACAGTCTTCACATAGTTTTCCAGCATGATGTCACGGCGGGAGAAAATTTCAGCTTCTGTGAAAATGCCGTGTTCAGTCAGCATCTTGACATTTTTCGGGTCACAGATACGAGGCATTGCATCCGCAGTGGTTTTGAGGTTGAGCAGACCACGCTTTTCAGCTTCTGCAATCCATGCATCATCATAACCGTTACCATTGAAAATAATGCGCTTATGGTCGTGGATGGTTTTCTGAATCAGGGAATGCATTGCAGTGTTGAAATCGTCTACTCCTTCCAGCTCATCCGCAAATTGTCTCAATACTTCTGCAACAGCTGCATTTAAGTGAATATTGGCACAAGAAATACTGTTCGAAGAACCTAACATACGGAATTCAAATTTATTACCTGTGAATGCAAATGGAGATGTACGGTTTCTGTCGGTAGTATCTTTTCTGAATTTCGGCAGAACATCCACGCCCAATTGCATTTTTTCCTTTTTCGTGCCACCATAAGGAATATCCTGTTCAATGGCATTCAGAATGTCAGTCAGTTCATCACCCAAGAATACGGAGATAACAGCAGGAGGGGCTTCATTTGCGCCAAGTCTATGGTCATTTCCAGCAGTTGCCACCGACAGGCGGAGTAAATCTTGATAATCGTCAACCGCCTTGATAACTGCAACAAGGAACAACAAGAACTGTGCATTTTCAAAAGGTGTATCCCCTGGGGAGAGAAGATTCACACCGTCATCCGTAGAGATAGACCAGTTATTGTGTTTGCCCGAACCGTTTACCCCTGCAAAGGGCTTTTCATGTAATAAGCATACCAGATTGTGACGGAGTGCCACTTTCTGCATGACTTCCATCATCAATTGATTGTGGTCAGCAGCAATATTAGTGGTATCGAAAATGGGAGCAAGCTCGTGCTGTGCCGGAGCAACTTCATTATGTTTGGTCTTTGCATAAATGCCGAGCTTCCAGAGTTCCTTGTCAAGGTCAGCCATATATTCCGCTACACGGGGTTTAATTGTACCAAAATAATGGTCATCCATTTCCTGACCTTTGGGAGGGAGTGCGCCGAAAAGCGTTCTACCAGTCATGATGAGGTCTTTTCTCTGCTTCCACATTTCACGGTCAATCAGGAAATATTCTTGTTCAGGGCCTACACAAGTTCTCACGGAGCGAACTTTATGATTTCCGAACAGTCTCAGAATGCGCAGTGCCTGCTTATTGAGGGCTTCCATGGAACGCAAAAGCGGTACTTTCTTGTCAAGGGCTTCACCCTTATAGGAACAAAACGCTGTAGGAATGTAAAGTGAACCATCTTTCACAAACGCATAAGAAGTCGGGTCCCATGCGGTATAGCCTCTTGCTTCAAATGTAGCACGCAATCCGCCGGAGGGGAAAGAAGAGGCATCCGGTTCGCCCTTGATTAACTCTTTGCCGGAAAATTCCATGATGACCCTACCATCTGGAGCAGGTGCAATGAAACTGTCATGCTTTTCAGCGGTCAAACCTGTCAACGGCTGAAACCAGTGTGTGAAATGGGTTGCACCCTTTTCAATTGCCCATTCTTTCATTGCTGCTGCAACTGCATCTGCAACAGAAGCGTCAAGCGGTGTTCCTCTGTCAATGGTACGTTTCAGGCTCTTGTACACATTTTCGGAAAGACGAGCTTTCATCACTCTGTCATCAAATACCATACTTCCAAAATATTCCGTTACCTTTTCCATCATAAATTCCTCCTATTAAAAATCAATCCAACAGAAACAGTATTCACCGCCCTTATACTTCATTGTATAGGACATTTTATATAAAAAGAAAAAGGTACTGCAAACTTACTCAGTCCGCAGCACCTTTGCTGTTTCTATTTGCTTGTATTATACACCAAATCGGAAATTTTGTCAAGATTTTTTTGCAATTCCTAATCTTAAAAATGTTTTTTGCGTTTTTTCTTAAAATAATCAGCCTGTTTCCACGAAAAAACTTTTGATTTTTCGGTCATGTCAAATCTATTATTGATAATATACAAAAAATATCAAAAATCGAATTTAAGATTTGTTATTTATGATAATACTTTCTTTTACGACAAAATACGACGAAAATCGATATTTTCTAGATTCACTTTCTTTGCTACAATAGGATATAGAGAATTATTTCCAATGTAGATAAGGGGGAAATTTATGTTATCAGGGAAAGAGATAGTAAAACATATTGATGTATTTGAAATTGTATCCTTGCTTGAAAAGAAAAATGTTGAGGTAGAAATCAATGAGTCTGAATTTTTGGAAATTTCCGATTCTACGTTTGAAATTTCAGAAGAAAATACTAACATCATGATAAGCGGAAAACATTATATTCTCCCTGCTTCTTATGGTGTCCATATTTTAGCAGATATTATTTACATGACAACCATCAAGGATACATCCAAACAGATTGAAATTTCTGCAATGAAATTTGTCAGAAAAATGGGAATTCCGGCAAATTTAAGGGGATACCACTTGTTAATTACTGCAATTTGTATGGCGGTATACCATACAGACTACATTTGGAATACAGAAGAACTTTATGCTGCTGTGGCAAAGAAAATGCAAATTACCAAAGTCTGTGTGGAGCGTTGTATCCGGAAGGCAATTGAAAAAGCTTATGACAATTCCCCTGAACAGGTTCAGAGTGTTTTCTATTATGATGTGACAAAACCTTATTGTTCAGAGGTGATTTCGTTAGCTGCTGATACTATCCGAAGGCAATATTTCCCTGAAAAAGTTGTGAAGTAAATGGCTGAATTTGCCAATATTTCTTAGAATATTATATTTTTGAAAAAAACTCTTGACAATTGAAACCAAATGTGATATAATAGGGACATGATAAAACTTGATTGATTTGTCACTGCGCTTTATTGGTGCAAAAGACAAAACAACGAAAGGGTGAAAGAAAAATGTACAAATGGAAAAAAACGCTGAGTTTTCTCATGGCTGTAGCTCTATTGGCTAGCACAACGCCGGTGGCGGCTGCGCTGAACACAGATAGTCTTGTTGCACCAGCTATTGAGGCTTCTGCGGCTTTGAAAACTAGTATTGATTTTGATACTGGTTTGGAGTATGTGAAGTATAGCGGATATGCTGAAATCACTGGCTACTCCAGTGAGGACAATGAAAATGGTGGGGAGTTAGTAATTCCTGAAGAACTTGGTGGTCTGCCAGTTACGAGAATTGCAAAAAATGCTTTTGCAGGCAGTGACAGCGCAGAACTCACAAAGATTACACTTCCTGAAACGATTGAGTACATCGGTGCGAATGCTTTTGCTGGATGCACCAATGTAACAGAGGGTTATATCCCTTCTAAGTTCATTGGTATTTGCGCCGCTTGCAAGGAAATCAAGGTTTCCGAAAATGTAAAGCAACTTGTTGTTTTTGAAGTGCAGGATGCTCATAAGACAAAGGTAAGCACTACTGATGGGCTTGCTTCTCTGTATACAGAGTATGAGTTGGATGGTTCTTCATTGGCTGAAAGAGGACTTGCTGTTCCGAAGATTGTTCAGGATGCTGATGTTAGTGGCTTGACTGCTGATAATTTCAAGAACTTTGTCAAGAAGTATAGCACCATTGAAAAAGTTACCATCTATAATAAGGATTGCAAAATTTCAGATGGTTTGATTCCTGAAAGTGCAATTATTTCTGGTTATCTCGGCTCTACTGCGCAAACCTATGCGAAGAGTGTCGGAAAGACAATCGGAAACGGCAAATTTGTTCCGCTGGATGGCGCAGCAAGTGACGAGGAAATTTTGAATGCTTCTAGTGTTTCTTTCACTTATACTGATGTGGATGGCACAAAGAAGTTTAAGCTCACTGCAACTGCTGATACTGGCAATTATTCTGTATTTGAAATCGGCTTGCTGATTGACAGAAATAATGTCGTAACAGCTGATACTGCTGAAACTCTTCTGACAACAGACAGCAGCGTGGATTTGCTTGTTCCAAGCAAGGCAAATTCTAAGACAATTTCTGGTAATATCGCAGAAAATGGCTATGGTTTGTGGGTAAGACCCTATGTACTCATTGACAATGGCAGTGGTGAAGAAGACCAAGCTGTTCTGAAGTATGGTGAACCGGAGTTCATTTATTTTGATTCTCATGTCAAGAGTAAGATTACAACTGATTTCACACCAAAGGAGTTGTCAGATACCCAGAAAATTCAGCTTTTGACAACTTCCAGCATTGCCAAGGATGCTAATGGAAATGATTTCTATGAATTGGTTGAGACTGGTTTTGTTTTCGACAGAGATGGTGTTGTCACTAGCGAAGATGAGGCAAAGGAGCAGTTGACAATTGATTCTGATTTCATTCACAGTGGCAAGAAGCAGGAAACTTGCTCAGTAAATGTCAAGGATACTGGCAATGGTGTTTGGGCTGTTGGTTATACCACAGTGCAGTTTGTGAATGGTGATAAGGTTACCAATTACTCCGACCCGATTTATTGGGCTGCTTCCACTCCGTTGGACGATGTTTCTGTAACAGCAGAGGCTAGTGCTATCAATGATGTAAAGTTTAAGTTGGGTGTAACTGCTGATGCAGGTGACTACGAGATTGTCAAGACTGGTATTATCTATGACAAATCTGGCACAGTAAGCAACGTTGTTGCTAGTGATGAGGAGGATGCTGACGAGAAGATTAGGCAGAATGTTGCTAACTCCTTGAAGATTGATTCGGTTTACTATAATGAGAAGTACAGTGGTACTGATTCCAGTTACTCGTTAAAAGTGTCTGATGCTGGTAATGGTATCTGGTATGTTGGTTATGTCACTGTCCTGATTGATGGTAAGGAAGAAACAAAGTACACTGCACCGCAGTATGCTTACAGTGCAACACAGACAGAGGGCGTTGATATGCATATGTCTGTAACTGAACGTGGTGTGAATGCTGCTGGTAATAATTCTTATCGTTTTGCTACTATTTCCAGAGTCAACGGCGAGACTCCAGTTGAATCTGGTATCATCTTCAACAGAGATGGTAATTTGACGGCAAGCACAGCAAAGAGTAAGTTGGTATTGACCTCTGAAGGTAAGTCTACTGGCAATACTGTTGCAAGAAAGGATACTGGCACAATTACTTCCTGCATCGCTGACATTGGTGATACTGGAAAGGGTATCTGGTTTGTAAGCTATATCATTACAGAGGATGCAAATGGCAACCGCACAACGAAGTATACTGACCCTTGCTTTGTTAATAGTCATGAAACTGCTGTTCGTGCAAATCTCTCTGTGAAGATTGCAAATTCCTTGATTGATGGTAGCACTAATAAGTTCAGAATTGATGCAACTGCTGTAACAGGTGAGTATAACGTTGACAGAGTTGGTATTATCTTTAGCAGAAATGGCGAAGTAACAGAAGCAAATGCAGCTTCTCTCCTGACTTTGGGCAATGGTGGTGCGTCTGATAAGACTGTAACTGAAAAGGCTGGTGTCAACTCCACTGGTGGTAACATTGCCGACAAGGGTGATGGTATCTGGGTTGTTGGCTATGTCATCGTTCAGGTAAGTGATACCGAAACAGTTACTCAGTATAGTGACCCTGTTTATGTCAAGGCTAGTTGAGTTTTAAGTTTGGCAAAAACCGGCTGACTTGTCAGTCGATTTGCATAAAAGGATTGTTTTTGGATTTGTGAGAGGTGGTGAGTGAGATGAAAGATTTGTACACAGAGGCTGAACTCGAAATCGTAGCATTTGAGGCGGAGGATGTTATCACAGCTTCCGAAGAAGCTGATTTCAACTTCGATTGATTTAAAAGTTGTTATGAAACTACCAGAGGAAGCACTGGCTCTTAAAAGGGTCAGTGCTTTTCTGAAATTACCAAAAAATAAGGGTGTGAGAAAAATTATTTATGAACGATAGTTATACGATTAAGGATATTATCAATTTACTGTTGGGAAAGTTATGGCTGTTGATTTTGTTGGCGGTTCTTGGTGGTGGGGGTGCTTATGCGTACGCACATTTCATGATGCCGAATCAATACGAATCGTACACTTCCATGTATGTCAAAAGTAGCAGTAATACACTTGGCAGTTTTGACATCAATCTTGGCGAATTAAATGCTTCTCGTTCGCTTTTAAGTACCTACACGGTTGTATTGAAAAGTAACTATGTGATGAATGAGGTTGCAGAACAATTGGAATTTGAGTATGCTGATGATGAGCTTTCCAGCGTATTCAGTATGAATGGCGACAAGATTTCTCTTAGCTCTTTGCGCAGTAAAGTGACTATGTCTTCTGTGGAAAGTACAGAAGTGATGAAAATTACAGCGAATACCACCAATCCTGAAATTTCCGCCGCTATCTGTAATAGTATTGCGGAATCTGCTGAGGAATGCTTAATTCGAATTGTCGGTGCTGGTTCGGTTGAAATCATTGATGAGGCAGAGCCGGTTTATAAGCCGGTTTCCCCGAATAAGCCCAAAACGGCTTTAATTGGTGCAATGGCAGGGCTTGTGCTTGCGGCATTTATCATCTTGCTGATTGATTTCTTTGATAATTCCATCAGGGCTTCTGAAACGCTTACCAGTCGCTACGAAAAGGCGGTTTTTGGCGAAATTGTGGATTTTAGTGGTGGAAATTCCAAGAAATCAGATAATACACGGAATCATAGAACCATTCTTGACCAGAATATGGATTTCAATATTATAGAAAATTATAAATCCATTCGTTCTAATATCATGTTCGCATTTTCCACAATGGAGCGCAAAATATTGGCGATTTCCAGTGCAAATCCTAGTGAAGGCAAATCCACGACTGCTTGCAATGTCGCCATTGCTTTTGCACAGATGGAAAGCAAGGTTCTCTTGATTGATGCCGATATGAGAAAGCCTGTTCAGCATAAAATTTTTGAATTGAGCAATAAAAAGGGGCTTTCTACTGCGATTGGACATATGAACCCTTTGCAAGAATCGATTCACCATAATGTCTATAAGCAGTTGGATGTCATGCCATCGGGTCCAATTCCCCCGAACCCTTCGGAAATGTTGGCTTCTCAGCAATTTATTGATTTGCTCAATGAACTTGAACCGCAATATGATTATGTCATTTTGGATACTCCGCCTGTGAATGTGGTCAGTGATACCATGGTAATGAATCAGGCAATTTCCGGATTGCTGTTAGTTGTCAAGTATGGTCAGACGACTTTTGAGGAGTTGCAAGATGCGATTAGTCATGCTGATTTAGCAGAAATCAATTTGATTGGCTTTATTTTGAACAATATTTCCCGAAAGGGCAGCGGACATTATTATAGCTATAAATACAAGTATAAGTATAGATATAAGAGCTATGAGTATCATTATGTCAATGATTCTGAGGAAAAGCTTGATACAACTGCTACTCTTTCCATGAAAGAAGAAGTTCCGGTGACAGCTTCTGTTGAAAAGAAGAAAATTCAAGTCGTGGAAACCACTGCGGAAACCGTGGCAGAACCTGCACCAGCGGAAGAGTCCACACCAGTGGAAACTACTCCGGAAACTCCGGCGGAATTGTTAGAGGCTGAAAATTTGCTGGAAGAAATTCCGGTTCAGGATGCAGAGGAAGCTCCGGTTAAAAGTGCCATTGAGGAAAATCCCGTTTCATTGACACAAGAAACCGCTGTGGAAGAAACAATAGAAAATCACATTGAAGTAACTCCGGTTCAGCTCACTAAGGAGTCAGACAAAAAAGAAGGCGAGTGAGGAATATGTTGATTGATTGCCATTGTCATATTTTACCGCAGATTGATGACGGCTCGAAAAGTACAGAAATGTCTTTACAAATGATTGCAATGCAACATCAGCAGGGTGTTGAATCGATTATTGCAACGCCTCATTTTTATGCACACCGTGAAAAATCTGTGGAACGTTATTTACAGAAACGTCAGGAAGCATACGAGAAAGTCATGTCCTCTAATCCGGCTGTTTCTCAGATTCGATTGGGTTCAGAAGTTGCCATTGAGCATGGTTTGAGCAGGATTCCTGATATTGAAAAATTGGCATTTCAAGGGACAAAATTATTCTTGTTTGAATTTCCTTATGGGAGATTTGACCAGCGTTATATTGAAGAGGTCTATAATGTTTGTAATGATTACGGTTTTACCCCCATTATTGCGCATTTACATAGATACCTTGACTATTATACAAAGGCTGAAATGCAGAAGGTCTTGGAAATGGATGCAATCATTCAATTCAATAATGAAGCGTTTGGGAATTTCAGGGAACGCTCTTTCTGCAAAAAAATTCTGAAACAAGGGTATCGGGTTGTGTTCGGCAGTGATGCACATAACCTCGACGAACGAAAACCTAATTTTGATTTACTCCAAAAAAAAGCAAAACCTGAATGGATTGAAAATGCCACTCAAATTTTAAATTCCTATCTATGAACAAAAATAACACGCTGACAATGAATTTGTTGTCAGCGTGTTTTGTTTTAGTTTGAGTCATCAGTTTCAGAGGTGGGTACTTCCGATTGTTCTTCTGTAATTTTTTCGGGAGATGGTTCAGTTGATGGGAAAAGTTCGGGATGCCATTCTTTCAGGTATTCTTGAATTAACTCTCCTTGTTGGTGTTTCTTCAAGCCGGAATAAATGAAATGACGGATAATATCATAAATCACTGCAAACAGCGGTACACCGACTATCATTCCCAATATTCCCCATAATCCTCCAAATACCAGAATTGAGAACATGACCCAAAAACTGGAAAGTCCTGTGGAATCCCCTAAAATTTTAGGTCCAATGAAATTGCCATCAACTTGCTGCAATACAACAATGAAAATAATGAACATCAGGCAGTGCATGGGATTTTCCAGTAATAATAGGATTGCGCAGGGGACTGCTCCAATTAAAGGTCCGAAAAATGGGATAATATTGGTAATGCCTACCACAACTGCTATCAAGGCGGAAGAACTGAATTGCATTATCACACAGCCAATAAAACAAATCATTCCAATGATTGCAGAATCTAATAATTTCCCCATGAAAAAGCCATTGAACATTTTATCAATGAAACGGATTTCACGTTCAATCAATCCCACCCATTGAGCGTTACACGTTCCACGCAGAATCAATTTTGCCTGTGCTGCAAATTGTTTTCTTTTGGTGAGTAAGTATACTGAAATGATAAGCCCTAATAATCCATTTTTCAGGACTGCCAAAACCCCAGCAACTTTGGTAGCAAATCCTGTGAAAATTTCCTGTGCTTTCGGGAAAAATCCTGCTTTCCACCATTCGTCAAATTGTCCTGTAATGTCATTGAAATACTCATTCCACCAATCTCGGATTTGTGGCTGTTTTTCCAGTAATGCATTGATTTTTTCATTTGCCGTTTTGAGCTGGTCTGGAAGTACTTCTGCAATTCCGGTGATGCTCTTCCAAACTTGCGGAATTACCAGAAGAAATACCGCCACCAGAACTAGAACTGCAAACAAGATGGAAATGAATATTGACAAGCCTTCCGCTAATTTGGGCTTTTTCCCTTGAAATAAATTTTCAAACGTTTTTTCTAATTTCTTACAAAGCGGTGCGAGAAGATAGGCTATCACTGCACCATATAAAAATGGTTGCAGAATGGTCATGATGGTGGTGAATAATGTTGCGATTTCTTCAATTCGCAGCATCAGAAAATACAATAACAAACTGATTGCAACAACTGCAACACCAGTAATTCCCAATTTGACATATTTTTGATTTTCAGGGTTTTTCAATTTCTATCACACTCCTTATGTTGATGAATGATTTCCATTAAAGGAAAATGTATTTCAGAATAAACAATACTGATAAAACATACATCATGAGATTGATTGCTTTTTGCTTTCCGCTTGCCAGATGCAGAATTGTGTAGGAAATAATTCCGATTGCAATTCCTTCTGAAATCGAATAAAATAAGGGCATTGCAATGACACAAAGATATGCTGGAATGGAATTAGCATAATCTTCAAACTTGATTTCTGTAATGGTGCTGAACATCAAAAAGCCAACAAATATCAATGCTGGTGCGGTTGCAAATGATGGCACTGCAATGAAAATTGGTGCTAATAAAATTGAGGCTAGGAATAATACTGCCGTCGTGAGTGCTGTCAATCCGGTGCGCCCTCCTGCACCTACTCCAGCAGCAGATTCTACAAATGTTGTGGTTGTAGATGTTCCCAATACTGCGCCTGCTGTGGTGGCGATTGCATCTGCCATCAATGCCGGCTTAATTGCAGGAAGTCTGCCGTTTTCGTCCAACATATTTGCCTTTGTGCTGACTCCTACCAACGTTCCCAATGTGTCAAATAAATCTACAAATAAAAACGAGAAAATTACCACGATAAAATTGAAAATTCCTACAGAATGTAAATCTACATGGAAACATTGTCCGAATGTTTCGCCCAATTTCGAAAAGTCCGTCATGCTGAATTTTGGAAATAGGGAAAAATAGGCTGTATTGTCCGGTACATAAATTCCGCATACTTGGCAAATCATGCCTAAAATCCATGTTCCCAGAATGCCAATTAGAATCGAACCTTTGACATTTCGGATATGTAAAATGGCTGTCAATAATACCCCTAATAATGCCAACAATGCGCAAATACCAGATGTATGAAAATTGTCTCTTAAACTTATCATGGATACCAATGTTGACGAATTCGCAACCGTCAAACCTGCATTCTGTAAGCCAATAAAGGCGATAAACAGACCAATTCCGACAGAAACCGCTTTTTTCAGTGACAAGGGAATTGCATTGAAAATGGCTTCTCTGATGTTCGTGATTGAAAGCAGTATGAAAATGACTCCTTCTATAAACACAGCCATTAAAGCAGTTTGCCATGTGTAGCCATACCCTAAACAAACCGTATATGCTAAGTAGGCGTTCAAGCCCATTCCGGCGGATAGTGCAAAAGGTAAATTTGCCATGAATGCCATGCAGATTGTTCCTATAAAAGATGCCAGACAAGTGGCAATTAAAACCGCTGTGCTGTCCATTCCAGCCGCTGAAAGTATGCTTGGATTGACGGCTAAAATGTACGCCATTGTCATAAAGGTGGTAATCCCTGCCGTAATTTCGGTTTTGACGGTGGTATGATGTTCTTCAAGATGAAACTATTTCTCAAACATTGCTTTCCTCCTGTTCCGTTCTCAATACTCCAATATAGGGGAGATTTCGGTAATATTCCGCATAATCCAGCCCGTAACCAATCACAAACTCGTCTGGAATGGTAAACAGAGAAATATCCGCTTTCAAGTCAACAACTCTGCGCTGTGGCTTATCAAGGAGCGTGAGAATTTTCAACGATAATGGATTTCTTTCACGCAGTTTTTCCGCAACAAGATTCAACGTGCGCCCTGTGTCAATAATGTCTTCTACAATGATGACATGATATTCGCTGATGTTTTGTGTCAAGTCCAGAGTGATGTTGACTTTGCCTTTGGATTCTTTGCCTTCAAAATAACTTTGTGCCTGCATGAAACCAATTTCACACGGAATGGAAACTGCTCTTGAAAGGTCTGCAAGGAAAATGAATGCACCTTTTAAAATGCTTACCAAAAGCAGGGGCTTTCCTTCATATTCCTTGTCAATCATTGCACCAGCTTTCTTGATGGCTTCTTGAATTTCCTGTTCTGAAATGAGAACATGAGAAATTTGATTTTCGTAGTCTTTTGGGGTTAATGGGTTCATATTTGATTCTCCTAACATATGATTTTATTTTAGAAACAACGTTTGACAGCTGTATTCCATCCTTTTAAAAGCCGAATTCTTTCTTCTTCCGGCATGATGGGGCGGAATTCTTCAAAATTTTGCTTGATTTTCCGTAATTCGTCCAAATCTTTCCAAATGCCTGAACCAAGTCCGGCGAAAAATGCTACTCCCTGTGCGGTTGCTTCTGCATTTTCGGGGCGAATGATAGCAGTATTTAAAATATCTGCCTGAAACTGCATTAAAAATGCGTTCTGTGATGCACCGCCATCCACTTGAATCAAACCTAATGCGCCTGTATCCTGTTCCATTGCTTTGATGACATCCGCCGTTTGATAGGCGATTGCTTCAAGGGCTGAGCGCACAATATGCGCTTTGCTTGTTCCTCGTGTGAGTCCGCAGAGGACACCTCGTGCCGAACTGTTCCAATAGGGTGTACCTAAGCCGGTAAATGCCGGAACAAAATATACACCGCCATTATCAGGGATACTTTGTGCAATGGCTTCTGTTTCTTCGGCGGTCTGGATGATTTGCAATTCATCCCGCAACCATTTGACTACAGCCCCCGAAATAAATACAGACCCTTCCAGAGCATAAGTTATCTTGTTGTCCAGTCCCCATGCAATGGTAGTTAAAAGCCCATGACGACTGAGAATGCCTTCATTTCCGGTATTCATCAACAAAAATCCGCCTGTTCCATAGGTGTTCTTGATGTCTCCTTTTTCAAAGCATCCTTGTCCAAATAATGCGGATTGCTGGTCTCCTGCACATCCAGTACTGGGAATTTCTGCGCCTAGCAGGTTCTTGACAGTTTTTCCGAAATCATCTGAACTGTTCTTGACTTTGGGAAGCATACAGGATGGAATTTTCAGCAAGTCCAAAATTTCAGTATCCCATTGTAATTGATGGATGTTGAAAAGCATGGTTCGGGATGCATTTGTGAAATCTGTAGCATGAATTGTTCCGCCTGTGAGATTCCATGTCAGCCATGTGTCAACCGTGCCAAATAATAACTCTCCATTTTCTGCTTGTTCCCTTGCGTGAGGTATATTATCCAGAATCCAGCGAATTTTTGTCGCTGAAAAATAGGGGTCAATTAACAAGCCTGTCCGACTTTTGAAAAATTCGCTGGTGGCTTCTTCTTCCAATTCCTGACAAATATTTGCAGTTCTTCGGCATTGCCAAACAATGGCATTATAGACAGGCTTTCCGGTGTGCTTATTCCAGAGAATGGTTGTTTCTCTTTGGTTGGTGATGCCAATGGAAACAATTTGTGAAGAGTTTCCGCCTTGTTCCGTCAGCCATTGGATGCAGTCTTTGGCAGATTGCAATTGTGTTTCGAGAATGTCTTCCGGATTGTGTTCAACCCATCCGGATGTTGGGAAAATTTGCGGAAATTCATACTGTGCAACATGGCACTTTTTGCCGTTTTCATCAAATAATACAGCCCTTGAAGAGGTTGTTCCTTGGTCAAGGGATAGGATATATTTCATTTGTTTTCACCCTTTCATAATTCTAATTACTTTCATTATACCATATATTTAGAAAAAAGTAAATAGGAAAAAAAGAGTGCAGAAAACTTGCACTCTCAGATAGAATATGCTTTCATGAAACAAAATGATATGTTTCACCTGTTAATTTTCGTTCAGTTTTTTATCGAATTTATTCTTTTTCCCTGCTTTGGATACATCAACAGGGTAATTTCCAGTGAAACAGCCTTGACAAAAGCCGTTTTCTTGCCCTATCAATGTACCAAGTTCATTGACTGGAAGATAATCCAAGCTATCTGCTCCAATGTAATCCGCAATTTCTGTAATACTTTGATATTGATTTGCAATTAAATTTTCTTCAGAATCAATGTCTGTCCCAAAATAACAGCCATGCAGAAACGGAGGGGAAGAAATTCGAACGTGTACCTCAGTTGCTCCGGCATCACGCAGGAGCTGTACAATTTTTGCACTGGTTGTCCCTCTGACAATGGAATCATCTATCATAATCACACGTTTTCCAGCAACTGTTTCACGAATGACATTCAATTTAATACGGACAGCATTTTCACGTTGAGATTGTTCCGGCTGAATGAAACTTCTTCCAATGTATTTATTTTTAATGAAGCCAATTCCATACGGAATCCCACTCTCTTGTGAAAATCCAAGAGCAGCATCTAATCCAGAATCTGGTACACCAATCACAACATCTGCATTGATGGCGTTTCGTTTGGCTAAAAGTTTTCCAGCACAGATTCTGGTATGATGTACGGAAATTCCGCCAATGATGGAATCCGGACGTGCAAAATAAATGTATTCAAAAATACAAATGCTGGGGATTCTCTTCTGACAATGTGTCTGAATGGAAGATAATCCCTTTTCATTGATAACCACAATTTCACCGGCTTGTACATCTCTGAGAAAATTTGCGCCTACAGCATCAAGCGCACAGCTTTCTGAGGCAACTACATAAGCACCGTTTTTCGTTTTTCCAATGCAAAGCGGACGGAAACCATTCGGGTCACGGAATGCAATGAGTTTTTGTGCCGTCATGACAATGCACGAATATGCACCATCAAGGTAATTCATTGCGTGTTCTATGGCTTCTTCCGTTGAACTGCATTGCAGACGGTGACGAACAATTTCATAGGCGATTGCTTCTGTATCAGAAGTACCATGAAAAATTGCACCTGACAATTCAAAACTGCTCCGGAGTTCTGATGCATTTGTCAAATTTCCATTATGAACAAGTGCAAGATTTCCTTTAATATGCCGGATGACAAGAGGCTGTATATTATTGCGGTTTTGTCCGCCTGTTGTAGAATACCGAACGTGACCAACTGCCATTTGTCCCTTACCAAGAGAATGCAAAATATCTGATGTGAATACTTCTGAAACCAGCCCTTCTTCTCTGTATTGTGTCATGACTCCACTGTCACATACAGCTATCCCACAGCTTTCCTGTCCACGGTGCTGGAGGGCATATAATCCAAAATAAGTGCTTGTTGCGGTATTTGCCCGACATGGTTCTAAAATCCCAAATACACCGCATTCTTCATGAAGTGTTTCCAAATTTTCACTCTCATGATGATTATGAATCTTGAAATTATCCATCATGTTCCGCCTCTTTCTGTACCTAAAATAAAAAGATGCTCATAGCAGACAGGAATGTCTCACCATGAACATCTTTGTTCTATGCTTATTATACACCTATTGGGAGCGATTGTCAATGACTCACGGAAAATTTGGTTAAAAAATATAATTTCAACTTGTAAAATGCATAAAAATAGTCTGCATTGCTGAAATTGAAAAGTGAAATTCTTTGTTCCATTATTTTTAATTTACAACATTTTCTCAAAATCTTCCAAAGGCAATGGCTTGGCGAAATAGTACCCTTGAAACAGACTGCAACCCATCTGTGAAAGTATCTGGTATTGCTCTTTTGTTTCGACTCCTTCCGTCAAGGCTGAAATTCCCAGCTCTTCTGAAAGGTGGATAATATTTTTCACGATAGTTTGTGCCTTTCCCTTGTCACCAGTCTTACCTAAGAATTTCATATCAATTTTCAGGACATCCACAGGCATATCTTTGAGCATATTCAAAGAGGAATAGCCACTTCCAAAATCATCCATTTCCACGATGAAACCAGATTTCCGGAAATCCTCAAGAATCTGCATTCTGTTTTCCGCTTCACTCATCATGACCGTTTCTGTAATTTCAATGCGGAGAATCTCAGGGGGAATCTGGAATTCCCTCACAAGGTCTTTGATTTCGGTAATCACGTCAATGAAATAAAAGTCTTTTGGGGAAATATTCACGGAGATGAACAAGTTTCGGTTTTCCTTATGCCAATCAGAAAGGATTTCACAAGCACACCGCCAAATATGCTTATCTACCTCTGCAATCATGCCGTTTTTCTCAAAAACTGGAATGAATAGTGCCGGCGACATAAACCCATGTTCCGGATGAATCCACCTTGCAAGGGCTTCCGCTCCGACAATGTGACCATGTCTGTCAGCAATGGGCTGTAAATAAGGGCGTACTTCTCTTGTACGGATAGCATCACCAAGCTGTGAAGAAATATTCTGATTCCAGAGAATCTTTTCTCGAATGTCCTTGTTATAGTAAGCAATGTGCGTTTTGTATTCGTCTTGAATGGTAGAAAGTGCCATATGCGCCCTGTCAAACATCACAGACACGTCACTGTCATCAGGTGCTACCTTATAGACACCAAGATGAATTAACAACTGGTATGTGGTGGTATCTTTTTGAATGACGAAATTGGAAAGCTCCTGTTCCAATTGTTCAGGGGAGAATTCCGCCTCCGGTACACACATGCCGAACGTATCGCCCACAAGTCGCCCATAACGGCAATATTCCGACATATCCCTTCTTACCCAATCAGCAATGCATTGCAAGGCATAATCTCCGAAATTAGTCCCGAAAATATCATTGACAACCTTGAAATTCTTAACATCCACATACACTATCAGATATTGCCTTTCACGAAAAGATGGAAAGATTTCCGAAATACTTTGATAGAAATATTCACGAGTATAAAGCCCAGTCAATCTATCATGTGTCGCTTCATAAATATCTTTCTTGATTGCTTGTTGTTCTTTGGTAATGTTCCGGATACGAAGGTAAGAACCTGTCAGACGATTATTTTCATCCATGAAACTGTGACTTTCCAGCGTGTAATATTTCAGTTCCGTTTCTGATTGGACAGTTGTTTTTTCTGACCAGTTGCCGTGATTCTTGACGGATTCACCGAATATTTTCACCAGAGAATTTTCCGTTGTTTCCAGATTTCCACTTTGGGCTTCAACGAATTGTGTGCCGAGTGCATTCGCCCAGATACACCTTCCGTTGGGGTCGAATAAGAATAAAGCCTCTTCCGGCATTTCGGAAACAATGTCAGAAAGCATTCTGTCAAGCAGTTTCAGGGGTCTGTAATACAGAGAAAAGTAAAAGATAACCAGTCCGGCAATTCCAAAACCAATGGTTGCATAGTCAGCCGGAGAATGTGACGAAATACAGAACGCTTGCCAAATTCCAGCAAAGAGCATGGTATACATGATAACGGAATATCGCTCTTTATAAATATTGGGCATTCGCACTGTCATGACAATGAATACCAATAAAACTGCCCCAAATACACCATAATCTACAATCCGGTGAAAAATTTGTCCGGCATGGGGTACCATCCTGTAGAAAATTCCATCCTCCATGATAACTTTCTCCATGCTGAAAGCGTGTCCAGTGAACATATTCACAAAAAGCTGTACAATGTCAAGCTCCAACAACACATAAATGAACTTTGGGATTTTATGCCCTGTACCGGAATTTTTGCAATATTCCACTGCAAATTGCATTAGTGCTAACAATACAAGGTTTAGCCCAATGAAATACATATAACAACCAGCTTTTGCGGTAATTTCTTCATGTGTGCTGTCGGTCATCATACTACCAGCCAATGGAAGAAATAACGAAAAATTCAGGATGGCGACACTTCTTCCGATTTTTTTGGCGGAATATCGGGCAATTATCCCCGAAGCCAATAACAATAGAATCAATAGAGCGGATATAACGGAGAAAAATAGTTTCATAATCTCACCGCCTTATTTATTTTTTGGTGTCTGCTAACTGTGCCTTACATTTCTTTTTATCTTCATACATGAGAGTATCAGCTCGTTCAAATACATCTTGTACACGAATATCCTTTTCCGGTTGAAAATCTGAAATTCCAGAAGCAAGGAGAACAATTTCATTTTTATTTGTTTTCTGTCCATTCAAAACAATATGGAGATGTTGCATTAACTTTGCTCTGTAAAGGTAGTCTTGCCCTCTCAAAATGACTGCGAATTCATCCCCACCAATCCGAAATACAGGGCTATGCTTGAAAATATCACAAATGACAGAACTAGCTTTCTGAATAAATTCATCTCCGGCTTTATGTCCTTGGGTATCATTGACTTCTTTCAGTTCATTGACATCACACACCACAATGGAAAAATTTTGATTTTCTCCATTTTTAATCTGTTCGTCCAGTTCAATTTCAAGTTGTACATAGGCACGCTTATTCTTGACTCCTGTCAATACGTCACGATTTGCCATATCAACCGCTTCCAGATAAGCAAGCTCCATTCGTTTCGCTTCGTTCACATTGGCAAGCGCAATAATAATATGTTCAGAATCTCCTTTCGGGCGTACCACATACAAAGAGACATACTGCGGTCTTCCATCCAAAATGAGACGGTAATTCAAAATTGTCTTTCCAAACATAGAAAGGCTTTTCAATAGATTCTCTTTTTCCAAAGCAACTGCCAACATTGGCAAATCATCAGGGTGGATTTGAATTTTAATTTGATTTTGCATCCTTGTAAAGAAATCTTTTCCCTTTTCGCCAGCTGGAATTCCACGATATTCGTCATTTTTCGTATATTCAGAATATTCATTCGTGATAATATTCACATGATAAATAATTTCATAGCGTTGTGCAAGGGCATCGGAAATATCTCTGAAAATTCGTTTCTGTTCTTCCACAGTTTGTTCGTGGCGAACCTGTTCATCTGCATTGTATATACCCACCACAATCCGTTCTGTTTTGTTTTGTGGCTGGAAAATGTACATACTCATATATTGGTATCTTCCGTCCAAAAATTGACGGTATCGCAAAGTCATAGAGCCTTCTTTTTGAAGCCTTTCCAGTATACGTTCTTTTTTCATTTCTGCAAGAACTTCTTCTTTATCCTCTTCGTGAATGTATTTCTGAATATCCTCGGCGGAATCTGCAAAGAAATCTGCTCCCCATTGCGTCATACCGAGTTTTTCGTATTGTTCACTTGCACTATAACGGGTATATTCATTTGTTGTGGTATTTACATAATAAATCACTTCATAACGGCTTGCAAGAGATTCTGCAATTTCGGAATACCTTCGTTTTTCGGCTTGTTCGTCAAGTTCTTTCCGTTTCTGTTCGTCTATATTCTGCACACCAATGACAATATCTTTGTCATTTCCCTGAATGGTTTTCAGAAAGAAATACTGTGGTTCTCCGTCAATGTTAAGTCGATATGTCAGTGAAAAGGATTTTCCATCCTTCAAAGCCTGATGAACCGTTTCTTTTTGGAATTTTTCAAGGAAATATTCTTGGTCATCTAACCAAACCTGTTCCCGACAATTTTTCTTGACATCCTTGAAAAAATTGTCCCCACTGGAAACCGGAACTAATTCTTTCTCCGTGCCATTGACAACGTATTCTACATAGCTGTCATTTTTGGAATCAATCACATACAAACTGCTGTAATCATTCGCAAGGGCAAGCGCAAGGCTTGCAAAAGTTAGATTTTGATGCTCCATGTCATCCCTCCTATACAATAAAACCCCCCGTTTCCGGAGGTGTTATATGATTTTTCCCACTTTTGCGCAACATTCCCCTAAGTAAAATGCTACTGTTCACACTCCATGATGTCCCTGTATTACCAGTATACCATATTTCACAACTTTTGTCAAGATAAAAGAAAATTTTTTATATATTTTAAAAATATTCGCAAAGAACAATTTAAGTGAAGGAGCATTTAAGGCTGTACATTGTGTTTATTCCACAGTACAGCCATTTTTGATTCAGCGATTACTTTTCGTTTGGGGTTGAATTTGTAATTTTAAAATCATCCATGTAGCAAATCAAATGAGTTTGTTCAGGGGATTCGTTCAAATCTTTTTTGAATTGCAGGAGAATGTTAATTTCATCACAATCTTTTTTGATGAAAAGTGTCAGGGGCTTCCATGTGGTATCTTGTAGTAAAATGGATTCCGAATGATTTTCTGAATGGTCAGATTCTGAATATGCCATCAAAGAAGCTTTCACTTGACATTGATGATTCTGCAATCGCAGGTTGATGGTGACAATCTCCCCTTGATGCAGGTGAATTTTTTGGTAAATTCGGTAAATTTCATCGGTATGTGGATACCAAGCCCAAAATTTTGTGACAAGGGCATTACCGCTCAATGTGGGAATGGATGAACTTTCCTCACTGAAAGAATCATCTTGATTGAAATTGGAAAGGGATTGCCCATTTTTCCATATCATGGCTTTCAAATGGGTTAATTTTTTAGGATAGGAGGGGAGTTTCTCATCAAAAGGGATTTTTTTCCCTTCCTGATATTCCAGAATATTCACAATGCAAGAACGCCTTTTCGAAATTTCAAGACAATCTTTGGCTAAAACAGTATCACTGGTATAAATATTGATATACTTAATGAAGGGGTCATTGATTTTCTGTACTATCAATTGCAGAATCGAAGAATCTCTGAATCTTTGTGATTTCCAAAAATGAAGTGCATCACGGTGCGTTTTCAGAATTTTTTTCGCCTGAATAATTTGTGTTATGATGGAATCATTCAAAATCTGATTATCTAATTCTTTATTCAATTCGTGGATAGTGGAAAGCGGAATATAAATTTCTTCCTTTTTTTGGCACAGAATAGGAATGATGCTTGAATCTTTGATTAACTGACTAGTATCAAAAATATGAATTGTTTTCATGAAGTCCTCTGAATTGCTTCCATCCATGGTATACTCTTTATAATGAAGACCAGAGAGGTGAAACCAACTATCCAGCAACAATTCTGTTTCAAAAGGATGGTTTTCATCAGGATGAATATTGAAATCAAGCATATTTCTGATTTGCCGGAATTCTGGTGAATCGTTGTGCAGTCTTCTGTCAATGACGGCAAGTAATGCAATGACTTGTGTTTCACTCAAAGGAGATTTTCCATTTTCCAGATTATTGATTGTCTGGCGAGTGACACCAATATCATCAGCCAATTCCTGCGTGGACAGTTCCAGCATTTGGCGAATGGGTTTCAATTGACTTTGGAATTTCTGAGAAATTTCTTTTTTCGTATTCAAGTCACCACTTCCCTATACGATATTTTGTGTTTATTATAACATAGCATTTCCAAAATGTCAAGTATTTTTCTCAAAATATTAGTTTCAGAAAAATTAAGGAAATATTTTTCTCTTTTTCCCATCATCCTATTGACTTTTTGTAAGTAATATGCTATAATGAGGGAAAATCAAGGATAGAATGAAGAGAACATGAGAGAGGGAGGCAGAAAATGATAAAAAGATATATTTGCTTGTTATTTGTCATCATAATTGGTATCTTAGGATGTGGATGCAATCAGAATGACCCTGATATTTTACAGCCGGATGATTTTATCACGGAAACAGCAGAAAATATTACACTTTCTGATGAGTACTACAAAATCAGCGAAAAATATCGACAACTTTATTTAGATTTGAAATTCGACATCTGTGTCCCTACTGACATGAAAGTATATGATTCCGGTGAAAGTTCAGGAATTGTCATTTTAAGCGATAGCGCAGGGAAAAACTTTATCACATTGGAGACAAAACCAAGAAGTGATTATGAGATTGTTTATCATGAATATTTAAATACGGTGACTTCTGGGATTGGCGACCGTGATAATATTCAGGTGTATGATGATTTTACAATCAAAGTTTTCAAAGATGAGACACCTCTGGAATTGCAGGCGAAACGCTTTGATATTAAGGCAGTGACATTGGAAAAGGGGGATAGTGAGAAATTGTGGTATACCATTGGGAAAAAGTGTATTTCTTATTGGTTCATCAATTTTGATGCAATTGAAAAAGACAATAAAACATTGATTCCTAAAACGTGCTTTGTCATTATGACAGAAACTTTCATTCCGGAAGGAAGCAGTGATTTTTCCAATGTGGATATTATGCAGAAAATTGTCAATACGATTGATTTAGGCAGATATTTGAAAAATGTCAATCTGGTGCAAACCTCTCAAAAGTAATAAGGTGGGCAATCATATGAAAATCAAAGATAGAAAATTAAAATGGAAATATGGTGTTTTTGCCCTGCTGACGTGTGTGATATTTGTGGGGCTATTATATGGAATGATTCTGTCCATAGAGTCTATTTTTATCAAAGAGAATTATTTTTCACTTTATGGAGATTTGAACCATGATGAAATCATTGATTATCGAGATGGTGACAGAATGTGCCAACTGCTGAAAGAAATTGATTCAGGGGTTGAAGATTCCAAACAAGCAGATTTGATAGATTTCAATGGTGATTCTGTGATTGATATAATGGATGCATTATATTATTATGCTTATTATGAAAGTGAGGACTTTGAACGCATTTTATTTGAAGATTTCGTGAACAAGGTCAATCGGAAAGAGGTGAGGTTTTATGAATAAAGCATGGAAACAGTTGACTGCTTCTTGTATTGGGATGGTTCTTTTGACTGGATGTAGTGCAAGTGCTGTGAACCCTCCTGTTTATCATCTGGAAGGGACGGTGGATAATTCTTTTTTCAAGGAAACGGAAAACCCTAGTCCAACAGAAGCTACAGATACAACAGAAGAAACTTTTTTGCTGGAGTCTTTATATGGTCTTGATACGGAAATCACAGATGATGAAGGGAATATCCTCGTGAATATGATTAACGGGGAAAAAATTTATAGTGATGAAGGTATGCTTTATATGTCGGGAATTTTGAAAGAAATTGCCGAAAATAGTGTCATTGCCCCGAAAATTCGATTTTCCACGAAATTGAATTCCTCTTTGACAGAACTTTGCTATGAGGAGCTTGAAAAGGGGGTCAATGATAAGCCGGTGGATGGTTGTGTTGTGGTGAGTGATTTCGATAATAATATTATTGCCATTGCCAATCATACTTCTAGTATTGCCTATTTCAAAGATAATCAGCTTTTAATTGAAGACGGTGACGAATGCCTTGAATTGGAAAAAAGCATGGAAAAAAATCATGAGCATATTTGCAGTGAATATAATAATCCTGATAATTATATTATTGTCCATGAAAGACCGAAAAGCCTCAATCCTGAAACCAATGAACGTGAATGGACAGATGAAGGGGTCAAGTATGATTTGGATGACTTGGTGCAGGTGCATTCCAATTCAAGTTACCATTCGAATGGGGACTATATTGGAAGTACTGCCAAAATTATGGCGAGTGTGGTCATGCTGGACAATATCGAAAGCGGAAAATTCCCCACTTCTTCCGGCGGAGAATGCAATTTTGTCTATTATGATGCAAATTCCGGAGATTTCCGCCTTGATAGTGGCTCGGACTTTGACAGCTATTATGATTATTTGAATGATAATCAAAGGTATACTTTCCCCCAACCTTGGACAGTCAAGAATTTTACAACGTATCATGGAGCATTATGTTTATTAGGCGGTTCGAATAATGCTTTTTCCCTCTCTTATAACACATTTTTTGCAAGGGCATATTTAGAATTAGGGCTTGAAACAGTAACGGAAACTTTAAATAAATATTTCGGATTGAATATGTTCGGAAATCCAGTTACTGGGTATTATTTCCCCTGTGATTGGGAGAATTTCGAACAGCCGGATTTAGCATATATTGAAAAAGATGCGCTAGACCCTTCTTACACATTGGCAAGAATGGCATATGGTTCAGCTGGATGCGTTTCTACAAGCTTATATGAAAAATACTGTGAAACCATGTCGCCGGTGGATGCAAGAAGTAATTCCAGTATCAATTATTTCAGAATCTCGCCATTGTATCTGAATAGTATTGTGTCTTGCATTGCATCAGGGGAATTTCATGCACCTTCTATCAAAAGTGATACTGTTCCTGTCACGTTGGAAGAAGTTTATGAACAAGAACAAAAAATCTATGAATCTGAGGAAACAAATTCTACTGTTACCAAGATTGAAAAGCTTCCGGAAACTATTCGTGAAAATATGTGGAATCTGATGAGACTGACCGCAAAACAGGGACATAGTGAATTTGCAAACCGTGAAACCAATCAGGGGTTGGATTATCAGTATTATATTAAGACTGGTACGGCGGATTATGATGTAGACAAAAAAGCATTGGTTCTTACAGGGTTCATTACTTCCGGCGAAATGTCCGAAAATCCAGAGGGCTATTGTATTACCATCTTTGCAAAAAATGGCTATGAACTGGGCGGAACGAATGCATTTGGTGCAACTTTGAAAAATATTTATTTTGCGGTTTCGGATGAACTGATGAATTAGGTGGTGAATTTATGAAAAAGGAAAAGAAAATTCCCTCAGGGCTGAAGTTTGTGATGTGGTTACTTTTGGTTGAAATGATAGCCGTATTTGTAATTTCTTGGCATCATCATACTCTTATGGCTTGTTTCTCTTATTTCATCAGTGTTTTGGCGATGCTTTATATTCTTTATCTCCTTATCAATAAACCAATGGAATTATCTGAAAGTGATACCACTATCTGTTATTATTCTGAATTCAAAATGCAACAACATACCATCTATAGAAGTTTGGAAACTGTTCCGCAGGAAATCAGAGATGGTGGATATACTTTCTTTTGCAGAGGAAGTGGAAAAGATGCACAATATGTATATATGTACAGTCCGAATGTTTCTTTTCCAAGTATTGTCTATATTTTCAGCAGTTACTATTGTCGAATGAAATCAGATGGAGGAGAATGGAAACGAATTTTCATTTATTCAAAAAGTGACGGCGTAGACAAAACCAATCAAGAAGTGGGAAAAGCGGTATTGTTTGGTGTGTTATTTGCGATTTTTGCCGGAATTGCTGTGCTTTTCTATACCAATATTAAGTATCAGTCAGAATTTCGGGAATTTTATGATAATCATGTGACATATCATGCGGAAATTCCAACGGAAACAACTCTGGAAAGCAATATTTTGTACAATCTCAATTCTATGGATTCTTCGGCGGATATTACCAAACATTTTGAAGATTGTGATTTTACACTGGTTGTTTGTGAGGACAATCAAGGCGGTTATCTTTTTGTCAAGTGTATTTGTCTCGATAGTTCTAAGTATTCTGTGGATATTGTCAATTTGAATCCTTATGTAAGGATTGATTCAGAAAACCTTGAAACGAAAATGAAACATCTGGATGACGATTATCAAGCCATTGTAACTTTAATAGAGGATACCTTTAAAATGCGCTTTCAGCATTTCGCTTTTCTGAAATATGATGAATTTGCTCAGGTATTGACTGAAGATACAATGCCCTTTGTGCCACAAAATCATCTTATGAATGCCATTCAGGAGCTGAATTCCAGTCCGGAACAATTGAACCATCAACAAAAGGCTCTTGCTGAATTTTATCTTTCTTCTGGTCTGGAAATGGAAGCGGTAAATTATAATTATGTTTCCTATGTGGCAGAAATCATGAAAGCAAAAGAAGCTTATTGGAAGCATCTCAAAATGAATGGAAAATACCCCAAAACAATGGAAGCATCTGTTTATCAGATGGAAAATGATTTTATCTTTTCGATTCTGCAAAATATCGCTGGAAAGCATTTCACCAATTCATCCAATTCACAATGCATTGAAACCAATCTTTCATGGGATTCTGTCGAAAATTTATTGATGTTATCCACTTATAAAAATAAATCCTTGTATCATTCCTACTATACAGAGGAAAATACAGTTTCGATTCCGTATACATCTGACTGCATGTGGTATGAAGGCAAGGACGAACGAAATTTATATGTCAGTGAAAATTATATTGATAGTCTTACCATTAAATGGCTTTATTACACAGTGGGGAGGTAATGCAGATGAATGAAAAAATGAAAAATGCAATCAGTTTTATCATTCATTTTCTGGGGATTGATATTGTATTGTTTTTTGCCTTCGTGTTTTGTTTTTTCGCCAATATCAATATTGAAAACCCTGTTGCAAGGATTTTCGCTTTATTTTTGGCATTGCTGGGAATATGGCTTTCCAAAGTATTTTTGGAGTCGGCTTATAAAGGAAGCAACAGCACTGTGATTACGTTTATGGTGGCAATGGTGGAATTAGGTGTTTTCCTGAATCTTTACATTGTAGGGTTTGAAGCTAACCGCAAATTTTCACAAATTGCCGATTACTGGCTTGGAATTACGGGGTTCATTCCGGTGACACTTTGTATTATTGCGGTGCAGTTTCTCTCCAATCCGGAGAACCGAAAAAAGAAGACCGGAACATTCGGCAGTGTGGTTGCAGTATTTTTGATTATCGTTTCCATTTTGTGGGTATTTGGTTGTCCGGAAGTTGAGGGCATGGGGGATGTTGTGAAGCAATCCTCGAAAGCCATCATTGAAGTAGCATTTATCTGTGCATTTGTTGCCTTTTTTGATGGAAATATCCGTTTCTTTTCTGTGGATAATTTAGGTAAGAAGGTAAAATTTTATCTGCGTGTATTTTTGGGTTGTATGATTTGTTTGGTGATAGTAGCATTTTTGGTGAGAAAGCTGACCTCTTTCCGTAATGCGATACTGGAAGTATTGAAAGTCTTTGTATTGCTGACTTTTTCCCTGTTTTACTATCAAAAGATGAATCTCAAAGAAGAATCACAGCCACAAAAAGATAATGCTATCAAGACATTGATTCGAGTGCTTTTTGTGGATGTTGTGATATTTTTAGCCGGCTTTTTGGCTGGTGAATTTGGAACGGCTTTAATTTTGAGTTTGTTTGTATTTTTGCTGATTTTGTTTGTTTTCTCTTCCATGAGCGAGGAAAGAAGCGGGAAAAAGAATCTGGGGAAAGTTCTGGCTTGGTCAATTGCAATTTTCATTTTGATTTTCCTGCTTTTATATTTTCTCTGCTATAGTATTTATTTGAAAGATTCCACTTTGACCATTGGGCTGAAAAATTTGGGATTATATGACAAACTAGACAGAATTTTCAATCTGTCTGGTAATGTACAAATTGAGGAAATGAATACTGCTATCAATGAAAGCCCCCGATTGTTTGTGGCATTGCCTTATAATGTAAGTCTTGCTGGAAGATTACAGACCAGAGTTGAGGATTTCTCTTTCATGAATATTGTGACAGTATTTGGCAGTTTGGTGGGGAGTATTCTCATGGTGTTGATGGTGACTGTACCTGCGAAAATGATTCAGAAAATTGAAATGAAATATCCGGCGGATAAACTTTACAGCATTCGAAATTTATTTTGCATTGGTGGATGTACGTTATTCATTTCCAATACATTGATTCATATTATTGCGAATTTCGGATTATTTTTATTCACAGGTGTGACATTGCCTTTTATTAGCAACGGCTTTATGAATATGGCGGTTTTCTACCTGATATTTACGCAGGTATTGAGAAATTTGGATACTTTGAATGATATAAAGGAGTGATGGGGCTATGAAATTCGGACGTAATGTCAATTGGTTCAATGTTTTGGTAATTTTTCCGGTTATCGCCATTGCTGTGGGTTTACAGTTTCATGAAAATTTACAGCGCATGATTACTGGAAGCCTCCACCATTCCAATGAAGAAACCATTACCACTTCACAGGAAGATTTCAAGCTTGCTGTGCAGGGTTATCAGCGTTCCATCACAGCAGTGCGGAATACCAACAAAGAATTAGATAGCTATAATATCGCAAAGACCTACTATAACTACTATACACCTTCCGGAAATTTTCTTGATACAGAAGGGAATATCATTTTCAGCCCTGATATGATTGTCAGTGAACATACTAATACGGCTTATGAAAATTATCTTTTCAATAAGAAAAAATTATTGTCTTATCTGTATGGCAATTCTAAGAATACAGATTATGATTATGGCTATCAATATCTCATGAGGACAGCTCCCAATTACACCAATGATTCCAAAGAATATACGTTTGGAAATGATGTTACATTGAGTTTGGATGATTTCCGCCAACATCAATTATATGAGTTATTTTATTTGAATGGGACATATGGCGGATGTGTGGTACAAAATCTTTCTGATGGGAAAATTCGTGTATTTACAACGAAATTTTCGGGTAATTCTGAACAGAAAGACGGTATGTTCGCATTGATGCCGGTCATTGACCCTGAAAAATTCCTTTCAGGTATCGAAAATGATTATGATGGTTATTTGAATGAATATCTTGATTTGAAACAGTATACCACTACTAAGACATTATTGGAGGATGAGGAACATTTCGGGGCTGAGAAATATTGTTTCCTGACGGATTTTGATGTGATTGCAGAATCAGCATTGGAAGATGATTACCGAATTAGCCCCCTGCATTTGAACGCTATCACACAGAGTATTTTCAGCGGTGAAAAGTTCGTTCCTACGTTTTTGGAATTTCCTGTTTCAGAACAGCCAGTTTCTTGCACTTCTGAGGAAATGTTGTCAGAATTGCAGTCGCTTTATACGGTGAGAAATTATTCTGATTCCTATGGAGTGACAATGCAAGTGGATACTGGAATGAATAACGGTTATTATTATATGACCGGAGTTTTACAAAATGAGAATCAAGAATCCTTTGCTTTCACGTTGTATGGGACAGATGCATTGATATTGAAGTATGAGGAAAGTATTGCAATTATTTTTGGAAAAGAAAGCGAGTGAAGAGAATGGGAAATTTAGTCTCCAAATTACTCCGCATTTCAAAGCCTAAAATTTGGATGTGGATTTTGAATGCAATCGTTTCAGCAATTGTCACTTATGTAGTAACCATTCGTTTTGGAAACTTATCAATTTCCAATGAAGTATTTCTGAAATATCCCTTTGCGTTTTCCTATTTTGTATTGATTTATTTAATTTGTATTTTGGGATTTGGAATCATGGAAGTTTCCTGTTTGATGTTCTATCGGGCATACCGCAAAATGAAACACTTTCAGGCAAATTTCCCAGAAGCGGAAACTAACAGCCCACCTGTCATACAGCCGACAAAAATCAGAATCCCTCTTTCTCAATTTGTGGAAATTTATCAGAAAGATTTGATGAAATTGTGTCAGGGAAATGGAAAAAATTTGCTTTCCAATCACCTACAATGGTCTGATTTTCCGGCATTTATCGAAACTATCGTGAAAATAGCATTTCCGAATATTGCCAATGACAGCAAATTTTCCATTGCTGAATCTATCCAAAACATACAGGGAGATTTTTTGATTGAGCTGGATGCAAAATTAAATGTTGGTTTTTGGGAAGATTACTTGAATGAACAGTCTGATTTTCAATTGCTTTGTATGCTTGCAAGGGATTCCCATTTTGAACAGGAGACATTTTCAAAAATGAAAAGGCTTTCGAATTGCTTTGAATTTATCCTGAGAAGTGCTTCCTATGTGGTGGCGAATTGGTGTATTGATGTATATGTCCGGTTATATGGTGTGAATCGGAGTGTATTTTATATTTGTGACAGCAGTGATGAACATCAGAATATTGTTGCGCAATTGAATGAATACAAAAATAGCCTGATGGAAAGTCAGGCTGATGTCAGTCACATTATACAGTATCAATTTTCCCTGCAAACAGGTGAAATTACTGGAATTCAAGGAAAACTGTTTGACATTTATCAGAACTGTAGTTCATTGCTGAAATAGTGAGGTGTATTATGCTTTTTGAAGAATATGAAAATAAAATGGAACAATTGAAACAAGCATTAGTGACGTTGAAAGATGCTAAAACTTTCAATGCTCGTTTTTTGGGGACGATTCAGGATGCAATTGATTGCATTGAAGGCGCATGGAATGCCTTTCCTGATGACTACAAGGATAAAATCGGGAGGGAATATGCTTCTAATGTCATTGGCGTGATGCTTTCTGCAACTCAAAAATATGTGGATGATTTTTCCAATGGTGTCGATGGCTGGGAAGAATTTCAGAATTCTTGCAGACAGGTTGGCGATAGAATCAACTATTACACCAGCCGAGCCAACCATAGAACCGCTTCACAGAATACCGTAGAAAATTTACCGCCCGAAAAGCATGAACCAGCGGTGCAGGATAATCATGTGAATGCTGAACCTGATTCTGAAATCATTACTACAAAACATCGCCCTCCTCGTAAAAGACCCATTCCCCAAAAGCAACAACAAAATGATACCATCCCTGAACGTGTGATGCCTCCCCCTGAAATACAGAGAGAGACTCCCCCTCAATCTCCCGAAACTCCCCCCATAACAAGCCAAACTTCACAACCTCCAAAGAAAAAAGTCAAAAAAAGACCTGCTCCCACCATGGAAGAGGAAAAAGAAGAGTCGGAAATTCCTCATACACTCAAAAATTTGTTCGTGAGTGGTTCTCCCGAAAGAAGCCCCATGGAACAACGTTTTACAGATGCCAAAAAATGCGTCATATTCGTGAATTTTCTGGATACTCATGGTAAAGTGATTAGCTCCTATGGAATGAAAAAGGGCTTATCCCTTAGAGAAACACAATGTTTTGGTGATGAAGAAAGCTTACCAGAAAATCACTCTGTTTTTGGTTGGATTAAGGGATTATTCTCAAGGAAATACCAATACCAGCAATATTTTTTCGTGTATCGTTATCATGTGAGATTCAATAGCAATAACTTCATTAAAATGCCTATCTTGACAGGCAATCAAGAAAATGAAGAGGATATTCCTTTAAGCCATTTGGTTTATGGTAAAGATGAAAAAACAGGTTCTTTCATTAAAATTGCTTTCATTCCCGAAAAAGAAAGCTTTGAAGTGACTTGTGGTGTGGAAAATGATAAAAGTCAGGAAGGGAAACAAGATTTCTTATCAGGGATGTTGGAGAAATTTTATAAGACGGAATCTGTTTCCATGAATACGAATGAACAGAAAAATCACAAAGTCACTTATGAACTGAATGAACCAGTTTATTTGACGTATGAACTGGGCAGGAAGCAGGAAAATCAGGATTCTCCCGACGTGACAACACAAATTGTCATTTATCTTGAATTTTAGAGAGGTGTATCAAATGGGAAAAGTATTTTGCAAGTTCTGTAAAAAGTATGTCACAAAAGTATGCTATTTGATTGAACCGAATGAGGAAGCACTGAAAAGGTTGAAAGAAAAAATCCGTGTTCATCATCAGCAGACATTTGATAGTAGTACTTTAGGCTGTAAAGTCATTATTGATGAAGATAAGAAGGATAATATCAGCTTTCAGGATGAAATCTTAGAGAAAAAGATTGCACATTATGGGCTTGGAGATGTGCATAAAAAAAATAATGGGGCAAGGTTTGCAATCACGGCTGGTGATGATGATAAGATGAAATCTGAAACAGGCGGATTTTTGACATTGACGTCAGAACCGAGAAGCATTGAAAGAAGCATTGAAAAGAAAGATTTTGCTTGGATTGATGGACAATATTTAGTCTATGATAGCAATAACCCTGCTACTTTGCTTTGTTGTGCGGATTGTCATATGCGCCTTGAAACACATAGAGTCAGCAAGATAAAAGAAAATGGGGGGCATTACTATCGCTCTGATGAATCCACAGATAAAAATATCAATATCATGTTTCTGGGAACAAGAGATTCCGGAAAAACTGTCCTTTTACTTGCAATTTTGAATGAATTGGTCAGGAGAAATTTTGATTATCTTTCTTCATTCCGCAAACTCAATGACCAATTTGTAGCGGATTATTACGACGATTTGAGAATCAGGCTATTCAGTGGCATATTTGACAAGGCAACAAAGAAAAAGATAAAAGAAGTACCAAAAGCAACAGGCACTGCACAGCCTCCCATTACTTTGGAAGTGAGCAAGGTTTCCAACAAAAATGAATACAAGTATAAGGTGACTTTCATTGATACCATGGGGGAAATGATTAAAGATGGTTTTGACCGTGTGGGGGTTTTAAATTATACAGATGCGATTGTTGTGATTCATCCTGTAGACATCAAGTCGGATGATTTCGAAAATGAAACGCCCATCATGAGTACTTGTAAATGCATCGGGAAATTGATTGGTACAACAATGACAAAATCCAAAAAGCCTACTATGTTATTATTTAATAAATGCGATATTTTTAAGGATGTTGCAGAAGAAATGATGCTTGCAGAATGTACTGATTTGAGTGATTTAAGTGAAATG
>JAZAUD010000022.1:0-41638 GCA_036373775.1 Oscillospiraceae bacterium | reverse complement strand
TCCCTAGTTTGTAAATTTTATATGAATTTGAAAAATCCACTTGACAATCAGGGTCAATCGTGGTATTATCTAATAGTTGCAGCAAAGACCGACGTCATGTACGCCGCTTATGCGACACGGGCGCTGGTGTAGCTCAGTTGGTAGAGCAGCTGATTTGTAATCAGCAGGTCGGGGGTTCGAGTCCGTCCACCAGCTCCATTCTTCATTCAATTGCATAGGGGAGAATTCCCGAGTGGTCAAAGGGGGCAGACTGTAAATCTGTTGCTTCGGCTTCGATGGTTCAAATCCATCTTCTCCCATGAAAAAAGACTGGTTTTCACCAGTCTTTTTGTTTTGGATATGGTGAAACATGATAGAAAGGATGAGTATTATGACTGATAAGGAATTGAAAAAATTGAAAAGGGCTGACCTGATGGAATTGCTTTACTATATGCGCAGGGAAATTGACACCTTGACAGAGGAAAATCAAAAACTCCGTGAAGACAAACAACAATTGAGTGATGCCCTCAATGCCACCAGAACCGCCCTCGAAAAATTGGAGCTTTTCAGCAAGCTTTCCACTCCTGCCCCTCCTCCAACAGAAGAACCACAACCCGAACAGCCGGAAGCTCCTCAAGAAATCTCCACTGAAAAGAGGGAGGCTACAGAATAATGGAAGAACAAGAAAAAATAGATTTACCAGATGCGGAACAGTTCCGGAGAGAATTCAAGCAACTGCAATACCAGAAAAATTTCTCCCGAACCATGCGCAGTACCATTGGTTCATTGATAGTGGTCGCTGCCATTGCAATCATTCTCTCCATGTTAGTTGTACCTGTCATGCGTGTAACGGGTGCAAGTATGACACCCACGTTACAGAATGAAGATATGCTTTTGTGTGTGCGTTCCGCCAATTACCAGAAGGGCGATATTGTCGCTTTCTATTATAATAATAAAATCCTCCTGAAAAGGGTTATCGGGGTTTCAGGTGACACCATCAACATGACAGAAGAAGGCGCAGTTTCCATCAATGATGAGCCATTGAATGAGCCTTATGTGAATGAACTTGCTATGGGGGAATGTGATATTTCCCTACCATATCAAGTTCCTGAAAGCCGTGTCTTTGTGATGGGAGACCACAGGGCGGTATCGATTGACAGCCGGTCTACTGCGGTGGGGTGCGTATCAGAAGAAGCCATTGTGGGAAAAGTTCTTTTGCGGATATACCCTTTTAATCGCTTCGGAAGTATTGAGTAACGGCTTCAAATGTTCATTGCATCTGTGGTGCTGATATATTCCAAAGTGGGGATGAATACCCCTTTGTGCCGTGTTCCACGGTAGACCTGTTTCCCATCACGGTAAGCGATTACCTGTGCAACAGGAAACGGAATCCATTCCATTTCATCAAGTGGCTTTGTCGAAAATACAAACCCACTTGATATTTTTTTGTAATAAAGTGTATTTTGTAGGTTTTTATGCACATACAGCAAATCCCCGTCATAAATGATGAGATTGAGCTTATTTCTTGGCGCAGTCTTTGCAACGAATTCAGAAACCGCTTCAAAGCGTTCACGCTCGGACAAAATGCCTTTCCGTAAATGTTCGTTCATATCGTCAATAAATGCCATAAATAAGCGTTCAGAATCGGTATCACCGTCTTGTTTTTTATAATACTGATAATTGAATTTTCCGGTGAAAACCGTCCCATTATGTGCAAGAGTCCATTCACGTCCAGAATGGTCAGTACCTACAAAAGGATGACAATTTTCCATGCGAACTCTTCCCACAGTTGCAAAGCGAATGTGAGCAAGCATATTTTTTTGTGGGGGAATTGTTGGTAAAAGCGACTGCAAAATCTTACTGTCATATGCACGATGTGGCTCTTTTACAATTTTTCTGCCATTGTCTTCGTACATGATACCCCAGCCGTGAGGGTGGCGCACGCTATGAGCATAGAACGCTTTCAAAAGTTCAATCGGGTTAATGGGTTTTGAACTGGTAATTCCAAAAAGTTCGCACATGGTTACTCTCCTATCTGCCGAATATATCGGCTTGTATTTGTTTGCAAAGCCTTGTTCCGTTGAGTTTGTTTTGTTCGTACTCAATGACGGAACAGGCGGTAGTATCTTCTTTAAAATGCTGGTGCATTTTATCAAGAATTTCAGCGGCAAGGGACACTAAGCCCTTGTCAGGTTCATACAAAGAAGCGTTATGATGGTCAGCCACTGCCTTTTCCTGCTGTTCGGGAGTGAATTCACTGTGGGGCAATTCTAACAAGTACAGCATCAAAAGATGTGCAAAAGTCAAATCATGCCATTCCACCCCTAAAGGTGTCAGGGGGTTCAGGTCAAACATACGGAGTTCGATATGGTCAATGCCATTTTTGGCAAGGCTTTCCAGAGAATTTTCCCCTCTGGGTTTGAGGCGGACGGGAAGATATAATTCACTTGCTGAAAAAAGTAAGCCCTTATCAACATAATTCTGAATACTCTCCGTGAATGCCTGTAAATTTTGATGCTCCAGAATCGGGATAAACTGATTCCAATACCCTCTTTCGCTATTCCGTAAGGATGCATATTTCCCCTTAATAATGCCGGATAAATGGTCTCCATCAAGCGACTTATCATATAATGGGCTTGCAGAGGTTAATAATACCAATAACCAGCTATGACGGAACACTTGCTGATAGAGATGTAAATATAAATTATCCTTGAATGCTCTGAAAGTGCCGTTTCCATCATACCAATCTTTCAAGAGTTCTTCCGAAAATGAGAAATTGAAATGCACTCCGGAAAAAAGCATCAATCTCTTTCCATAGCGTTTTTCTAAGGCTTCCCTGTAATGCTGTTTGGAAGTGAATTCTCCGCCCCATCTTGCAATGGGAATATCATCTTCCGTTTCAAAGTGCGGAGGGTTACTGTAAAGCCAAATACGCTCATGATTTTTGGAAAGATGTTCTCTTGTCTGCTTATCAAGGCTTTCCAATGCTGAAATCGCCTCTTTTACACTATGACATACAGGTGTTACCAGTTCCACCTGATTTTCACAGAAATCTCTTGTGATGTATTTATCATCATCTGCGAAAGGGTGAGGAGTCTGTGCTAATCTGCCGTTTTCATCAATTCTCAGGGTTTCACGTTCCAGACCGAAACACCCCATCTGATAGAAATTTGATTGTTTCATATTGTCACCTTCCTAAATTGTATCAAAATTTGATACTCTTATTTTACCACAAATATCCTATTATGTCAATAGGAATAATTGAATTAGATTCATAAGCAAGTGACAAACCCTTTTCAACTTTGAAAAATCTCCCCTGCCTTTCAAAAGCAAGGGAGATAGCATTCTGTTAATCCTTAGGGATATTGTGAATGGATATTCAGATATTCTTCCAAAGAAAGACCACTATCATAAATTTCCTTTGCCCATTCTTCGCCAACATAACGAATATGCCAAGATTCATATTGATAACCGGTGAAATTCTCCTTATCTTTGGGGTATCGGACAATAAAGCCATATTTCCAAGCGTTTTCGGCTAACCATTCTGCTTCTGGTGTACCATTGAAACTATAACTCGGATTATTGACATCAATTACCATACCGGTCTGATGTTCGGAATATCCCGCTCGTGCAGAATAACGGTCGGCGGCTTCTTGTCCATCACGTCCACAGTATCCTTCATAGACAATCGCTTGTGTACGATAAGAGCGGTAATCTGAATGAGAGGATAATTTCAGTCCGGCTTCATCCTTTGCAGCCTGCTGTAATCTCTTGAAAGCGTCCGCTGTATCTGGTGTCATTCCAGCTGGATTATAACTTTCAGGAAGAGGATATGTTTTATTGGCTATCATAATTCCCTTTACATAGGTAACACCATTGATAACAATAATATCGTCTCTTTCAGGTTGTGGGACTTCCTGCCCCTCTTCTTCCGGTGCTGGAATTGCCATAGTATAAGTAGTCTGTGAGGGGCTACTGAATTCGGGTGTGGTGAGGGAATCCTCTTTTTCGTTGACAGTAATCAAGATTTCCGCCGTCACATAGGGATTTGCAACAGATGAAACATGAATCACACAGTTTCCAGCTCCCACAGGTTTAATCTGATTATCTTCTGTGATACTTGCAACATTTTCATCAGAAGACTCCATTTTGATTCTGATGTCCAGTGCATCATCAGGGGTCATAAACGCAACGGGGAAAATTGGCTCATCTTCCACATTCATGATGGCTTGATAAAAGCTCAATTCCATTCCGGCAACCATTCTCGCAGGAAGTGACATGGTTGTCGTTGCAGAGGTCGTTGCTGTTGTAGCTGCCAAAAATGCAAATGTAACTTTTGGCTTGCCTTTGGTACTGACTTTCGTGGTAGTGACTTGTGTGGTGGTTGTCTCCGTGGTGGTTGTTGCTTCGGTAGTCACTGGATGAATGACAAGTGGCTGTTCGGGTGTGACTTTTTTATCAGAAGTACCGCCAATTGCTTTTAGACAGGTCACGACTGTCACTAAAATCACCACAATCAGCACAAAAACCATAATCACAATCGGGAGTGAACGCTGTAATTTTTCTTTCATAGTCCGCTCTTTTGATTTCTTAGATGACATAGCTGATTTTCCTTTCTTATTCTTTGTATCTCCATTATAACACAAAATCGAAAAGAAATCAATACCATTATTCAAGATTCCTTCAAATAAACTTTGTAAAAATATTTTCAGAATTTGATACTATTTTTATTTCAATAGTAGCAAAATCAATATCACAATCAATCCTGCAATCCCTCCAACCATGACAGGCGGTGCAATCATGACAGCCGGCTTGAAAAATGCTCTTTTTGCAAGCTGATATTGTTCAATTGTTTCGTTTTCAGGATGGTATTTTTCACAAAGAAACATCTTTTTAGGATTGACAGAAAATCCGCTTTCCAGTGTGATTTGATAATCTTCATAGCTATCTTCTGTAATGAATGCAACAATTGCATTTGGTTCAGGGATTGTTAAAATTCCGTCAATCTTGGAAGAATCCATGTTTTCCAGAAATTGGCTCAATATTTCCGGCTGTACAACAAAGCCAATGTCACGGTATTGGGTTTCATGGGGTTCAGCCCTACGAATGCTGTCAAGCATCATCTGAACTGCGGAAGGGGGATGCTGACAGAAATATTCATAGATGTTGAGAATTTTTTCCGGTGTCTCTGGGGCATAGAATACCGCATTGACATATTTGTCGTCATTTCCCTCTACAAGCCGATAAGCCCCGAAAAAAACTTTTCCATGTTCATCAGTTGCCAACAAAAAGCATTTTCCCAATTGATTGGAAAGCGTATATTCAATTGTTTTCGGAATAGCATTGATAATCTCATCAGATTTTTCAGAAATATAAACCAATTCCCCTGTATCAGGATGATATTTCCCAATACGGAAACCATGACTTGACCTGAATGAACATTTATAAAATATTATCATATCTGTTTACACCTAACTATATAAATACTCATAATCGATATGGATATTCACTTTTTCATCAATGCTGAAATCTTCATAAGCAATTAACAGCAAAATGGATTCTGAAAAGTTTTCCATTTCAGACAATAGTCTGACACAATTCAAAGTCTGTCTTTTTCTCTCAGATAAGGTTATTTTTTGTTCTTTGGCTTGGGTAATGGATAACCGCTGAAATGGCTGTGGAACTCTCTTGAATACTTTCAAGGCATTCTTGAAAATATCCTCATCAGATTCCCTGCGGATGGCATTGGAGGGCAATCGCAACCCTTTGAAAAGCTGATTGAATTGTTTCGCTTGAATGAGATAATGTTCCGCATCCTTTGTTTTTTGGATTGTTTTCTCCAATTGGTTGAAAAGTGCCTGAAATCCGTCCTTTTGGTAGGCAATCAAAAAATTGGCTGCAATGGGTTGAATCTCTTCCGCTGTGCCATAAAATCCAATTGTCATATAAAAGGGGCTGTCAGTACTGTTTTCATCAAAAAAGCCTTTTTCCTGCTGGAGTTTCCGCTTTCTTTCCAATCTTCTGGATTTTTCGAGCTGTCCAGCCATCAACCAATATTTATTTTTAGCAGTTTTTTCGAGTACCAATTGCCAATTACTGCGATTCTCACACCACTGCATGAATTCTTCCGGAATTCGTCCGGCAGATTCCGAAGCAAGCATAGAACGGATAGTATCCACGGAATTTGCCAAAAACATTGCATATTGATAACCATAGCGAGAACTTCTATAAGAACAATAAGTGTAGACTTTCATAAGCCTTCAAGCCTTTCTGCTTAATAAAGATTTAACTTTTTTTCGAGGTATTCGGGGTCTTGTATCATCTCAAATCCGGCATAATCCTGACTTTTCAATTTATCGGCTACTTTATCCAGTTCTTCAAGATAATCTGTTTCTTTGGGGATATTGTTCATCCCCTGCAACCATTCCAGCAAAGAGGCGGAAAGCTTCTTTTTCTTTTTATTGGCATCATAAGCCTTGACATAATAATCACTGTAAAGCTTTTTCTGTACAAACAACAGGGTATAAATCAACGGACGATTGCAGAAAAGCGGTTCATATTTATCAGGTTCACAATAGCGGAATTGAATGGCATCCGTGAGAATATCGGTATTTCCTTCTTCGGTAAATTCGTCAAACTCAATCCCGCCCAATGTAATTACAGGTAAAATCCCAACTGTAAAATATTGCTGGTTATTTTCGCAGGTGAGAAAGTCAAGAAGTTGTTTATATTCTTGTTTAATGCGGTTCGCCAAGTCATGCATTCGCTTTTGATAGAAGGTTGAACCCACGGTTGCATTTTGGTGGAAATATTTCTCGCATTTCATAGGAACAAAGAGAACCATTTTTTTATTGTTCAGCATGGCATCAGGATTCATATTGTTAATGATGAATTCTGTTACTGACTGCACTGCATTCAATCGGTTATATTTTCCATTTTCTTCCATCAAGAGAACTGTGTCGACAGCAATCATCACCACTTCGCTTTTTTCGATTTCTTCTCCAATTTCCTCTTCTTTGGTGCGGTTGTTAATCCATTCGCCGGAACAATCCACAAAGCGAACGACTTTAGGCTTCACGGCTTTTTTCCCTGCAATGGTCAATTGAAAATCGATTCTGTCAAATCCCTGCGTTTGGGTAAAATCTGCCACCCCTGCAACGGGTTCATTCACTAGGTGCGGAATTTTGAAAAGTGCTTTCATGTGTTCCAGTGAATCGTCAATTGCTTTCCCGCCTTTTTTCGACATCATCAAATTTGTTCCGGCGGTTGCATCTGTGAAAGAATTGTACATAGAAGCAAGCATACTTGTTTTCCCTGTTCTTCTTGCGCCTAACATCATTACTTGAATTTCGGGTACATCAAACTGTACCGTGGTTTTTCTGCCAAAAAAGCCCATAATATCACCATTTTCCTTATAAAATAATATCTGTAAAGTCTCGCTTTGTCACTTTTGAAAGCGATTGTGAAAGATTTGACCAATCCTGATAGAGTGCATTCAGTTTCATATCATCACGGAATTCATCACTCCAGATTTCAGCCAAATGCTCTTGATAAAATTTTTCCCATGTGATAGAGGCATCTTTCATATTGAATTGATAAGAAAAATTGATTCTATCATAGAACTCACTGATAATCGCATAAAATACACGATTAGGTTCACGGAATAATTCATCCTGAAATCTCTGCAACAATTCTTCTTTCACGTCTTTCAATTTTCTGTTCAGCGTTAAACGGAGCTTTTTCGCCTCTTCTTCTTTGGAAATGCTCTGTTCAATATATCCGTTGGGATTCAATAAATCAATACGGTCACGAATGCGATGCATGAGGAAACCTCTGACAGAAAGTGAAAAATCCGCCAACATATTGAATGCAATCTTGAACTGTTCATATCTTACTTTCACAAAATATTTTGCTACAAATGCATGAAGCCATTCCTCGGGAGTTTCGAAATCTGAAACCGGCAGTAATTTTCCAAGCTTTCCACCAGCATCAGAAGCGAAAATTTCAACGATTCTTTTCTTGAATTCCCTCACCTGAACATCAAAGACTTCTTCATCAATATGAATGAATTCTCTTGTAAATTCCGTCCTCAACATATCCATGCGCATGGTATATACATCAATCCCACGATTTCTACCGCCCTTTTGGAGCTGTGTGAGCAAATCCTCTTCTGTGGGGAGTAACTCGGAGGAATCTTTCAACAGATTCACCACTTTATTTTTGAAATCAATGGATTCATCATACTGTTTTTCTTTCAGTTCGTCACAATATTCCTTCAATAATTTCATCAATCCGCTGTCATACAGTTCATCCCATCTCTTATCCAAAAAATCTGTGGTATCAGTGGTATTGACTGCGCCTTGTACCAGAATTTTCTTGATAATATCCTGAATCATCTTGAAATCAGCATAGACCTTATCAGAAAGCCCCTGAATTTCGGATAAAATGCCCTCATCCACTGCATCAATATTTTCAATGAGAATCTTCAATACAGAGGGGAGGAACTGATGATTGACCTGCTCTGTATTTGCCACATCAATGATTTGGCTTTCTGCAATGCTCCAATCGTAAGAGTCAAGCTTTGCTTTGAAAGCGTCGCATCTGTCTCCATTATCCCCATAAGGTGAAGTATTGGCGGTATGGTTGATAAGCCAAAAAAGCCATTTTCCCATATTGCGCTTAGCAAATGCCTGATTGAGTTCATCATACAATCTTTCGTCAGAATCGTCTAATTTTCCGGTAGCTGTCTCTGGTCTTCTGACAATGACCGCAGCATCGCTGTATAATCCAATTGTTTCCAGCATCTTATCACTGATACCAAGGGAAGTATCTCCCAAACCAATGGTATCACGCAGGACAATGCTCCCTGTTTCGGGGTTCTGGAATTCGCAGGAAATCACAGCTTCTTTCACAGCAAGATAATAATAGTAATTTTTTCTTGCAGGGGAATTTTCCTTTTCGCCGTTATGTTGTGCAACATACTTTTGAATTTCCGCAGGGTCTGTCACAGTAATTGCAGACTGATGAACCAAATCTTTCCATTCGTCAAAATGTTCAACGTATTTCTTGAGATGTTCGAATTTCGTCATTTTGGCTGAACCTTTTGGAATTCTGCTTTCCAGCTCCGAAAGTGATAATGTTTTGATGGCATCAAAAGAAACAAGCTGAATTGCACCTTCTCCAAAAATATTATCAAGATAGGCTTGCACGGCGGAAGCCATCTCGAATTCATTTCGAAAAGAAATTTCTGCTTTCAAGGGTGAACCGATAACATTTTTAATCACGGAACTTGCACCGGTACAGTCATTATTGGCAAATGCAGGAATGACACTATTATCTAAACTGCTGATGGATTGTAACAACTGGCTTTTTCCCTGTCTGGCAGAACCTACTACAGCAATACTAATTTCATGTCTTGAAAATCTTTCGATGGTATTCTCATAAAACTGAATCAACTGCTTCATTGCATTTTCGAAATCCATGGTATTGACAGAATAAATCAAAAATTTCGTCTCTGCATTCAAATCAAATTTTTCTGCATTTGCAAGCACGCCATCTCTGACGGAATTGATTCCCTGCACCAATGCAAGAATCTCTTCTAACTGTTGCTTCTTCTTTTGCAATGCCGGAACTTTTGCATTTCTCTTTGCAATAATCTGAGCGATTCCTTCACTAATTTTCATAAAAGCACCTCTTTTTATTTTGCTATCCACTTAGGATAATTCTTTTTTCTGACTTTATTCTAGCATATCCGTCAAAGAATGTCAATCCTCTATGAAAACAAGCACCAAAATTTTTGAAAAACAAAAGCCCTGCAAACATGCAAGGCTCTTGTAATAATCTACTTACTGATTATGGAGCATACGCTTCATGACAGCCAAGTCAATCACATTGACAACGCCGTCCTTTGTTACGTCTGCTGCATGGAAGTTATCCTCTGTGAATGCAACTTCCTTATGCAAGTAACCTTGGAGGAGCTGCAAATCGGTGGTATCGAGAACACTGTCACCAGTAATATCACCATCAACAACAGGATGTTCGGAAACGGCAAAATCGATTCTCTTCTCTTCTGAAGCACCCAATTCATTATATGCCCTCAAAATTCCATGATAAATACCAGCCTTAGAGAACTTCACAGCATACAGGCTGTCTTGTGTGGTCTTCTGAATCAGGGAATTATCTTGTGCATCAAAGATTTCAAACGTATAGTAAAGGCTATCTTGTGATGAGAATGCAAATGTAATATTTTCGCCAATGCCGTAAACCGTCTTACGCATTGCAATATTGAGGTTGCTTGGAGGAGCATCATAGACGTTGAAAGTTTCTACATTACTCTGCAATTGACCGCCGTTATTATGTGCAATGACATAAATGCGATATGTCCCTCTTGCAGGTGGTACAACAGTATACAATGTACTTGGCAATTCACAAGAATAAACCACTGTATCACCCTGACAAACAAAGAGCGTGTACCCTGTCGCAGTGTCAGAATCAACACTCAGATTGATAGGCTCATTGACAGCAAATGTTCTGGCATTTGTTGACAATGAAAGTTGTGATGTCGTTGGTGCAGGCAACGGAGTTGCCACATCAGGAGGCAAAACACCATTTCTGCCATTGTAGCGGTAAATGGTATAACTGCCATAATTGGAAGCCAACTGTGCAGCAGAATATACTGAACGCTTCATTTCTGGTGGTGTCTGTTCTGTTACTTCATAAGTACCATTTGGATATACTCTCGAAATCAACACAATGTGGTGTGCAGATTTACAGATTGCATCCCCCTGCTGAATTCTCTGAATATTTGTTGTATTGCATAACCCCAGACTGGTAACATTTAAACCACTCCAGTCATAAGTTGTTTTACGGCTGGGAAGTCCCCAACAATAGGAAACAAATGCTGAACAGTCATTTGCATAAAAAGTGGAATTACTTGGCATATTGTATTGATTGTAAGAAGAAACCGAATAAAACACATTGTTCGGGTCGCTTGCAGCTGCCAAAAATTCCCCAACCGTCACACCATAACCAATATATGCCCCTGCTGTGATGGGCTGCCCATAGGGGAGATGGTACTGTGTACCTTGGTAGAATGTACCGCCCCATTTTGTACCATTTGCAAAGCGGTATGTTGAACCATCCCACCAACCGCCTACATTTCGTTGCGGTACCCATATGGTATTGTACATATAATCGCTTCTTGCTGTGATATTATCCACACCAGATGCCGCTTTTGCTTCCAGTGACGGACAGCACAAAGAGGCGAGAAACAATGCAAATAATTCCAGCAAAACAATATTGATTTGTTTTACTTTCATGAAAAAACGCTCCTTTCTGACGTATTATAACATATTTCTATCAAAAAATCAATCCATTGTAAACAAAATTTCTCCAAATTCCATATATTTCAGCATTTACCACAATAATCCAAGAATATTTTGTCAAATTTGTCACGAATTTTTCACAGTTTTCATCATTCGCTCACACTAAAATCTGTATCCAACGTACAGAATAATTGATACTCTGGATACTGTTCCGACACTTTTTGGATAACCTTTTCATAAACGGCATTTCTGTCCTTTGCATCAAAATCAACAATGACATCAAATTGAATTCGTTTCTCTTCCTTATTCAGGTAAAAACCATGCACCTGAATGACATATTCCATATTCATGACAATCTTATAAATTTCACTGCGGATTTTCGCAATTTCAGCATCTTTGGTATTGACTGCATAGATACTTAATGCTGTGACAATAATTTGATGTTCCTCAAATACCTTGATGGTAATTTCTCTCTGCAACTGGTCAAGCCTTTCAATCGTGATGGTATCAGGGACTTCAATATGTGCGGAGCAGTTCACCCTATCAGGCCCATAATCGTGAAATATCATATCATAAACCCCTTTGACTTCCGGAAAATCCATGATACATTTCCGCACAGCCTTTGCAGTATCAGCACTGATTCTTTCCCCAAGAAGTTCCGAGATGGTATCTTTGAGCATTTCTATCCCTGACTTAATGATGATGGCTGAAATGCCTGCACCAAGCCACGCTTCTAAACTCACCCCAAAAAGCAAATATATCACAGCTGCAACCAATGTGGAAGCTGAAATAATGGAATCCATCATGGCATCTGTGCCAGAATTCACCAAAGAATCAGAATTGACCTTTTCGCCGGTCTTCTTGACGAATTGTCCGAGAAAAATTTTCACAACCACTGCTACCATGACAATGATTAACGAGGCTGTGGAATAATCGGGGGTTTCTGGTGTGATAATTTTCTTGATGGATTCTATCAGGGATGTCACACCAGCATAAAGCACAATGACAGAAATTAACATTGCACTCAAATATTCAATTCTTCCATGTCCCCAAGGATGTTTTTTATCCGGCGGTTTTCCGGCTAATTTCGTCCCGATAATGGTAAGGATTCTGAAATATATAATTTGACACTTTTTTCTATAGAAAACTAGCGTTTTTTGTATTTTTAGAAAAAATAGTATCAGCTTATATGTTTACCATTCCTAATCAATGATGACCCAGCATCACTGATATTATTCACTGCATCCATTGTGATTGCAATGGAATGTGAAAGCACTCCTACCACCGCTTTGAACCCTGCAAGAAATACATTTGCAATGATTCCAATGATACTGGTTTGAATAATCACCCTATCACGGTTGGTATCTTGTTCATTTTGCATCAATAATGACATCATGATTCTCCTTTATTATTTTTTGTCAATCAGAATTTTTGATTCCGATTGTATGCAAGAGTTGATTGTTCCATCGTTCCGCCTTTTCTTCTTCATCAAACCAATATTCTTGTAACAGGGGGAAAATATCATACTCAATAATCGAATACAATTGTTCAATGAGATTGCTTTCCTTTTCGAGGTGACAGAAATAACTATGCCCGATACAAAAGCCTTTTCCAAGAGCAGGGTCTTTTTGGATTGCCTGATTGAGTTTTTGGATTTCCTGAATCAATGCATGAAATTCAGGGGAATTCCATTGACTGCACTTCCTTTGGAAGCCTTGAGAATCAAATGCCGGCTTCATTTCATAAAAGCTGAACCGCCTTCTTAGTGCATAATCCATCATAGATAAACTATGGTCAGCAGTATTCATCATTCCAATCAAATACAAATTTTCCGGAATGGAAAATTGTTCCTCCTGATAAGCCAACCGAACCGAATAGCCATGATTTCCACGTTTATCATGTTCCAATAGCATCAAAAGTTCCCCAAAAATCTTGCTTAGATTGCCCCTGTTGATTTCGTCAATGATAAAGAAATAATCTTTTTCGGGGTGTTGTTCAGCTTTTTTGCAGAATTGATAAAAAATGCCCTCTTTCAGGGTCAATTTTCCTTTTCTGTCCGGTCGATAGCCCATAATGAATTCTTCATAGCTATAACTTTGATGAAACTGCACAAATTCAATCTGCGAATCATCCTTTTTCCCCATCATTGCATAGGCTAATCGTTTGGCAGAAAAAGTTTTTCCCACACCCGTAGACCCCTGTAAGATGATGTTCTTTTTCCGCTTCCATAAACTGGTTAATGTATGGTATTGTTGTGGGGAAAGATAGACTTCATTCAGAAAATCGGATTCAGTGTAACTGGGAATAATTGGAGTTTGAGAGGGCTGAAAAATCTCCCATGCTTCCTTTAGTTCATCACGCATTTTCCAAATCCATGTACCAGAAATTTCATCACGCTTTTTCAAAAACAAAATCGAATCATACCAATATTTTCCATCATTGTTAGCATAAGTAAGGGTACAGCCTGTTTTGAGCTGAATTCGTTTTGCAAGACGTTTGACAACATTTTGATAGAAAGTTTCAGTTTTCCCGAAATGTTCTGCCAATTCCTGACAAGTTGCCTGCCCGCCATTTTCAACAATGCATTTCATGACAAAACGGCTATTTTCATTGAAAATTTCGGGATTTTTCAATAATGCAATCCAATTTTCAACTGTTAAATTGGGGCTATATTCATCTGATGAAAAATACCATTCAGAAGGATTTGCATTTTCTTTCATGTTCACACCTCATCCATTGCAGATTGTTTCTTTATTATAGCACATTGTAACAATGCTGTCAAGTAAAGCAATTTTTGATAAAAAAGAATCGCTTGTAAAAAGTTGGTCGTGAAAGACCACAATTATTAGTGCAAGCATTTTCGCATAGATTTACTGCTATCATCCACAAAAAACCACCACATAAAATATGTGATGGTTTTAGAAATCAGGATATTATTCGAAGATTATCCAGTCAGTAGCAAGCAAATCTTCCGTGTTGGCTTGCCATGGAACAACTCTATAATCTGCGGTACGCATTTGGATAATGGGCTGATTATTAGAAACATCTTGCTGTGTTGGGTCAGGGGGTGCAATTTGTAACAAAACACCGCTATCTTCCCAAACCAAGCGAGTAACTTTATGATTTTCCTTTAAGGCGGTCAATGCATCCGAGAAAGAATAAGTTTCATCATGTTTGGGCTTGCTGTCTTTGGTGATGGTTTGTGTGAAAAGCCAATCCGACCAGATTGCATAATCATCACCGGAAATATGAATTCCATCCCCACTTTTTTCAGCAGGTAAACAATGGTTAGCATCATCAAATAATGGGTTGACATCAATATAAAATGATTTTCTGCCATCAGTCAATGATTCCATGTACTCATTTGCAGCATTCAGCCTTTCATTGCTCAAACCGGGTTTTTCAATGCTGACTTTTTCAGAAACGTGTAAATTCGCCATCATGAAAATCAATGCATTGGGTTGTGCTTCCTGAATCATCTGGAATACTTTTGTAACGTTCTCTTTAAATACATCAACGCCATAAATGACATCATTCATACCCACCATGACATAAACTTTTCCATAGCTTCTGCGGTTTAAGCGTTGCTGGAAAGTTTCGCCATCTACTGTAATTCCTTCTACGAGGTTCATAGCACCCAAGCCACCAGTACAAAAGAAATCAGCATTTGTGATTGTGCCGAAATTGCAAATTCCCAACATTCTGGAATCTCCCACAAATAATGCATCTGCAAAGTAAGAAATACCGCTTGTCACAAATTGCAAAGGCGCATCATCATTGGTATCTTCAAGGATGTTTGGTAACTGCATTCTACGGATATTATCATCTTGAACCGCTTCGGTAGAGTCAGGAGCATTTTCCGTTGTACTGGTACTGGAATTTTGGACAGGTTGTGCAGGAGTAGGGACGATTTCGTCTGGTAATCGCATTTTCCGGACACCATCCTCCAAAATAATGGCTTCTGTAGGGGGAGCAGTTTCAACAGGAGCAGTAGTTTCTGGCTCTGTGGTGACATCAGTAGGAGCTGTTGTTTCTTCGGTAGCTTCCTCTGCTTCAATCGTTTTCGCCTCTAAAATTGCAGTTTGTCGCATTTCACGAATGACGAACGGAAAGCCAATGACATAAGTCACCCCTAAAACTACAGCATATAACCAATTGGATTGAAAGCGCATGAATATTCATCTCCTATTCTGATTCGAGGATAAGCCAATCTTCCGCAAGCAAATCCTCTTCATTTCCCATCCATGGGACTTGCTGACCATCTTCATGATGAATTTGCAGATATGTTCCACCAGTGTCATCTGTCACCAATTCCACCCATTTGTCTGGATTATTCCAAGAAGCACGGGTAATTTTATGGTTCTCCTTGAGGGCTTCCACAGCTTTCCCAAAGTCTAATGATGCTGAGGAATCCACTTGATTTTTTTCGTTATCAGAAACATTTTCGGATGTTTCCTGAGGTTCTGTAGCGGTTTCGTCTATGGGCGGTACATAAGCACGTACACCATTCCGCAGAATATGTAACGTCATTAAAGGAGACGAAACCAGCACAATCAAAATCAATAAGCCGTTATAAATCCATTTTTTATTCTTTTGCATGATAACATTCCTTTCTCAATCAGAAGCGGAAATAAAGGAAGGGGTCATTCAGCCCTTTATACATACAATATACGCAAGACCAGAAAATCGCCAGACACGCAACGGATGAAAGAATATGATAGAGCAATTGTTTTTTCTGTAAGTATTGCATTATTTGCTTCGGGAATGGAGTGCAAAAAACAATTGCAGCTAAGAAATACTTCCAGTATACTTTTGCGGATTGCAGATAATCGCCTTCCATCATTCTGCCCACTTCATGGGGAATGAATGGGAACAATCTGGTAAAGAACGTTTTCAGTGCATCCATATCTGTAATGGCAAATAGTGTCCATGATAAGGGTATTAACAATATCATATAACAATGTCCAAGGAATTTATGCTGATTCCAATATTGACCAGTCCATAATTTTTCTGTCAGCATCACGAGGAACAGGAAAATTCCCCAGAAAATAAAATTCCAGCTCGCACCATGCCAAAAGCCTGTTAAAAACCACACCATGAACATATTACGAATGGTTTTCGCTGTACCGTGGCGGTTGCCACCCATGGGAATATAAACATATTCCCGAAACCAACTGCCAAGGGTGATATGCCAGCGTCTCCAGAATTCCGTCATGGTCAATGACTGATAGGGGTCGTTGAAGTTTTGAGGGAGTTCAAATGCCATCATTTTCCCTAATCCGACAGCCATCAGCGAATATCCATAAAAATCGAAATAAATTTGAAATGTGTATGCAAAAATCCCCATCCATGCCAAGGGTGTGGAAATACTGCGAAACCCAACTGTTGTAATATCGCTCCAAAGACCGCCAATCTGATTGGCAATCAGCACTTTACATCCAAGCCCAGCCGTAAAAATGCGTAAACCCTCATCAATTTGTTTGAGGGAGTGCTTTCTAGTTTTGAGCTGTTCAGCTACCGTGGTATATGTTACCACAGGACCAGCAATCAATTGGGGAAACATGGAAATATACGCCCCGTAGTCAATGAAACTTTTAGCGGGTTTGGTGCGTTTCCAATATACATCAACTAAGTAGGATAAGTTCTGGAATGTATAGAAACTAATCCCAATCGGTAAAACAATGTGATTCTCTGGAAAATCCGTGTGAAAAAGCTGGTTGGAATTGTCCCAGAAGAACCCTGCATATTTAAAGAAGAAGAGCCACCAAAGATTATACAAAATCCCGAAACGTAACCAGAATATGGGACTCAATTGGATATTTTTGGAAAAACTTTTCTTTTTCCACTTTTGTTTACTTGAAGTTCGTAATGCTGTTTTCTTTTTTCCAGATTCATAAATGCATTGCCCAACAATATAATTCACTACGATGGTTTGGAAAAATAACGGAATATACACCGGATAATCCCACACCCCGAAGCTGTAAAACAGTAGACTTCCTATGAAAATGACAAGATTTTTCCATTTGATATTAGGCACAATTGCATAAATCAGAAAGAAAATCGGCAAAAATAAAAATAGGAATTTCAGACTGCTGAAAACCATATTCTCCTCCTTGAGGCTTTGCTATCAGATTCTCTAAAAAATAGCTTACCTGTATTATTTTTTTGTCTATTTTTGTGCAATTCCCCTAACATTCAGCAATGCTTAGGTACACTTACACAACCACCATTATACAACAAAGTGAAAAAAATGTCAAGTACTTTTTCAGCCACCTTACAATTATCAATTTGCTTTTTAGCTAACAAAATTATAAATTGTGACAGAATAAAGTCAGTTATTTATTGACAATTATCAGATTTTGTGGTATAATGAAATAATAACAATACATACTGTTTCTTAACATTTCATACATTTCAGAAAGGAGGGTTACTATGGGGAAAAATGCACCACAAACAACGGTTGGAGGTTTGCGGGCAGTAGAATTGCATTATCGGGTCATTCGTGAAATTGTAAGCGGACAGCAAGCTTTTTTCCAATCTCGCACACAATTGAACACGTCAGGGCTTGGCACATTGATGCCGGAAAATTTTCGTCAAGTGGCGGAACTTTCCGACCAATGCAAGGAATTATTCCGTCTGGAATTGATGCAGGCAATGGAAGCACATCATAAATTTGTAGAGCGTGAATATCAATTTCAATGGATGTCTGTTTATATGCCATTGCGGTTTCTATTGGAATATGGAGCTGACCGCACATTGATGAAATTGTGTGAAAAGTACGAAATATCGGAAAATCGTCTTTGCTTTGCACTTTCCGACAGAATCCTAATGAAAGGCAATAAGGCACTTTCAGTCACAATTCAAAACATGAGACATAGAGGCTTTCACTTCATGATAACAGATTTCGGCGGTGATGGCTGTCCCGTCATGCGCCTGACAGATTTTCCAGTGGATTATGTGATGATTAGTCCGGAAGCGATTCAGAATATGGGGAAAAATGAACGCATGGATAATGCGGTTCGTTCGCTGGTGAACTTCATTGGGGAAATGGGTGCTACACCAATCGCCGACGGAGTGAGAGATATTCACCAAACGGAATCACTCACAGAATATGGTTGTTTGTATTGTGCTGGAGCATTATCGGGGAAATATACAGCAGAGCGTTATATTCGAAAGAAGTCGGAAGAATAGCAAGAAAGGAGGAGCAACGTGGCTGAAGAAAAAATTCGTGATGTCCTTGAATTGAGACGCACAGCAAAAGAAACAAAGCGTTATGTTGTTGTCATGCGTGTATTGGGACTGATGGTGATTATTCTGATAGCAATTGTGGCAGTTGCTTATGCAATTTCTTATTTCTATGACAAATTCGGAAGTTTTACAGTAAGAATCGATAAATATGACATGGTAAGGCAGGGGCTTGCATTATCAGAAACACCCGATTATGAAATTGCCAATGCTCGTCTTGATGCAGATGTCGTTAATGATATGACCAATATCAGTGGGGAAGATTTACCGCCCAATATTGATATGATTAACGGCGCACATAATGGAGAGAGTTACATTGCCTATACATTCTATCTTATCAATTCCGGTGATGATACTATCACATATACTGGTGAAATGACTATTGAAAATGTCACAAAAGGAGTTGATGAAGCTATCCGTGTCGCAGTGTATCAGAATGGTGAACGTACCATTTATGGAAAAACAAAGTCAAATGGTGGCGGTAAAGAAAGCGACTGCGACAGTGAATTCGCCTCTTCTACCATTGTCATGATGACAAGTCATGAGAAATTTGAGCCAAAAGCCAAAGACAAATATACTGTAGTTGTTTGGTTGGAAGGAAATGACCCTGACTGTACAGATGCCATCATCGGAGGCACTTTAAAACTTGGTATGGATTTCCGTATCACGGAATCGACATAATAAATCTGAAGGAGTATTGTAGATATGAAAAAAGTACTGAAAGCAGTGGTCAATGTCTTTGCATGGGTAATTCTGATATTTGCACTGCTTGTGACAATTCTGGTGTTTTCATCAGGAAGAAACAATGGTGTAGCGAATTTGTTTGGTTATATCCCCTTGACAGTAGAATCAGACTCCATGATGCCAACATTTGCACAAGGTGACTTGATTATCTGTAAGGAAATTGATGACATGATGCAACTCAAGGAAAATGATGTGATTACATTCTGGACAATTATTGACGGAAAAAAAGTCAAAAATACCCACAGAATTGTAAAAGTGAATGAATTCGAAAATACACGCAGTTTTGTTACTCGTGGTGATGCCAATTCCCTTGATGACGAAATTCCGGCTTATGCTGGTGACTTAATCGGGGAATGGACAGATATTAGATTGCAGGGTGTCGGGAAAGTGATGGATTTCCTCCGCACGAAAACAGGATTTTTTGCTTGCATTTTGATTCCCATGGTGATTTTCTTCCTCTTTGAGTTGTATAAATTTATCGTGGTATTGATTGAAATTAAGCGTCCAGTGATTTCGGAAGAAGACGAAGAGGAAATCAAGCGGAAAGCAATTGAAGAATATCTTGCTTCCCAAAAACAGGATGAAACCGAAAAACAGGGAGATTCTAATACGGATGACCCCGAAACATAACAGGAGTTAATTTATGAATAATTTTCTAAAATGGTTTTTTGCGTTCATTTCTGCAATGCTGCAAGGATTTGGAGATATATTTCTTGGAATATGGAGCGGTTTGGTTCATATTTTTGATATTAAGAGCTATATTGCAATATTCAAGGTATATTGTGGGAGTTTTGGGGTATTGGAATGGGTTCTTTCCGTGGTTGCAATTATCATTGTTGTGGCAATTTATGGATTGATTGCAGCAATAATTGTATTAGCAGTCCGGAAATATCTCCGCTTTCGACATTCCATTGTCAGTAATGAAGACTTACTGGAAGAAATTTCCCTCTTGCAGCAACGTGTCATGAAGCTGATGAAAGAAAAAGACGAAATTATGGCAATGAAAGTGACACAGATGGGCTTACCAGTTTCTGGTGTGCTGACCACTGCCAATGGTGAAATGGTGGCTGGTGGTGCAGTCGCTGCCAATGGAGAAGCAGCTCCACAGGAAGGAGAAGCCCCTGTACAACAAATGGGTCATGATGGTGTCATTCAAACCACTGACCAACGTTTCTCGAAACTCATTGAAGTGGATAATTTTTATAAAAATTATACTCCGCCGGAATATGATGACCAAATCACTTTGGAAGAATTTGTGGAACGTTACCGAAATTTTGCTTGTTCCAGAATGCACCTTTATTATGACCATAAAACAATCCGCTTATTCCTTGCTGGTATGGCATCCACGAAGCTGATTATTTTGCAGGGTATTTCTGGTACTGGTAAAACTTCCCTCCCGTATTCCTTTGGTAAATTCTTACAGATAGATACAACCATTGCATCTGTACAGCCTTCATGGAGAGACCGAACGGAATTATTCGGGTATTTCAATGAATTTACAAAGAGCTTCAATGAAACGGAAGTTCTGAAACGAATCTATTCTTCCAACTATAACAATGATATTAACTTGATTCTGTTGGACGAAATGAACATCGCTCGTGTGGAATATTACTTTGCAGAAATGCTTTCTATTTTGGAAATGCCGAACGCTGCGGAATGGGAGCTGGACATTGTACCCAATGTATGGAGTACTGACCCGATAAAGCTTGACCATGGAAAAATTGTCATTCCGCAGAATGTCTGGTATATCGGCACAGCGAATAACGACGACTCCACTTATGCAATCTCTGATAAGGTGTATGACCGTGCGCAGCCTATCAACCTCGATACAAAGGGCGTGGCATTTGATGCACCAGACACACCGCCCATCTATCTTGGTTTTGACCATTTGGATGCACTGTTTCAGGAAGCATTTGAGAAATATCCGATTTCACAAGAGAATCTTAGAAAGATTCAACAGCTTGATTTGTGGGTAATTGAAAAATTACGTGTGGCATTTGGTAATCGTATCTTGAAACAAATGGGCTTATTTGTGCCGGTTTATGTTGCCTGTGGCGGTGACGAATTAGATGGAATCGACTATGTATTAGCAACCAAAATTTTCCGAAAGTTTGAATCTCTCAACCTTGCTATGCTCCGTGAGGAACTGCGGGAACTTTGTACCTATTTAAGAAAGCTTTTCGGAAAAACGAAAATGAATGAATCTGTTGCATATCTTGAACGGTTGCAGAAACTGTTTTAATGAAATTTCCGGACGGGGGGTATCCCGTTCGGAAAATCGATAGGATAGGAAGGTGAAAGTGATTTGAGTGATGCATACAAGCAATGGTATACGGAATTTCAAGATGCTGTAGAGCAATTTGATGATGATGCGTTGTTTGCATCCCTTAGCTCACTTCTGCATCAAAGCCAGAATACCTTTGCAATCAATCGAAAATTGATGCAAAAAGCCATTGATGTTTCATGGGTAGAAGCGATTGAAAATGGCTTGATTCATGTTGATAATTGTTTAAGAAACCCAAGGCGAACCATTGAAGACGTGGAAGAAATTGTTCCGATTGCCCTTTCCAGAAAAATTACGGTAGAATCTGTCAAGCATCTGGCACAACATACAGACTTAATTCAAAGTTATGACAAAAAAACTGGAAAAATTACCCCTTCTAAGATTCTGAATGTGCATAAAGAAGAAAGCTTGATGACTTATGAAAATAAGTTCGTCAATACATTGATTGATAGGCTCTATCTTTTTATCAATACACGTTATGAAAAGCTTGCACAGGTTTCCAAAGATGAACAAGCCTATACTTTGGGATATGATACCTCCATAGAGGACGGTTCAGGCGGACAATTCAAGCTGGAATTGAAGATTGAAAGCATTTCCAGCCTTGATTCCTATGATGAAAGCGGTTACACCGTTTGGCAACGAGTGGAAAAGCTGAAAACCGTCATAGAAGGCTACAAGGGGTCAGAACTTTGTACCACTTTGGGAAATGCCTATATTCGCCCTCCTGTCATGAGAACGAATGCCATTATGAAAAATGTCGACTTGAAAGCCTGTCTGACATTATGGCAATATATCGAAAGTTACGACAAGGCAGGGTATGAAATCAATATTGAGGATACCGCATTACAGCCGGAAGGGGTTTATGTAGAAGATTTCTATCGGTTAGTATTGATGAATATGTTGCTTTTTCGCTCACAGATGCAACAAGCAGAAGATGACGATAAGTTGACCGAACTCAAAACCAGCAAGCGGAAAAAGCCTATACAGCCGAAATTTCTCCGGAAATTTGATGATTTTATCTCAGATGATTATAATATCAGCACAACAGGAGCGGCTGGTTATATCGCCTCCGAAAGTACGGCGAAAATTGCAAAAAAATTGCCTGCAAAGCCGGAATTGATTTCTGAACAGATTGCACAGGCGATTAACATTGAAAAAGCCTATCAGGATGTCTTAGAACAAAAACGCATTGAGAAACGTGTTCAAGAAGAATATGAGGCAATGCGAAAAGCACAGCAGGAACGTATCGAAGCCGCCAGAAAAGCCGAACTCGAACGACTACGGCAAGAACGAGAAGAACGTCAGAAACAGCTTGATGAAATGCTTGCTCAAAAACGTGCTGAACAAGAAGCCGCTATCCGTGAATTTGAACGGCAAGAGGCTGAACGCCTTGCAAGATTGGAAGAACAACGAAAACGTGAGGAAGAAGAACGAATCCGCCGTGAACAGGAACAGCTCCAGCGTGAACAGGAAGCCAGAGAAGAAGAAGAACGTCAGAGAGTCGCTCAAAATACCATGTTCGTCCGTTCAGAATTGGGCGATGCAGCTGGTATGGACGTTGAAAATCTCCCCGAAACTCCAGAACAAAAGCTTGAAGATGTTCAGGTCACACAGGAAGAAATTGACGAAGCAATTTCCGAAATGGACGAGGAAACCGCCGAATTCGAAGACCCCAGAGAAGTCGCTGCACGTCACAAACTCGAACAACAACGCCGTGAAAAAGAACGTGCAGAACGTGAACGTGCGGAACGTCTCAAAGTCAAGAGACAACACTTTGAAAATAAGCCCTTTCAAGAGATTTATCGGGAATATTCTTATAATCCTATTTATCTCATTCCAAGGCTTATCATGTATCTGCTTGTTGTTTTGTTCAATCTCATTCCCGAAGATACCGATAACCCCGACTGGATTAAAAAGCTGGAAGCCATCAAAGAACAGAAACGCATTGCCGAAATCGAAAAAGAAAAACAATTCGAGATGGAAAGCTATTACCGCAAATATGCTCGTACTTTCCGTTACCAGATTCTCCGTGATATTGAGGATATTCGTTTCCGAAGAAAGAAACGGAAACGTCTCAAAGGAAAGCCCTTACCCCTCTACGAAGAACCATATAGAACCGAAGAACAAAAGAAAGAACTCCAGAGAGAAATGCAACGATTATACCGTGAATATCATGTCAGCTGGTTCGAAAAAATCCGGCGGTGGTGGAAGGAAGTCAAACGAATGTATTCTTCTAAAACACTGTAAGGAGCTGAATGCATGAAAAGCGAACAAAATTCTGAATCGAAAATTTCCAAAGCGTTCAATACAGTTCTAACGGTGATTCTGGTCGTCCTGATGACAGTTTTGATATATGTCACGGTCTGCATCATGCAGGGAAAACCGGTCATGTTCGCCGGAAAATGCGTCCTGCGTGTCATCACTGGAAGTATGCAACCAACATTCTATGTCGGGGATTGCATCATCATGGAACAAGTCTCCCCCGAAGTTCTGCAAGTCGGTGACATTATCGTTTACACGTCCGAAGCGGAAGACATTTCTGGAATGCTCGTCGTACACCGAATTTCAGAATGTCTGCCCGACGGGACTTTCACCACTTGGGGAGATGCGAACCCCGTCCCCGATTCGCTCCCTGTCAAATCTTCCCAGATATGGGGGCGGTACGTCAAAAAATCCCACTTTTTCAAGTGGCTTACCAGCTTTGCGGATTTCCAGAAAGTCATCCTTCTGGCGGTCATGATAACAACCACCGTCATGGCATTCTATGAAGTCCGCACCATTGCACAGCTGGAACAGAAAATCCATGAGGAATCCGCCGAAGAACGGCATGAACGGCTCATGCGTGAGGCTATCGAAAAAGAAAAACAGCGTCTGGCGCAGGAACATTACCAGCCGGAACAGGAAGGAGGCGAACAGGATTGACTCAGGAACAACTCATGAAAAAGAAAATGCACAGGTCTGTTGTCTGGTCAGTCATTACCACAATCGCACTGCTGATTTTCATTGGCTTGTACATCGACGAAACAAGGAGAGTTCAGGAAACCTATCGGGCGCAGTTCAATGCCAATCTGGCTCATACCGCCGATTCCGTTGACTCCTATATCCACGCTGAAGGAGATTTCGAGCTGAAATACCGCCGTATCATCAGCGATATGAGCAGTGCCGACAGCTTCGCCTTCCTACTCAAACACCTCTCGGAAGAACAGAAAATTATGGTCAATGAACTTCATACCTGTTTGCTGAAATACCCCGAACAGATGAAAGAACCCGAACGCATGGAGGCTCTCTTAGATACCGTCACAGACCTGCAAGCCAACCTTGATGAAGGGTTTCAGGAAGCGAAAGAAATTGTGGATTCTATCGACAGGAAAGGACACTGATAATTATGAGTAAATGGAGCGAAAAACAAAAACTGAAAAAAGAAATCAAAATCTGTATGCAGACCATTGAGGAAATCGAGCGCAAACGCTCCCGTTCCCAGTCTGCCCTTGTTCAGGCGGTGCTCTTGCAGGAAACACCCGATGAACGTGACGTGGAATGGTTCAACAAGTACACAGGCGAAATTACCGCCTGCCGTAATCACATGACGGAACTCAAAAAGAAATTGGAATCTCTTGGCTGATATTTTGGCGGTACATGATTTTGATGTACCGCCTTTTCTTTTTCGGGAAAATTTACAAAAAGTTTAATTCTTGTTAATTTCAACAAAATAATTTCGGCAAAATGACGAATATAAACGTTTTCGGATTATACAAATCGACGATTCTTATTCAAAATCACCTGTTTTTTTCGTGAATGCCTTGACAAATGGTAATATTTACGTTATAATTAGAGTATCAATACTGAATACAAATGAATCATTTTCCTCCCATTTTTGTGAGGTTTGAAAGGTGAAAGGTGGTTATTATGACAGCTAATACAAATAATAAATATAATCATTCCGCAAGGAAGAAACTCATTCCTGCGATTGCTATGTTGACCGTGTCCGCTATGACACTCGCTTCCTCTACTTATGCATGGTTTACCATGAGCAGAGAAGTTGAAGTTTCTAACATTCAAATGAGTGCAACCGTTCCAGAAGATATTCAGATTTCTTTGGGTGCTTTAGGTACAGGAAAGAATGCAATTGGAACAACTGCAAGGACAACTTCTTTGAAAGATAACACCGGTGTTCTTTATGCTGGCACAGGTAATGCTGTAGCTGATGATGGTGCAGTTGTAGCACCTACTAATGACTGGGATTGGTCTAATATTGCTGATATCAGTAACTACTATCAGATGGGTAAATTGATTCCTGCTTCTTCTACAAACGGCACTAACATTTCCTTTACTCCTGATGCTGATGGTGTTGGTAAAACTGTTAAGTCAACTGCAAGTTATTATGCTGCTGCAATTGGTGGAGCAAAGCAGTTGGAAACGGGTAGTAATGATACCTACTTCAATGCAAGACTTCATGCTATCACAGATAAAAATGGTGCGACAGTACAAGATGCTTGGTCTACCAGAGGAAATGATGGTGGTGTAAATTACACAACATCGAGTGCATGGAATACTACTAATGATGATGGCTACTATATTGACATTCCTGTATGGCTGAGGACATCAAGCACAGCTGGTGCGAGTCTTGGTGTGCAGGCATATGTAAGGCCAAAGAGTGGTACACAAACGCTCAATTCTGCTGATGAGGCTCTTTACAGAGCTATTCGAGTTGCGATTCTTGAAGTGGGAGGTACTGATGCAGCACCCACATATACAACGAAGAATCTTATTCCTGTTACAGATGGTATGAGTGGTATTACAAGTAGTGCGGCTGGCTCGTTAAGCACAAGTCCCTTTGCTTTGGGAGAAGACAATACAAATGTTATCTTAGACTGGTATGGAAGAAGTACAGCCAATGTTACTGCTACAACAAATCTTGACCTTAGTTCTGGTTCAGCTAATAATGCAAAGGCTGCTGTAAGTGAAGTAAATGGTACAAGTGGAACATATGATAAAGCTGTAATTTATAACAAGACAAATGATACAATTGAGCTTGCGGCTCCTGCTGGTTCGACTTCTGGTATCAAAACTTCTAATTATGGTGATGCTAAAAAGTTTATCATTCGTGTATGGCTTGAAGGCGAAGACCCTGATTGTTGGAATGAAACAGCAGGTCAAGATTGGTCTATTAACCTTAAATTCACCAATAATACTGCAACTGCTTCTGATGTGGATGTTGATGGTGTTAATACTAACATTAATACACCTGCTGCACAGTCGCAGGACCCTGAACCGCAGCCATAAATTAAATAACTAAACGACTACACGTCCCCCTCCCTCATCGGAGGGGGATTTTCAACCCCACAAAACTACTGACTGTATTCATTGAAATACTGTGAAATTCATGTGAAATTATGCAGAAAAGCTCGAAAACCCCTTGAAAAAATCTGCTTTTTGTGCTATAATAAAGTAAGGTTATCATACATTATTATAACATAACTGTTTTCGTGTTATATGAGATGAATTCTATACGATAAGTAGAGCGTTACGGAGGTGAGCCGGAGATGAAAGCAGAAAAATTTAATCATCCATTATTGAATATGATGAACAGTCCGTCTTCGGCTGCCGATGTGTGGACGAGAAAACAGCCGGAAACAGACACAGAAAACAAAGAATCTGTGGGTGATGTGAATCTTCCCCCTGTTCACACTTATGACGAATTAAAAAAAATGCGGCGAAACGCTTATATCAAAATGGTTGCGATAGTTGGGATTATTGTTACTGCACTGGCTTTCGGCTCGGTTGCGTGGTTTACTGAAAGCCGAGAGGTGGAAGGTTCAAGTATGCAGATGACAGCAGAAGGTTATTCATTTCTTATTGAATCTATCGCAAAAGATGCTAATAACGTACCAGGAGTAAAGGGGGCATTTTATCAAGGAATTCACACTTTGCTTAATGTACCAGATAATCAGATTTGGATGGTATTGAATGATGAGAATATGGAAAATTATGCTTCCTCTGCGGAAGGCATTGGACCTGGAGCAGAAGGTCAGTTATCGTTTTACTTTACTCCACGTGTAGACTCTATTGATGTAAACTATACTTTCAAGATTACTGGTTATCAGGCGGTGGAATCGACAAATTTTAATACCAATACTACAACAATCACAGATTTGACAGAAATCGATGCGGATGATCAAACAAATGGTGATTTAGCCAATTTACTGAATGGTCATATTTTGTTGTTTAGTGACCGAAGTGGAACAGCAGGAAACTACATCTATAAAGGATTTATTGGTTCAAATAATGATATGGAACGCATTATGAAAAACGTTAATTATAGTGGATTAAACACAAAACAAAAAGTCACAATTTATTGGGTATGGCCAAAAACGCTAAGTCGTTTGATAGAAGTTAATACTTCTGAAAATGTTTCTGTAATTTGTGATAAAACAACTTTATATGATGATGACGGCAATGTAACGACTGATGTCACAAAAGGCAAGACTACTTATCAGCGTGTTGTAGCACACATAGAGCAGAATCCACAATATTACATGAAAGACAGTACTGGAACAGTTCAGTCAAGTGATATTGAATCCAGTTATGCCGACTATGGTGATAAATATGACCTTGCAGATAACCGCATTGGTGCAGCAGTTGACTATGTAGTGCTTAAAATGTCCGTGACGAGTTCTTAGTAAGGGAGTGAGGGACATTGAAAAAAATTGCTGAATTATGGAATCGTATGGGAAAAAAGCAAAAGATAGAAAGTATTATTGCCTCAATTCTAACTTTGTTCTTGTTTGTTGGTACTCCTATATATGCATGGTTTGCATATACAAATACGCTTCAAACCATGACAAAGGTTAAGGAACCTGATTCTCTTGATATTCGTGCAGGTGGTAAGCCAGACGTAATACAGAATTTTGAGTTAAAGGATATTGATTTGAAAAATATTTCAGATACTGGTACACCAAAACGTTATGTGTTTAGTGTGATTACTGGTGATGAGACTCTTCATTATGATATACAAATTGCACATACGACAAATATTCCGTTTACATATACCCTCTACAGGGCGGAAAAAATCACTTCATGGGAAGGGGATGAACCTGCATCATATGATGTGATGTATTCACCAACGTATGTTCAGAATGAAGATGGTAATATTATCCATGTTAAAACAAGTGATCAGAAGAGTTATTACAATAAGACTGGAAACGCACTGACATGGCAGGAACTGAACTTAGACGGAAGCAGTGCAACAAGCTATGGAAGAGGACTTGCAAAACAATCCGATGACTATTATGAAAATACTTATACCCCAAATAAAGATACCCCGCAGCTTTATGCAATTCCAAGATATTCTGTCACAAAGAATATTGCAACATTAAATCCTAACTATGATTACTTTATTCTGGAGTTAGGATGGGATCAAACTAATGTGAATAATCCGGAAGGCTTTAAAACTTGGAATGAAGCAGTCAACAACAAAGAAACAGATATTATTTATATTTCTGCAAGGAAGCATACGAGTTGATAAAAGAGGTGATGCAAATGAAAGCAACATTAAATATTATTAAAAAATATTGGACAATGATTTGGATGGTTACAGCAGCATTGCTGACAATTGGAGCTTTCATTGTAATCGCTGATTATACAGGAGTACATTCTGTAAAGCGTGTTGTGACGACAAGTGCTTCACCACATGATTTGTTTTCTTCCAACTGCTTGCTCAGTAAAAATGACCCTGAGCCTAAAAAAATTACTTCATCACAGTATACTATTACAATTTGTAATTTTGAGCAGAATCAGCCTACCTTTGCGAATCCAGAGGATATTCCCTATACGCTTACAGCATATTTAATGGTAAATACAGAAAATGGGTATGTTAAAATGTCAGAACTGGATAGTTCAAGCGAAACCTATACAAACGCACTTGCAAAGTTGAACGGACGCACATATTCTATTCAGCAAGTTCAGGACAACAGCGGTACAATTGTTAGCGGTGAAGTAAAAGCTTTTAGTGCAACAAATTTAAGCTATTCTTATGATGCAGATAATACACAAACGAATGAAAAGGATGGATTGGTACTTAAATCAAATCCTCAGGGAACAAAATCTTCAACAGATAAATTCCTTATTACGCTTGATGCGAAGGAAATAGAAGAAAATAAAACATCTCCGGATTTTGCAATAGAGGTAGTAGCGACAACTGGGACATTTGGTACAATTCACCGTACAGTATATGCATCTTCTTCGGTTGCAGACCCAGTAACATGGACAGGAAGTTTGCTGGAAAATGATTGCAGTACAGTGGATTACGATTTTTATAATTACATTTTAACAGGCAGTGGCATCGGAACAATTGACATCATGTGGGACCCGACAAGATTTGAAATCAATCCGTTTTTTTTCAGTGCAACTGCTGGTTACGAATTTGAAGAAAATAATGGTAATGTAATTTATGCGTGTGAAAAACATTCTAATTGGAGTCAATGCACACTTCGGGTCAATTCTACTGAGAAAAACAGATATGAATTGCAACTTTACAAATGTATGTCGGGTGTACCATATACTGGTACAGATGAAAATATAGCTGATGCAGCAAGTGATTTTATTGATTATAAATTTCATGAAGAAATATCAGTGTCGCAGGCAGAACAAGCCGCAGAACCTTGAGAGGGAGATGATTAGTAATGAAAAACAGAAAATTTTTGCGGCGTTTAACAAGTGCCTTGACCGCTTTTGCAGTTGTGGCAACAAGTATACCATTATCTCCAATGACATTTATTAATTTTGATTTGTCATTTCTTCATGTAAAAGCAGAAGATGCACCTTCTATTGACCTTGCGACTTTAGAGGAAAAATTTTTCTTAAAGGATACAAATGGCGAGTTTATTTTAGATGGAAATGACAACAAACAGCCAAATCACAACCCAAACTTTAAAACTGTTGATGAGTTTATCGAATATTGTTATTGTTACCGTGAAGATTCGCAGTTTGCAGACGAACATGAAGAAGATGCAATTGAGGCACCATTTACAAATGATGGTGCAGGAAAATATATCAAGTCCCAAAGTGAATCTGGATGTGATTTTACTGGACTTGGTACAGAAGCACATCCTTTCAAAGGTTCAATTTTGTTCGATAGTGGTGGTACTTCAACATATACGCTCCCTATGGATGATGCACCTTTGTTTTCCTATGTGTGTGATAATGTTGAGTTAAAGTATGCGGGTGGTGTACTTACAACTATACAGATGGAACGTAGAAGCCAAATGCCTGTTGGAACAAACTCACCAATATTTGCGCAGCACGTTGTTGACGACGGAACAGCTACGGCTGCAAATTGGGGTATTGAAATATTATCTTCTAATGAAAGAAAATATTCTGGTGTTATTGGAGAAATCGGTCAAAATGCTGAAGTTACATTACGTCTAACAAATCATTGTGCAATGGAAATTATATCCAATGCATCTGATGATGAAAGCGATACAATACTGGATGATGTTCCGGATATTGGCATGATATGCGGAAAAATGTCAGCCGCATCGAAGCTGGATGTTACATATTCTTCAGACGCTGTATATACTGTAACTTCTGAAAACGGCAATGCAGGAATGCTTGTTGGTACAATGGAAAATGGTGCAAGTCTGACAATTTCTGGATTGACAGCAGGAGCTATAGCAAATGTTACTTCAACAAATGGGTATGCAGGCGGTTTGGTCGGGGAACTTACTTCAGCGGAGACAGTAGTTATTTCAGCAACAAGTGCCATTCCTGTTAATTCTGACGTTACAGGTGCATTGGGAGCAGGCGGTCTGTTTGGACATTATACTAATGTTTCAACAGCTGAGTTTGACCTTGAAAAATATAATGTGACAGCCACTGTTGAAGGAGAATACTGCGGTGGTTTGTTTGGTGTACTTGAAAATCAAAAAGGCAATTTGGAAACAGCTCTTTCTTTGACATTTAAAAATACTAACAATGCAGGAACGATTTCAGCGAATTCCAGCGAAACAGGTAATGCCACAGGCTATTTTGGGGGTATCGCTGGCAAATATGTAACTGATGACCTGAAAAACAGTCTCATACTGAATGCATTGACAATAACCGCCAATGCACAAGCTACATATGGTGCATTTGGTGGTGCAATAGGTCTTGTGGATTCTGCTGCATATGTACAGTCTACAGGAACTGTAACTGTCAACGCAACAGGTACAAGCACAGCCACTTGCTTTGGTGGATTGATTGGTGCAACATCAGCAACAAATGGTGTGTTTGTTGACCTCGAAAATTTCACACTTAACACAGGTAGTGAACAATTCAATGGCGGTGGTATTGTTGGTCAGTTTAAAAATGGTGTATTGCGTCTTTGTGGTACAACTGATATGACAAACGGAAAGCCGGCAAGTGCTACAAACTGTGGTCAGCTTGTAGGCAAGAATGATAATGTGCTTGTTTATGCGCCTTCTGACGGTAATTGGATTTTTAAGAGAGCGAGTGGTGCATCAACTGACGACTTAGGTACTTGGGGTGAGGTAGTTCGTGGCATAGCAGATACTGCTGATACAAATACTATTTATTTCAATAGCACAAATCATACAGCAACTATTGCAGCCGCTGAAACAACTATAGATAGCGTGGATGATTTTGCAAGAACAGCACTTAATATTCAACTCAATCAGGGAAGTGATTATGGTTGTCTGCTTTTTGTAAAAGATACATCTACTGGTGCTGTTGCTACTGCAAATACAAGAGCAACACTTCTTGGAAATCCATTAACAATTGGAGCAGATATAGATTTGTCAGGAACTGGGATTAATGGTTTTATGCGTGATGGTGGTGATGTCGGCACATTAGGAGCTTTTACAAGTACGCTTGATGGTGCAAAATCAGATGACACCTATAAAATTACTCTTGCAATAGGAGAAAAATATGGTTATGAAATAACTGATTCAACTGCTGCTGAGGGTGTGGGTCAGATTTATCGTCATCAGCATAATGGTCTGTTTTCTGTTCTTGCAGGTACAGTATCTAATCTCACAGTAGATGGTACAATCAATGTAAGTAATTGTGTTGATGGTATGAACATTGGTGGAATTGCATCACGGAATTCTGGCAATGTAACTTTGACAAAAGTTATTGCAAACGAGACGGTAAACTATAATGAAAGCTCAAAAGTTGCCGTAACAGGCGAAGGAAAAAATATAGGCGGTTATATCGGCTATGTTGGAACAAACGGCAATATTACGATAAACGGTGTTAGTTCTATTGGTGCGAAATTCAATCTCAGCGGTTCACATGAGATGTGGAATGTTTACGGCGGAGCTATCGGAAAAATCACAGCTGGAACATTTACAGTCAATATAGGAACAAAGGACGATACTAATAACAAGCTGACAGACAGTCTTACCACTTCTATAACGGGCATCTCTGCCGTTGGTTTAAATGGTGACGGCGGCGGACTTATCGGTCATATCACAAATGCAGGAAGTTACTCCTCCCGTCAGGTAAATCTTAACAACCTTGCAATTAGTGGCTGTACAATTGGGAATGCCGCAAGTACAAATGGTGGAGGATTTTTTGGGTATTCATGGCTAAATACTACCACTAATATCAATGGTGTTACTGCAAGCGGCACTATCGATAATTCGGCTGCATCAAATGTTGGCATTATGCTTTACAGTTCAACTGGAAAAATGGTGGTAAATTCACTTGCTATCAACGGGCTTACTATGTCCAGTGGCGGCAGTTATTCTCTTGGCATGATCGTAAACAAGGCATACACTGTAAATGACAAAAACGAATTGACCGGTGCGCTTTACCTTGATGTACTGAATGCAGGTTACGGTTTGAATTGTACGGCTCCTTCAAGTGCAAATGGGATTTTTGATGAGATAGCTGCATATTCTGCTCCCGATATAATAAACGGCGGTGCTGGTGTTATCTCGATTAATATGAATACATCGAGGGAAGGCACTGAGGTTACACCAGAGGGAGGGACTGCGACAACACAAAAACTTGTAAAAATTACAGAAACAGGTACTTATCAGAATCAATTGAAAACAGGAGATGCCTGTGCAAATCCCAATTCAAGATACTACTATAATATTGATAACATGAGTTCCTCAAATGCCGGACAAAACCTTGTGCTGTGGAGTTTGAGTAAGTATGCCTACTCAGGCATAAGTGCGGAATTTATTTCTGGAAAAGGCTCTGATACAACATTTGGTACGACTCTTGATAAATCCTTAAGTGGTGCTGCTGATATGACTGGTTTGTCATTTTATCCTCTTGTAAGTGCAAATGAAAACTACACAATAGGAAATATGACATTAACACTTGATTATAGTGGTTTATATGGAACAGCTGAGACAGTTAGTAACACAGACAGTTATGTTCGTGACCCTGCTGCAGCGAATCAGCATTATCTTATGCACTCAGGTTTGTTTATTAATCAGCCAAGTGGAAATTCATTGACTGTAACAGGTAAGCTGTCTCTTGCAGGCACTTTTATGGAAGATAGTACTCATCAGGGGGTTATCATGAGTGGTACTATGAAAGGTACATTTCTTTGTGATACCGGTTCTATAGAACTTGATGGAATCAAGCCAATGAATGGAGCAAATGCGTATACAGCCGGCTATTTGCTGATAAATAATATTAGCAGAACAAATGATTTGGAAACTCCGCCTTCTGTTACAATAAAGAATCTTAGCAATACTGATAAATACTCCTCTACAGCAGGTTCGGCATATTCTTCTTCTGGAACGACTGCCAATGTTGCTAAGAGTTTAATTGGAAAAGCATCTGGTAAGGGTCTTACTATTATCTTCTCGAAAATTAAACTTGATGGTCGTGATAAAACAAAGTCTGATTCCAATTTAAAGGCATCTGAACTTTATGCTGCTTACAAAACATATAATTCAATATTTTCTACCTCAACATTGTTGGCTGAAATCAATACTGACCAAAGCTCAAAACTTGAATATAATTTTACCAAGGCGCATGACTGGGGAACGAACAGCCCAAGAGAAGTAACATATGGTGCAGAGATTAAAAACTCTAAGGAATATAAAGATGAAGAACAAAGATACTACCCTGACGCAGAGGGACAGAATAAAGATTATGTGAATCCAATTGATAGTTCAACTCGAACAGATGATCAGGGTGTATATGATTTTACAGTAGGATTTCTGCCATATGTAAAAACAACATACAATAACACTGATGTTGATGCAAATGGTTGTTTCAAGCGTGAATTGAAAGTAAATGTATTGTCAGTAGCACTTAGTATAGGATGTGGAACGTACAATGACCCCTATCAAATTGATGACGGAAAAGTACTTGAAGCCGTGGCAAAATTCATCGCTACTGGCGATACAGCTGACCTGAAAGAAGTAGTTCTGCCAAAATCCCCTGATAGTGATGATATTATCTCTGGAAATCGATGGGATACAGGAACAGATTATCATGCAACGTTCAAAGCAAGTGGAACAAATTATGTTTCAGATTCTTATACATGGACTGGCTCTAATGCTCGAAAATATCTTGCAAGTGCATATTATATGATTACTGCTGATCTTGAACTTAGTAGTAACTATTTAGGACTTGGCTATGCATCTGAAAGTGCAAATGCGACTAACCCCGCAATAGGAGACTATGCTTTCCGTGGTGTTATCATTGGTGCTGATGTGCCGGACAGCGATGCTGAAAATGCCCCTACGCATAAGGCAAGTATAACAAATGGAAGTAAGTATCCTTTCATAAATGTTTCCAACGGCAGTGTTGTCAAGGATTTAAATATAATTGTGCCAAGTAATATAGAATTAAGTCAAGCAAACGCAACTTACGACACTGCCTTCTTTGGATACTATCATCAGTGTATGTATTATGGTGGTATCTTCGGCGAAGTAATGGGAGGAGATAACATAATAGACAATAGCTATGTAATATATAGCAATTCAAAAATTACGCTTAGTGGCAGCAAAGCAACCATTGTACCTGTTGGTGGTTATGTCGGCGTTGTAGTATTCGGTGGTGTTATTTTCAAAAATATGACAGCTACTACCAGTGCAGCAGCTACAGAACTGAAGGTCAATAACTCAGAACTGAACGTAATATACACAGGGAAAGCTGAAAATCTTGCTGATAATAACAAGCAGGAAGATTGGGCGGCTATTTATGTTAATCCAATTGTTGGCAGAGTTATCAATGGCTATGCTGTCAATGAAAACACTCGATTCTCTACATCAGAAAATGGAAAATATCATGATAATGCAGGTTTTAATACTGGAAAAACAAGAGCAGACACTGTAATTCACACACTGAAAAACGGTACAAAGCATTATTCGATAGCAGACATCAATAAAGATGAAACAAACAAGCTGGATGTAAGTGCAGTGCCAACAAGTACATCTTCCGACGGAACGATAAATATCCCCAATGCTCAGGCATTCTTTATTCTGTCTCTCATCACACAGTCGTGTGCAGGTACAGCTCAGGGAGCAAGCACTGATTATGTGAATTCGTTGTCTTATGGAACAAATACAACCGTATATGGTATGAGCCGTAATGCGGACTATACTAATGTTGGCTCTGCTACTGATAGTACCGATTCTGATTTTGTGCTTGCAGGCAATGATACAACATTAAATTCAGCTACACCGTATATTATTGACCGCTATTGCACAAATCATAATGCTCGCTGTGTTACAAGCACAAATGGATATTATGACATTAACCTCAATGCAAAGACAACTTATTCCGTTAGTTCCTATACTTATAAGCTGCCTGATAGCTTTAGAGGTGTAGGATGTGTTGGAAATTACAACGATCAATATAAAATTAGGGTAGATCAAGTCAATGGTAACAACTGCATTATTGATGAAGATATATACCTTAACAAGTTTGCAACCGATAATTATTTTAACAAATTACACAATGGAACATCACAGAGTACATCAGGAGATGTAGTAGATTATAATGTAAATCACGGATTGCAAAATCACGGAATAGGTCTATTTGATAGTATCCAGACAAAAGATTCAGGTGTAATAAAAAACATTATCTTGAGCGGTTCACTCAATACAGAAATCTATAAAGACGGTTATAATACTTCTGCTCAGAAGACAAATCTTCCTGGAAACAATAATGCAAGATTTCTTAGTGTTGGCGGTATATGTGGAACAGTGTTAAATCCTTATAATGTGAATTTTGAACAGATCACTCTGGATATGTTTACTGCAAGTGGTTCTTCGATAGTTGGAGGATTGTTAGGCTTCTCTGGCATCAACCAAGACAGTAGTGCAGAAATTCACATAACTAAATGTGGAGCTAAGAATCTTTCGGTTAAAATGACTTCAAGTTCTGCAAGTGAGTCAACCAATAAATCGAGAAATGCAATTGGTGGTTTGGTTGGAAAGTGCTTTGAAGGAAAAGTCAAAATTTACGGTACCTACTTGGACTCAGGAAATAACGATCTTAATAGTTTCTCTACTGTTGAATTTGATGGTTTCAGTTTTGGAAATGAAGATGGTGATTATATGACTGCTGCTGGAGGACTTGTTGGTTTTGCAGGTGATGGCTGTCAGGCTTATGATATGAAGATCATATCAAGCAACAGCAGTACACCTATTAAAATCGGTGCTAATAAGATCCGTTTTGTAGGCGGCATCTGCGGACTGATGCAGTCGGCTAAAGATGGAACAAAATATAATCCATATACACCAACTTGCTACGCAATATTCAAAAATTGTACAGTGGAGAATATCAATCTAAAGGGTCAATTTGTAGGAGGCTTTTATGGCGGAAAATGGGGTGAAACTGGCTGGACAACATATTCAATAGATATTGATAATTGCAAGGTAAAAGGTAATACGACCACAAATAACACTATCGAGACCGTAAAACCTTATTCCGGTGAGGGAGAATATGCAGGCGGTTTTGTTGGACGTGGTCTTGTACTTGAAAATGGTTCACCTAATATTAGCATTAAGAATAGTACGGTTTCAAATTATACTATTACAGGGCAATACTGTGGTGGTTTTATAGGATATGCAGGTTCATATAAAAGCGATAGTTCAATTACCTGTTATATACACGACAGTTCAGTAGAAAACTGTATCATAGGAAAGGGAACCAATTATGCTGGTGGTGCAATAGGACAGGTTGCAAGAAGAAGTTCTAATAGTACCAACAAGATACTTGGCTACAACATTAAACTTGATAATGTTACAAGCAACAGTTCTAATATGGGAGCATGGATAGGTTATGTTGATACCGCTGATAATACAACATCTATTCAATTTTCAGGCATGGCAATTTACGGTTCAGGATTTGATAAAAACATTGGAAACTGGACTGTGGCTAATAACCAAGCAAATAAAAATGCCTCATTCGTCTTTGCCGACTACACTGGCAAATGTAAAGGCACACAAACGACTGACCTCGATACAAACGAGATCACAATTAATTATCCAACGGACATTTCAGGCTTCAACTACAGCGATTCAACACACGTTGAAATGCCAAAGTATCCCTATGTGAACATCAATCCTCAGTCTGATATAGGTGCTGATGAAATCGTCTCCAGTGACGGTGCAGTGTTGTATGGCAGTAGTGTAACTGATTTCAGCGGAAAAACTGGTGATAAGACAATGGCTGCGAAAATTTATTCTGAACTCTCAGACACTACTAATACCAGACGTTATACAACATTTGTGGATACAGCAATTAAAAATACAAATAAGATTGATTACTATATGAAACATACCCCTGGAGAAGACGGGACTCGTATTTCAACTTATTTTGCAGAAAAAGGTTACACACAAAGCACCGCACCGGAAGGTGTTGAGGATTTCGTTGTAATTGTTATTAATAGCAGCGACAATGATGAGACTACTGAACTTATCAATCGATACATCCAACTTGTTACAAACACAAACACAGATTATACAGAGTATAAATACAGAGACTCTAATAATCCAGACCCATATATTCATATTGATGTGAAACCCTGTGAATATAAAAAAGGAAAATTTCAGGTCATGAGTACTGGGCAAGCTGGTTTGAGATTGGGTACAAAAGCTAAAAATGTTGATGGTAATGATGTGGATTATACACAATTCCAGCTTGTAAGTAGCGATGCTGATGAGGCAAATCAATTCACACTTATTGATGTGCAATTTAAAGATCCGTTTGATTCCAATAAAATTGCTTATCATCTGTATGTTCCTGTATATACAATCAAGCAGATTGAAGTTAAGTTCTATGCTTCTGCCATGACAGGAAGTTCGTCAGTTTCAAATCCAAGAAGCAGTGATTATATTTCCTTAATGCGTGAAAGTGGGCGTGGCACTTTGATTGATAGTTTGGATACATGGGTAACACAATATATTCGATACCAATACAATGGTGAAGATATCAATTCGTTGCTCTCAGAGGGTAATGTGAAATGGAATTACGACAAGAAAGTTACATTTGTAAATCAACAATCCGGTTATACGTTGCCAGACAACACATTTATGGTTTTAGTTGATCCAAATGGAGATCGTGATAAAATGTATTATGCAAATGGTATCACTGGTTTTGCAAAGCAGGCTTCTGAAGTTGCGAATGGGCAAAACGATCTTATTGTGGAACTGAATAAATTCACTCGTTTGGAAACGACTGACGAAGGCAATAACACAAGGAATGTTCCATTCTCAGTGCAGAATCTCAATGTATTGATTGCTTCTTCAATCAGTGAGGCTTCAGGAACAACTTATACAATAGGCGATGCATCTGATTATGATGTCTATCGCACATATACTGAGAATGGTGTGAAGAAAACAGCGTATTATAAATATTCAGCAACAGGAAATGGTACAGTTGATCTTACCGTTCCGACCAATAGCACTTTTGATGAAGATTATTATATCAGTATGTTTGTACCTACACCAACGAATTATACCGAAGAAACAGATATTGAAAGTGTAAAAATTCCTGCTTATCGACTGTTTTATTATGAAATCACCCCTCCAACAGAACTTACTGGCACACGAAAAGCTGTACTTACAACAAAATATACTTACAATATGATGATTGCAAATCTTTTCGAGCAAGATACAAGTTTAACATATAATGTTTCTACTGCAACAGATGAACGTCAAATTACAGAATCAAATGATACTTTATTTGTTGATGCAAAATGTAAGATAACTTTAAAAAATGAAAATGCGAGAGTACATCTTAGTGGCAGAAGTTTATATCATGCAGTTAATATCATGCTGAATCGATATGAAACAACTGGTGTGACCAATGACATTCAGGGGTTAGGTAATGTAACTGCTAAATATACAATCAATGGTGACATTGGAGATAATTCACCAAGCTGTGTAATTGATGAAGAAAGAGCTGCATATCTGAATGTAAGAACCGCTGATGTTTTATCTTATATAACAAATGCCAGCAACGAAAGCAGATCAGTTCAAATCGCAGCAAAAGTGACAATTCCATTTACTAATATTGATTTGGAGTTTCCTCCAGGTAATTCTATTGATACTGAAATTGGTGTAAATGTAGCCAGTACCTCTAATCTATCATACTATCCAGATAAACTTGCATATACGAGTATGACAGAACCGTTCCCTTCTAGTCCAAATTACTACTATATTGAGGATATTAACAATGCAGTTTTGGATTATAACACAGTAGATATGATAGATCAAGAAGATACAATTGGTGGAAAGAGCTTCAATTATTCTCGCATTGGTATCAACGGAAGGACAGATAGTGCAACAAAGGAGTGGATGTCTATTCCAACCAAAGCCGATTATAATATTTCTGCTATTGAAAATACAGAAAACGCAGATAAGCTGAGGGTTGTGATGTATCTGGAAAAGAAATCAAACACCACAGAAAATGGTGTGATTACTGGGGCAGAATATCAACCAATCATAAATTTAGACGATTATATGACTATTGAATCAGTAACAACAGGTACCGATAATGAGAACAGTTTTACAAAAAAAGAAGTGCTTGATGGCAATGCAGCTAATAATACACCTGAAAAAGTGGTTTATGAAATTGATCAACCATCAGTAAATTGTACTCATCTTGATGGTGACATTGGCTACACATTTAACATCAATGTTAAGGCAAAAACCGGAAGTGGCTTTACAGAATATGCTAACTACCGGATTAGGTTAGAAGTTGAATTAATTGATACTGTTGTGGATGAATCAGGAACAGCTATTGATAAATCAATTGACAATAGTAATGCTAAGAACTGGCTTGTTTATACAAATGCCAAGGTATATCCATCTGCATTTGATAAATTACAAACTCCATAAAAAGTTCATAATCTAAGTCTATAACCGACCACAACAAAGGAGAGATAGCCATTTTCAAAAGCTGTGGTCGGTTATCATTATGCGCAACGCAGAACATACGTTCTATATTTTTCGTTAATCGCAAAGAGGAAAATACCCTCCAAGCGGTCGCTGGGATAGCGGCGGCGATTTATGAATTTAAACCGATAAATTGTTTTATAATTGCAAACTACTATAAAATTTAAGCAACTCCATAGAGTACATGGGAGTAAGCTGGAGTAAATGAGACCCCAATTTTTCTAATCCCGCATCAAAAAATTCACAGTAAGGCACAATTGTGTGTGACTGTATGATACTGTATGTAACTGTGTAATACTGTAGCAAAGGAAATAAACGCACTCTGAAAAACCGATGAACTGAAAAAACTATACCACAGGTTTACTTGACATTCTCTCAACACTGTGCTATAATAGAAACATCAAAGGGAGGCATTCCCTCACAAGATTCTAACTAATGAAAGGGTAAAAATAATGAACACTATCATGAACAATGCAAAACTGAACAGTAGTCAGTATGTCTTTGAATATCAGCAGTTTAGCTTTTTCCAGTATCAGGAGGAAAGCTCCGCTGTGCTGCACCAAAGACGTACAAGTGCTTGTTCAGGTCACCGAATGTGATAAAGATAGTGATTCATTGTGAACCATCTTCTGATAGAACAACACCGTCTGTGTGCAGTACAAAGCTGGCACGGACGGTTTTCT
>JAZAUD010000021.1:0-43568 GCA_036373775.1 Oscillospiraceae bacterium | reverse complement strand
TATTCAATTTGTTTTTTTAACTCATTTTCTGATATATTAACAGACATATTTTACCCTCGCTTTTTATGGTATATCTGTATTATATCACAATTTGAGAAATTTAGCAAGTTATTTGTTTAACATTCCTAAAATACCATCTGCCTTGTGAATCCATGATGGTATTCAATCGGCTCAATTCCAATGTGGGGACGGTTTCGGGGAGCATGATTTCTTCCGTGACCTGCAAATTATCGTCATAAATTTCCATGACTCGCTGAATGCCGTCATAGATAGTCTGACTGCCCTTTTTTTCAACAATGATATTGTACAGGGCGCATAATCTGCCATCTGGGAGCTGTGTGGCATAGGCTGGGGCGTGTGGCTGATTCTTCTGAAATTCGGTATAGGTTTGCTGTTCGGGGTCATAGAGGTACATTCTGGAACTGCTGGTTGATTTCCAATGCGTCATGATGATACCTTTTGACGTGACAGCAATTGGGTCAGCTCTCATCCCCTGCATATTGAGTTCTTCTGCCACATAGGACGTTGTCAAATCCATTTCCAACGTTGCGCCTTTTTTGGCTGATTTGTTTTCCGTGATGGGCTTATCACATCCGCTGAACATCATGACGGAAATCATACAAGCCGTAATTGTTGCAATCCATTTTTTCATGTGCAATCCCTCCTGATTGTTTTTACTTTCAATACAAATCAGAGAGGTATTTTCTGACACTTTTTCAGAAAATCAGCAGATTGCACAAAGTTTCATATGATATTAAAGCGGTTTTTGTGATTATGAGATGTTTTCAAGTGTTGGCACTCAAAAAAGCAAACATTTCATTTTGTGCCTGTTCAAATTGTTCATATTTTGTGATGTCTCTTTCTAATTGTGCAAGTTTTTCCTGCATGGATTCATCATCAGTCTGTTGCGGTAAGGAAATTTTTTGATATTCCTTCAATAAATGGTTCAATTCCCCTTGAATTTCTGGAAATGTCGTTTCCAAGTTCGTGAGACTTTGTTCTATCAATTGGCTTACCCAAAAATCAATTTTTTCTTCAGCAGTGATATCAAAAACTTTTGCATTTATTTGTTCCCAACTTCTGCGCAAATTATCGAAATTTTTTTCGTTTCGGTATAAACTGGTTAATTGATTGTGAATTTCCTTTTTCAATTGCACTATGAGGGATGTATCATCAGAATCTAAATCTCGCTCAGGATAGAAAAATTTCATAAAGTCAAAGAAATGACAGCGGATGATTTCTTTGATTTCGCCTGTAATGCGGTTTTTTCGATAAGTTTCATAAGAGTCATTTTCTTCCATGCTAGGCAGAAAATCTAAAATTTCTGCTCGTTCGTCTTTGAGTTCCTGCAATTTTTTCGTATAGTTCACATAAAGAATGTCTTCGGGGCTGGAATCCAATTGATAAGTATTTCTCATTTGCTTTTCACAGGTTTTGGCAAAGTCTTTCAATTCTTCATAATCCGCAAAACCAAAAGCAATCATATTCAAACTGCATTCTTTGGCAACTTCCCCCAAAGATTGGCAGAATGCTTGCATCTCTTCTTCCAAATCCTGCATTGAGGAATGATTGACAATGTTCTGCAACAGAAAGCCTTCCATTAAAAGCGGTGAGAAAAAAGCATCATCATTTTCAGCATGGAATAACTTTCTGAATTTTTCAGAAGTGGAAATCAATAAAAACGGAGAATTACATTTTTTGGTAATGTTATACATTTTAGGGATGCTGTCTTGTTGGGTAGGAATCTGAAATGCAAGGGGAGGACATTTTTTCTGGACTGCTATTCTTAAGCCATTCTGCAAATCTAAAATATGTGTCTGTAATCCACCAAAATTTAGGACAGAAACGTCTAATTTATCAGCATTGAAAAAAATTGCAGATGCTGACGCACGGAAAGAGGCTTGTATTTCATCCTCAAATTCACAAATTTGCTGAAAATCAGAAAGCATATTATGATAACGCTGGGGAATTTGTTTCCCTAAATCCAGAAAAGCGTTTTTGGTATCCTGTAAAAAACATTGTGTGAATAACAGGGCAATCATGCGCATACCAAAATAACCACTGCTCCTTTCAGGGAGAGCTATTTTTTCATCAGTACCAAAAAAGTCAGAGAAATATTCATCAAAATAGCTCCTAATCCATCCATTGAATTCCCGACTTCCTCCGCTAAACTGCGCAGCATGACAAATCATGTCAAATACAAACCCCTTAAATGAGTCCATATGAGACTTAGAAAGCGAACATCCTTTCAGCTTCATATCTAAAATCTTTAATAGCTCAGCATTGGATTGAGGGGTAGTTTCTACCATCCATATTCCATAATCGGAAATACCATGAATCGCTTTTTGAGAAATTTTGCAATTCAAACTTTTTTTTGCATTGGGGGGAATATGATATTCTCCGCTGTATAACGTCATATTCAGCAGTTTCATATTTCATCTGCCTTTCTTAAAAATAATCATGATTCTTTGCATAGCAAGGGACAATTACAATTTTATTTTATCATAGATGTAAAAGTATGTCAATCATTCCAAATCTTTTCTACGATTTCACCATGATATTTTTCAAAAGAATGTACAAATTGCACAATTTTCATAATAAGATACCATCAGCAAAGGAAATTTCCGCCAGTCCCCTTATAATTGAAGATAAGCAAAAAAAACTGAAACCTCAAATTTTATGTAGCAATTGCACATTTTTTGTTGACAGCTGACGAAATCAATGGTATAATAGTGTTATATCGTAAAACAACTGTAAGGAGGAACTGTTATGAGTGTTATTTTGATTGTGATGATTGTCGTTATAGCCGTTGTGATTGGGGCATTGTGTGGATTTTTAATTTTGCAGGGTTCGGAATCGGATTCAGCTCCCACTGCCAAAAATCCGGAAAAATCCCCTGTGAAAGCCTCTGCACCTCGTCCATCTTCCAATCCCCCACAAAAGAAAACCGGATTGCATCAGAACGATTCTTTGATGTCCGCAGAAACTCCCACCGGAAAACCTTCCCCCCCTAAAAAGGGTCTGCATCAACCGGATTCTTTGATGTCCGCTGAAGTTTCCACAACAAAATTCCGGAAGTCCTAAACCAGTAAGGAGAGAATACTATGAGTGAAGATAAATCTAATCTTGAAATTGATGAAACTACGATACAGCTTATGCAAAGCTATACAGATATTGCCATCTGTGAAAAAGGTTCTGATTTTCCCTATCCACCACCAGCACATGCTACTATTCGGGAAATCGCAGAAAATGACATTCCAGCATTGACAGGTATGATTCTCGAAACATTGGAAAGTGGTCATGGGTTGGTAACGGTTCACTCTTTGCGGGCTTTCAAGGTAGCTTGTGCATTAAATGAAACTTCCGGTAATCATCATATGGCAATTTACCATTTGGGGAAATGGGATGCTGAAAAATTCCTTGAGGAAATCCAATATGAAGACAGCCTTTTGATTGATGAAAATGAAAGAGAATACTGCATTGCAAAAAATCTCTTCCATGAGATTGTTTATGCGGATAAAGATGGCAGAATTCTCTTAAAGGGAAAAGAACAGAAAATTTATTCTTCGATTCCCTTGAATAAGAAAAGAGAATATTCCAAATGGGGTACATTGCTTTTAGATTCCAACCTTCATGAAAAAAATTTCCTTGGGAAAATTGCAGATATGCCCTTGAATCTCCATCAAAGAATTTTCATTCTGCATCATCTCTTGAAACAAATTCAATTACAGAATCATGATTTGATTCCCATTCTCAATAGTACACTTGCCTTTTCAAGCGGTGATGCATTGGTTCTTGACTGGAAACCCATTCACAAGCAACAATATCATTATGGTGAATTTTGTTTTATGGTTTTATTTGGAAAAGAATTGAAGAGCTGTCAAGATGTGATGGGGACAATGTTGGAGAGTATCTGTCATTCTGAAACACTTCCGGATTGCTTCTTGAACGATTTGGAACAAGCCTTTTTGAATGGAAAACAGTACACGCTTGCACATTGGGAAACGCTTCTGCTGAAAGCAAAAATGGAATTACAGTTAAGTGAAGAATGATTGAAAGGAGATTACCATGAAAACAAAATTTTCTTTTAAACAAGGGAAAAGTCATGCTAAAAAAAATCAGCTCTGTCAAGATTATGCAGGGATGTATAATAATCAGCTCGTTTCTGTCATTGCGGTGGCTGATGGCTGCTCCGGTGCGAAATTTTCCAGAGAAGCTGCTATTATCAATGTGGAAGAGTCTATTTCCTATTTTTCCAATGTCAAAAATTGGTTGAAGGATTCAGAAGAAGAATTGATTGCATCTTTGCTGGATTGCATTCACGCAAGATTCCAGAAATCTGGTCTTCCCATTGATGAACTCTGTGCAACGCTTTGTGTTGTCGCTGTCAAGGCAGACGGTGAATATATGATTGTTTCCATTGGTGACAGTACGGTCATTGCATTGGAACAACACCTTGAACCTTTGCTTTTGGTTGAGCCTTTCAATGGAGCGAAAAAATCAGAAACATTGTTCACCAATGACCTTGAAAGCTGTCTTACCTATGCGCAATTCCGGTGCAATTATTTACACGCCTATCATTTCTTGGGATTTATCATCTATACTGATGGCTGTGAGAGATTGTTCTCACGTCGTCTTTATCAAGGCGGAGCTCTCCTGAAACAAATCTCTGCTCATGCCGTTCTTGATAATGATGCTTCTCACCTGCAAGAAATTTTGAATTATACCTCAAATTCCTATACCGAAGATGATGTTTCTATGGCGGTTGTTGTGATGGATAACGACAGCACTATAAAAGATGCTAAATTGCTTCTGAATCCCACTCCCGCACAAAAACAGCCTGAACCTAAACAAGTCACAGATGAATTTTCAAAATATCCTGTGATGTATCGTGCCATTTTGAAAGCTTTATCTGAAAATCCAATGACTCCAGAAGAATTTGTTGAAAAAGGCTATATCTCCTATGGAAAAGTACTCGAAACTTTGACACCATTGGTAAAAGACCATACTATCTATTGGGAAAATCAAAAGTTCCATATTTCTACTTGATTTTTCAAGGTTGTACGATAAAAAGGGGCGGTATTTTCCGCCCTGTCAATATAAAATGGATGGTGAAAATTATGAATGATTTAAGTGGTCAGACAATTGAAAATTATCAATTACAGACCATAATTCGTGAAACAAGCTGTACTCAGCTTTATCATGCAACGGGAACAAGAGGGAAAATTCTACTGCTTTACGTCTTGCAGACATTTTCCTTCACACTCACAGATTCTATTGATGTCAGTTATGCTGATGTTATCAATGATAACCATACGTTACAATCTGCCATCAATCAACACGTTTCTGGGTCTGGATATGTTCATGTACTCAATATTGTGAAATCTGTTTCGCCGGAAAAATCCCCTAATCATCAGCCATATTTAATTTATGAATCGATTGATAAAGGGGAATTGCTTTCTGCATTCAAGCAGATTGAACCGGAACAGATTACAAGGCTCTTTTGGAATATTGCAGACGGTTTGCGCTTTGCACATCATGAAGGAGTGATTCATGGTGCATTGCATTCTGATAATATTATGATACGTCCGCTTGATATGAAACCTAAAATATTCGGTTTTCGTGTGCGCAGTGCTTTAAGAGGGTACAGCCCTCGCAAATCAGAGGACTGTAAAGCATTGGTCATGATGCTTTATGCGATGCGGAAAGGAATTCCTTTTCATGAATCCGCTATGAATCGCTTATTGAATGATACCCATCTGGATTTTACCGGTATTCCAAGAAAAGAAGAAATTCTTATCAAAAATGTTCTGTATGGGAAAGATTATGCCGAAATTGAAAGCATTATCAGGGAATTTGAAGCCATTTATCCCAAAATTTTCCCTAAAAAAGATTCCGATTCCGTGAAAACTGCTCCAGTTCAGCAGACCATCCGCAGACCTGCCCCCAAACCACAGCCCCCAAAAAAAGAATCCCCTCACAGCAATGAAGCGGAAACCCTCCCAGCTGATACCATTCAAACGAAACCTAAAACCAAAGTGCGCCCTGCTGATTCCCCTAAACCTGACATTAACATTCCTATTTCTTCCTCTGGTGAATTGAGTCCTATTGAACGACAATTGATTGAAAGAGCTTTGCAGACTTCTAAACAGGGAAATGAACAGATGAAAATTCCTAAGTACCTGAAAGAACGGTTCAAGCCTTTCAAAGAAAAAACACTTCGTGCTTCTAATCCCTATCCTAATCAGGAGGTTTATCAGCGTCTCTGCAAATTGCAGTCTTGGGAAAGTGAACCTCAATTTACGGATGGTACTGTCATCGGTAAAGGAAGTTACGGTACTGTCATTTACCGGAAACGTGGCACAATTGAAACTGCACAAAAAATTTACGATATTACCGAAATATTAGATGATAAGGCACATGAGGGAAATGTCGGAGAAAATCTGGAATTTATCTTGCAATCCATTGAAAATGAATATTGCTGTCAGGCGGATAATCACAATCTTTCCTGCATTGTCAAATTCTATCCGGAATATTCCACCCCCAAAGAATTGGTTTGCTTTCTTCATGAGCAAGTGAGTTTCTTTAATCAATTGGCTGATATGGATGCTCAACATGACTTGATAAAACTCAGGAAACTACAGGAAGAAGCCCACCGCTCACGCAGATTGAAACCTGAATGGATTGATGCTTTGGTTTTGGCATTCTCTAAAGGTCATCAGCCTCCTAATTTGAAAGATTGGATTCATCCGCCCGATTATTTGATTTTAGAAACAGAATTCGGTCTTTCGTTTCTCTATTTCATGTATTGGTTTCAACAAATGGATATGTACCCTGAACAAGCCTTGAATGTGATTTATGATTTGTTTGAAATGTTGAACCATATCAGCAAATCCGGAATTATTCATATGGATTTGAAGCCCTCTAATCTATTACTTGTCAAGCGTGAAGGAAATCTTGTGCCTGTTGCCATTGATTTCAATACTTCTCACCGCTCCCATACAGCACATTTATGGGGGACGGATACCATTATTCATTCCCCTCATGGGACACCATTATATATGCCTGATTATTGGCAAAAACAGGATGAAACCATCAATGCTACGATTAAAATTGATGTTTTTGCCGTTGCATTGATTTCCTGTCAATTATTGGATAATATTGCATTGTCCCCGAAAAGCTTAACTTCTAACCGGAAAAAATGGCAACAAAATGCCAATCAACCTACCCGATTGACTGAATTAGGCTCGTGTGCTACGGATTTATGGCGAAAACTTTTGTACCCGTGTCTGAATACCAATGAAAGAGAATGCCCCACTTCTAAAAAGGCATTTGACAGAATTGCAAGCATCAAAGATAATCACAGTAATACTTACCCCATTCCTAATATTTCCAATGAAGAATTATTAGTGAATGAGATTAAAAACAACCCCGGTGTTTGTGATGAGTATTATCATTATCATACATTTGAACCGCATAACCCTGCTGTGAATTCTGCTTATCCAACCATTGAGGAATATTATCATCTTTGCATCCGACAAATTTCAAGCGATTATGGGGATGATTTGGTAGATAATGACTGGGTATTCTTCCCCGAAAATTGTATTTTGCGCTATCAAAACCGACATAGCAAAAGGCGACTGCAATTCATCTATGCAATATTTGATGATGAAGATTCTATTTTTGGCTTCAAATCTGTGTTTGAATTCACTAATCAACTTATGATGGAAAATCATTCCTCCGTTGTTCAGTTGGATTTAGAGCATTCTACTTGGATTTCCTCTCTTGACAGTGCCTATAATCATAAAACTTCATTGCCTTATGTGATTTTAGATATGGAATTTGGGTTACTTTATCAGCATTATTTAATGTGGCTTCATAAAACATCTTACAATTATCATCAAGTGATGAAAATTATGCATGATATTGCCCTTGCACTTAGAGAAATCTATAATACTGCGGATTATGTATCTGATAGTGATGACTCCTGTACATTGGGTATTAACAATTTGATGCTTGTCAGACGAAATGGCACTTATCAGCCGGCTTTCTTTGCATTGAGCGAGGGAGATTTCTATCATGGTATTGGTGTGATTCATAGCCTTGGGAATATCTTTGGTCATATTATGAACGGAAAAAACAAAAACACGCTGTCGCTGTCTAATGCTGAATCTAAATGCTTTAAGGCTTTGGAAGATTGTCAGAAATATAACGGCAAAAAAGACGTCTGCGCTTTTTTGGATGATATGATAAAAAGGCTTCAATAAACGGAGGGGATACTCATGAAACTGAAACAACCCTTGACACCATCATTGCACCATTATTTTCATTGCAGGTTTCGCCCCCATGATTCGCAGTCATGATATGACAGTACTCCCTAAATGTTTCTGTCCCATCCCAACCCCCTATAAAGGGGATAGGATGACAAAGTACAAAAAAGAAAATGGAAGGCAAAAAGAAATTGTTCCATGAAAAGTTGGGATGGGACAGTAAACAAACTGCGCCCCCTTTGTAGGGTTGGCTTTCATTTTAGGGATGTGATTTTTGTTTTTTGGCAAGCTGGATTTTGGCATTCTCTGAAAGATTACTGAATACGTCCTCTGCATAGCGTTTATCTGTTATCAGCACAAAGGAAGCATCATCCGTCATTCCATATTTTTGCAGTTCCTCCGCCAATGCTTGCATCTCTGATACCATTTCATGATTTTGGTAAAAATAGGAAAGCTGTATCAATAAATCCCCTTTTCCGGTTAAGACATTGCCATATTTGAGAAAAATTTCAGGTCCATCACTCACTAAAAGGAAACTAGAGATTTCATTGACTCCCTTATGAAAATGATAATCGGTATCCTCAACTGTGACAAATGTTGTATAATTGGATGCAATTTTATGATGATATGTGGAAACTACCTGACAATTTCCTTTTTTATCAGAAATTGCAATCATTCCATCTCCCACATGAAAATACAGATACCTTCCATCATCCGCTAATACGGCACATAATAACGTTGCGGAAAAGGGCATAATATCCTCAAATCCCTGTTCTTTGGCAGATTGCGCCATCTTTTCACGGATTCTTGTTAAAATGAAATCAACCGCTTCATTTTCAGGCATTTCATACAGCTGGTCAAAATATTCTGACAAAATTTCCATTGTGGTATGGACTGTGATATTCGCCCCTTCTTCGGCGCATTCACATGAACCAGCCCCATCACTCAAAACGGCAATTGCTGCATTGGCAGTTGTGGAATATTCCGCCTGTACGGCATCCTGACAAGCAATTCCCTTGTTTTGGTGACGTGTTCCCACTTGACAATAATCAGAAATATGATAAAAATTACTTGGCATTGATTGTCCCTCACATTCTGTGGTATCTGCTGTCGATTTCACAATTTTTTCCATTAAAGAATGAACGGAATGAGACACCATTTTCGAAATTCAAATTTCTTTGGTCGGTTCGATAGTATACAATTTTCCCATTTTCATTGGATTTGAGAATCTGATACAATGTAAAGCTGTATCCGTCGCTATTGGGAATGGCGAATACTAAAATTCTGCTTTCGCCCGACTCCACCGAAACGCTATCAATTTCTTTCACTAAACAGGAAATCCTATCTTTTCCAGCTTTATCTAAAATCAGTGTTGCATAACAACGGTCACTTAACATGGTATAAAGTGCTTTCAGTTCGTCTTTTTCTCGATATAAGGAAGAAAGGCGGAATTCAGAAAATTTTGTGTATTTCATTGGGATTTCCAGCTCATTTTCAAGGCTTCTATCATTGTTACTATGTAATACATGAATGGAAAGTATCCCCTTTGACGGCTTGTAAAGCTCCAGATGAAGGACATTTTTTCCGGCGGTCATGCGATTGCTGTCACTGACAACATATCCTTCAAATAAGGTTCTATTGCCCATTCCACCCCTAGAAAGTTCTACATCAAAGATAATATTTTGATTGGTTTGCTTATTGAACGAATTGACGAAATGAAATTCCTTATCACGAATGTAGGTAATACAGCCACATACACAATCTAACTTATATTTATCTGCACTGCTGTCGGGCGGGTTCAATGCATCACCGCTTCTCAGCTTGCGTCCGGCTACAAATTCCTTTAATAAACTACGGAATACCCCAATTTTACAGGATTGTCCGGAAAGCTTAATATAACTGCATTGATTCAGCGTTTCAATATTATCTAAATCCAAAATACTTGCAAGCAAGTAATAAATATCCGGCTGAATTAAACTGATAATTTCCTTCCTGCGAACTACCATGTGTACATTTTCCGGAATGTCACAGAATTTCAAAGGAGGAATCCTTTCATCAGGATTCTTGACGTAAAAAGAAAGTTTCTCATTCAATACAACACTTTCGAAATAGTCTACCCCTCCACGAGGATTCAGAACTACAGAAGAAATGTCATTTTCTGCGAATAGTGCCAGCTTGATTTTTTCGGCTAATTGCCAAAGAAAATAAAAGTTGCGTTTGGTTTGTTTTTTGGTTGTGATTTTCTGTGCATAAATGGATGAGCCGTCAAAATCCGTGGGGAGTATTTTTTCCGCTTCACGGGAGGCATTATCCAGCTTATCATAAATTTTCAGCCTGCTTTGTGTTGCAATTGCTAGGTCAACGGCATTCAAAGCATCATTATCATCAATTTCCATCAAATCTTTCACTTTCACTTCTTCGGTTGAACCTGCCAAAACAGATGCAAATTTGATTTTCAGGAATTCAAAAATACGGTAGGTGATATTGTTGCCACCAAAATTGGAATTTCCATTTTCAAAACGTGTCTGCAATTCCAAATCGTAACCGGTCATTTTTTTCGTATAACGATAGGAACAACTTGCAAGGTCAGTTGTACCACCGCCACAATCTACAATGATGATTTTTCCGTCTGCGGTTGTATTCGTTCCGGTATTGTCTGCATTGGCGATATTTTCAGAGATATGATTATAGATAATTGCAACCCCTTCATCAATGCTTTCACTTGCATTCATGATTTCATAGGGTTTATTTGCTGTTTTCCCATTGAAAATATCATCCTGTAAGAATTGAATGAATTTGCTTTTCATCTTCACCGGTGCAGAAAAATGCATTCGATAAAAGATGCATTTCAGGTCATTTTCTGCCATACTGACAATATAATTCAAATATGCACGAATGATTTCTTTTCTGGAAATCAATGCTTCTGTATCTCCATCAGTGATAGTTTCCAAATCTTCTGGACTGGTAATCCAACGCTTGATTTCAAAGAATACAGAGCCTTTGGGGTTATAATCATTCAATAAAAGCATTTGTTTTGCTTCATACCCAAAAAGATACTCTACCTGTTCAGCCCTTTGGGTTTCGATATTTTTCTTTAAAATCCGCCTTACATAGACAAGTGTCGGACAAAGCCCACTTCTTTTATGTTCCTTTGCCGTGATATCTTCAAACTGTACAATATGAATGTGATTATTCTGATAAATTCCACAGGTTGTATTGCTTGTTCCAAAATCAACACATAAGATTTTTTCGGAAAGTTCACGCTTTCCAAAGCGCAAATCAATGACACCTGCATAAAAATCAGTAACTTCCATATTCACAAATACTACATGAAAATGAAAGCTCCCTTTGCGGATACCCTCAAAATCAATATTTCTCTGGAGGGCTTCAATAAAATAGCTGTCTGGTTCTTCTGCCGGCACTAATCTGCCATTGATGACCACTTTTCCATTTTCATTCACAATCAAGCAAATACGATGATACAAGGTGTCATTCTGGAATTTGATTGTCAGACTGATGTTATCATTGGTCGTAATGTCTGTACCTTCATAGATTGTATTTTTAGGGCTGGTATCAAAATACACTTCCGGAAACATTTCACCAATGGGGATAATATGAATCTGTTCTTTTATCTCTTCATAGAAATGCTGTGCTTTATCGAGGGGGTCAAAATAGGGCTTAAACTTTTCATTCATGGAATCATCATAGTTTTCACTGTCTTCTTCCAAGTCGGAATAAGTCCCCGTTTCGGTGTATAATTCCTCTGTGTCTGTTCTGTCCGTCAATTCAAATTCTTCATTATCCTCTTCTTCCATGTCCTCAAAGGGTGCATCTTCTTCTCCAATGGCTTCATTGAGTTCATATTCAGAAAAATCGGAATCATTTTCTTCCTCATCTTCCAAAATTAAGGCTTCTTCTTCAAAAGTATCTTCCTCAAAAGCATCTTCTTCAAAGGTATCTCCATTTCCGAGTGCATTGCAATTGTCAATAAACAGCATATTTTGGTAAAATTCAATCAATGTTCCTCTATCGGAAACTTTTACAAAATCAATTGTTTCTTCGTATGCCGTCCCTAAGGTGTCATGTTCCTGCTCCACAATCATTGTCAGAAATTGGCGCAATTCAAAGCCAAATATCTGATGATTCTGCATTTCTTCCAGAATACTTTCAGCGGAATAGTCACCATGATATTCAATTTCTAAAATTGCAAGAACTTTTTCGGCATCATCCTTGGAAATAAACAATTTTTGATTCATTCACATTTTCCTCCTCATGATTTATGCACCAGTTGCTTAAAGCTTTGAAAGACCATCCATAATATCCCCAAATAAATCTTGCAATTTCGTCAAATCTGTGGCATAATAGGACATTGGTTTTCTCTCATTATCCAAAGATACCAGATTTTTCAAGTCTACATTGTTCCCCAACCTTCTGTTAGGGTCAGCAGTAATTACTACAACAGAAATCCCCAGTTGCTTGGCTTCATCTGTAAGTTTGGTTAAATTTTCTTTGGGCTGGTCTGTGAATAAACCATCTGTCAAAATAAGTATCGCTTTTCGTCTGCGTTTGTCCTGAACTTTCAACAGTTCTTGTGTAGCCAATTCAATTGCACCACCAACACACGTTGCTGTGTCTTTGGGTTCAATCTTGTTCACTTTTTCCATCAATAAATCTGGATTATTCGTCAATGCCTGAATCATTTGATGATTTTCTTCCATTCCAAAAGTAATGACCCCTATTTTTTGACAGCTGGTATCAATGATATGTGTGACTAACTCCTGAAATGCTCTTCGTACCGCTGACAATGTGCTGATTCCCATATTCGGAACGGGTGCTCTCATACTAAAGGAAGAATCCAACAAAAAGAAAATATCCATAGGCTGGGCGAAGCTGAGATTTGGCATAGGTTTGGCGGTTTTGTCAATCTCTTTTCTGATGGGGATTTCTACCCCATCTTTATCATGGTAGATAGCAGTTACTGTTAATTTGTTGTTGATGTCCAGTTCAAAAATTACTTCCACTTCTGTTTCAGAACGTAACCCCGGAATGAAATCACAGAGCATGATTGTTTCCCAATAATTGCAGTTGGAAAGGCTATTACCTTCCGTTCCTGCTTTTCGTTCATAAATTTCAACTGGAATCTTTTCTTCATAATCTCTGAAAGGCGGGTAAGGTCTTCTTTTTCTAATCGGGAGCAAGGAATCTTTGGGGATGATGGTATCAAATACTTTTTGTGGTCTCCCATTGACCATTTCAATGACAGCGACACCCAAATCATTTGCACCGGAAGTTCTTTGAATTGGCAATTCTTCGGTTTGTTCGTCTTCTGGAATCAGACAAGATTGTGCATAAATCGCCGCACCATAAGCCACAGCGTTGGAAAGGTCGCCTATCCTTAAATTGGCTTGTGGGAACATCTCTTTCAATAACATACGAACTTTCGGAATATGACAGCTCCCACCTACCAAAAGTACCATTGTAACTTCTTCTGCACTGACACTTTCAGAACCGTCTGTTTTTTGATTTTTGCTGAACATCTCCCTGAAAGCCTTCTGAAAGTCTTCATAAACCTTTGCACAGCATTCATTGAAACGCTTCAATGTGAGAACATAGTCAAATGTCCAACTTTTTCCGCCGACTTTCAGCAAATTCAGGATGGTAACAGATGTTCGAGAAGTGGGGCGGTTTTCTGCATCAGGCTTTGAGAATCGGCTCAAATCAATCTTTGCTTTTTCCGCAGCATCACGGAGCTTTGAATTGACAACATTGTACTCCATGGGGGAAAGTCCAGAAGTGGCTTGTTCTGTTAAATCAATTCCGACTTCTTCCAAAATATACCTCTGGAATTCCTTGACAATGTGTTTGTCAAAATCATCACCACCAAGTTCCGCTTCTCCACCATGCCCATAGGGAATATAATTATTCCCCTGTTCATTGGGTTTGAGAAACGTAATATCCAGCGTACCACCACCGAAATCACAAACTAAAATTCTGTCCTGATTCTGGATGCGTTGGGTAATGTAATGATAGGCGGCTGCAATTGGTTCGGAAAGTTTATCCATGACAATAAAGCCTGCACGTTTTCCGGCTTCTTCTGTGTCTTCCTGTGCAGGATGATACCAGTTATCCGGTACGGTAATGACTGTATAAATTTCTGTTTCTTCATTACATAACCCTCGTTCAATCAAAGTTCTGCGTACTTCTTCTAAAATTTTTGTAGTCACATCTTTAGGACGAAGTTTCATGGTAAAAGAATGTCTTTGTTCAGAATCGGGGTAACTATAATCACGGAATCTCATTTTCCTTTTAGAGGAACGAATCAAACGTGTGGGGTCTGCTGCGCCTTTGCTTAATGCAATTCGCCCGACTAAAGTGGTTTGTTCGTCTTCATCCACATACAATACAGAGGGAAGAAAAAATTCTCCCATTTCGCCAAATTCCAAAAGTTGAGGGTTGTCATCTTCATCGATATAGGCAACAACAGTATTTGTTGTTCCAAGGTCAATCCCAACATAAAAAACGTCATTCATAATTCAATTTCTCCTATTCATCTTTCCCAATCATCTCAGGAATTTGGGTCTTCTATCTTCCCTCTCATGCTATTTTTAGCACTCATATGCTTTTGAGCTGATTCTGGTGACTTTCCAGAGGGCTTTTTTTTCACAATGTCTAAAATTGTCTGGAGCATTTTCTCATTGTTTTCATTAGCCGTTTTCAATGATGTAATTGACTCAGAAATTTCTTTCAGCTTTGTTTCTTTTTCAGTTCCTGCGGAATTGAGAGCAGTTTCCATATTCGTTCTTAATTCAGATAAATCTTGTGAGAAAGTTTCCTGATTTGCCTTGATAGTTTGAATTGTGGCATTGAATTCATTGAAACATTGCCTTGATTCTAGGACTCTGTCACGCTCTTCCTGTAATGCCCTTGCTTCTTTGAGCAATTCTGAATTTTCTTGTTTCATCAATTCAATCAATTGCCGGAGTGCATCAATCTCCTGCTGCCATTCCTGATGTGTATTTTCTGCCATTTAGCGCATACCTCCATTTCCAGCATCATCCATGTTGTTTTCGAGTTCCTTCATCAAGTTCAGATAATCTTGGTTCATATTCTGCACCTTATTTTTGTACTCTCTGAAAGAAGTACAGAAGCTTTCATGCTTCTGCAATCTTTTTTCAAGCCGGTCAAGGAGCTGTAATGACAAAGAATACATCTCCTCAAAATCTTTCTGATGCTGTTCAAAATTCGGGTTGATTTGTTCCATACTCAAACCTCCATTGATAAATATTTCTTGATTCCGTTTTCTAATCTGCCATTTTGGTAGAATATTCCAATCAATTCATTCTGCTGTGTCACAATTAAGCCTACCCTGCATTTTGCATTTGGAAATGTGACTTCTTCTATAAGAAATTCTCCCATAGGGTATAGTTCGCCGTCTTCCTCAAAACGCTGGTACATTTTCAAGCCAAGCACTCCATTTCCCTTTTTCTGCAATTTCACCATACGGGGATTGGATTCATCTCCGCACCAAAGGGACTTATCACGCAAACACCGAAAACCATTTTCTTCCAAAATTCCCACTTCATAAGGCGCACGAGATTTCACAATAAAGCGATTTTCAGAATTTAACAGATACACCATTGCACCAATCGCAACCGCATATTGATTCTGTTTTTTGGTTAATACTGGGAAATACTCCTCTGCTTTTTCGTCCGGAATTGCAAAGAATTCCTGCAATAAATGCCGGAAATAGTGTAATTGAGAAGTTCCGCCTATCATGACAATTTTACTGATTTCCTCTTTGTACATATTGGACAGGGAAATCATTTGTTTAATCGCTTCTTCAATTTGCGCCTTCATTCCATGGTCATCCAGCATTTTCACAAGTTCATCATAGGAAAGCTGAATATTTACATCTTTGATATAGTGAATTTTTTCAAAAGCTACTTTTTCCTCTGGTTTGGAACTATGATTACTCAAAGCAATTTTATAAATATCCATGTAGCTCATATGGTAATCGAAACTTTCTTTCCAACAATTGTCAAACGCTTTCTGGAATTCTTCTGTTCCTTCTTTGGGACGGTATTTTTCTGGATACCGTGCTTGAAATGTTTTCAGGGCTTCTTGCTGTAACACAGGTTCGAATGCTTCTTTCATATAAGTTTGATACATCCATTCCGTGATGTCATCCCCACCAAACCGCAGACCTTTTGCAGCAGTGTTGCGAACATCAAATTGATTTCCTTTCCGCTTAATGTCGAAAAGACACATATCAATCGTACTCCCACCAGCATCAAAAATCAATACCCACTGTTCTTCACCGTCCTGCATCCCCTCAAATATTTCATAGCAAGAAAACATCCCTGCAAATGGTTCAGTAATGATTTCTTGTATTTCGTATCCTTCCCGTTTGACAGCACTTTTCAGAAGTCTTCTTTGCATTTCAGAAAAGCATACTGGTACTGTGACAATTGCCTTTGAAAATTCGTAGAATGTTTGATTTTCCACTGTATCATAGATATATTCAAACGATTCTTTCATAATGTCATAGGCATTCATCAAAATGTGTTTCCGCTGTGGAATGGAAACATTCCAATTTTCATCACCAATATGTTTCTTGACACTGCTTACTCTGGTACAATCAAACCGTCCGCCACCATCTCCGAGAATTGTACCATTTTCCATGATATAAGCAGTATTTTGTAATGGCTGGTCATCATTTCTCAATGTGATGCTTGTAGGAACAATTTTTTCAAATGCAGTGCTTTTATTCAAACTCCAATCATATATTACCGTCTTAATAAAGCAGTTCCCATAATCCACCGCTAACAAATACTCATTCAAATCTTCCATACTATTTTTATGATGATATGCAACAGCAGAATCATCTTTCTCCTTTCAGGAATTTATTTTTGCTAAAATATGGTTTTATGGATTTACTTTACTGTAAATCTGCCATCTGCCTGCCAATGCCCTAGTAGCAATGGATTTTCCCCGTGGAAATTCAATCAAATATGGTAATCTGTCAATTTGTGCCACTTTTCCGGCATATTCTGGAAAATAAACAGGAGTTGTCTCAAAATAACCATAGACTTCATTCGGGGGTTTTTCTCCAACCACAGGAATTTTCCGATAGGTGTAAAATCCCAATTCTTCTGAAATATATTGATTGATGAGAGATACTGCCCTGCTTACCTCCGAAAAAGTACCTTCTTCATCTAATTTCTGAAAGAATGCATCCAATAACGGAAATAATTGTCGTTCAAATGAATTCGCTACAGCTGAAACGGCATGTTCCACAGTCTGATATTGTGGAAGGTCTTCATAAAACGTTTCATATTCCATGTCAAGATAATTCAAGAATACCTCCCATTGTTTCAAATATCCCTCTTCTGATAAATGGGAAAGCTCCTTTCGGATTTCCTCAACAATCGGGGCATTTTTGGCATTTCTCAGGTATTGGATGGGATTGGGAAAGCGTTTGAATGGTGTCTGATAGGTTTCACTTTTGGGAATGACAAAATATTCATAAGTTGCTTTTTTATTGGTGGAAAAAATTTCGCTTTTGATTGGGGGTGATTGCGCAGTGTCTGTATTTTCGAATTCCAGTTTTTGGGAATATTGTTCTTTCCATGCGGTCAATTTTTCATGCACTGACTCCACTGGGATTGAAATGGACTCTCTTTTTTCTAAATGTGCAATGGTAGAAAAATAGGTCTGCTGATATGCTATCCACTTTTCATGTACAGATATTTCTAAGCCCTCATCATCGAAGATAGCAGGGAGAAAATTATCCTCTTCCAATAATTGCCTAATCCACTGCAAAGAATCCGGTTTCGGATGTAATACTAATCCAAATTTTCTGGCAATGCTATGATGTTCTTTGAGTTGATATTCAGAAGTGGCATTCAACTTGATTACAATTCCAATATAATCATTCATCAAATAAATTACTCCTTTTGTAGCTTTTATGATTTTCGGATACCACCTGACCATTGACCAAAATATTCACACGCATGATTAAAACTCCATCTTTATCCAACGCAAAGAAAATTTCTGCTGTACGTTTTTTGACCGCTGGTAAGTCACTGATGGTAATTCTATCAATTTTGGTTGCACTATGAATGGTATCATCTTCCACGGGGCGATTGGGGTCACGTTCATATACATTGATAGAATATTGTCGCCCTACACGGTCAGGAATGATAAACTTTTCAGTTGTTCCATTTTCTTCCCCTAATGCAACTCCAGCATCTAAAATCTTATGGAATGCAAAATGAACCATACCTTTTTGTGAAGCTACTCCAATAATAGAATTTGATAATCCTCTTACCATTCCTTCATTCCATGTCAAGGCTGCACCTCTTGCAATTAAAGAAGATGTTTCACGGTCAAGAGCCACGTGGATTTCGTGCTGATGTTCTTGTGTCATTTCCTTCGCAAGTAAAATTAAGCGATTGCGAACTTCCGGAATTTGTGAACTACCACCAGCAAGGATGATATGGTCAATCAAAAACCCCTTATTTGCAGCGGTTTCAATGCAGTCTTTTGTCATGGCAATGGTTTTATCAATCAAATCATGGAATAAATCTGTGAAAGATTCCGGATGATACCATTGTGTAAATTCGGTATTCTGGAGTTTCCCATTCAACATCACGTCAATATTCGCCTGCGCACGGAATTCGGGCAAACCTCTGGAAAGGTCAATTTTGGTTCTTTCGGCTTGTTCCCATAATGCAGAATAATTTTTCAAATAGCTTCTTTTATCCAAAGTGCAAACGCCCTCTTGATAGTCTTCCGGATTCAATGGCATATTCTGACCATAATCATCATTGATTCTTTTGATTAAATCTATTACAATGCGTTTGGTTAAATCATTACCGCCAAGGTGGGAATCATTATCGGTATAAACTTCTTCGCATTTTCCTTGATTGGTAGTCATGACGGAAAGGTCAAATGTTCCACCACCAAAATCATAAACGAGAATGGTTTTATTTAACATTTGCTGGTGTGTTTGGATATAGCAAAGTGCCGCTGCTGAAGGTTCAGCCATCAACTTACAATCTTCGATTGCAGAACGAACCGCAGCACGGACAACCCCTTTCGCAGTGGGATTGAATCTTGCAGGAACGGTGACAATCGCTGAATGAATATAGCCATCTTCTAAAGCCGGACACTGTACCGCTATTTGTTGCATTGCTTCTCTTAAAAGCTTATTCATGAATTTAATTGCCGCTTCTTTGGGATTCAATCGAAAACTCTCACCATTTTCAGCAGTTACCTCATAAATTTTATTGGGGTTATCAAAGTCAGTCTTAAAATTCCGGACACAAGCACTTGGGTTTTGCAGTCCTTTTTGTGCAGCTGCATGACCAATTGTATACTCTTCTTCCGTCTCAAAATATAATACCGTTGGTGTACAGAATTGTGTCACATTGGAAAGCCGAACAACATCCACCTTTTTTTCATCATCCAAATAGGAAACAACCGTGTTATTTGTTCCGTAGTCAATGCCAATATAAATCTCATCCATTTGTTATCCTCCTCATCAATGAATATAGCATACCGGAAATGTGCAAAATATCGCACATTTCCGGAAAATTGTCTTACATTTCAAATGAATGGCAGTTTCTAATTTGCTCCCATTATCCTTATTCTATCTTGATACAAGAAATAATTGAACTACTGATGAAAAGAAAAAGTATTTTTTAAAAAACTTTTTTTTATCAATCTTTGTTCCAATAATGATAATCCTCTGTTGCGTTCAATTCATTGAATGTTTCCATCGGATGACTGGTATTCAAACACATATATAAGTAAATATCATAATAATTCAAATCGTCAAAGCCGTGCCAACGTAAACCGGTCATATCCTCTTCGTCAGAAAGTTGTTGCTTGAAATCCTCACTACTGCTTTGTTCTTCAATGCATATCTGAAATTGGGAATACAAATAATATTCTCTTGTGACTGCACCCGTTTCATCACGTTGGATTTCATCCAATAATGCTTGATAAAATGCCTCTCTATCCAGAATTCCAAAATTATGAATTTCTTCCCATTTTGACCGACGTTTCTGGCTTAAATCCGCAGTTTCAAGGTAATCTAATCTTGTATCAAAATATTCCTTTAAAATCGCTTTTTTCTGCTCAATACCCGTGGCTTTTTTGGCTCTGGTTTTCCATTGCAAATTTCCCAATTTTCCAATATCATTGAATAGCACATCTGAAAATTTATCATCCCAATAAATTTGTTTTGCGGCTTTTTCTTCATCACTGCAACCCACGCCAAAAACTGCGTTACTGCGTGAAACACTGGCGTGTTTTCCCAAAATGTCAATATAAAAATCATTATCCGAACAAATCTTTTTGACATAATCCTCTTTATTCTGACAGCGTAATACATAATTCTGGGCTGTATGGTCAAAAAATACATCCGTATCCATTCCGTCATTGATGATATGACCAGATTTTATGTGCATTTGCTCCAATTTCACTTTGAGGAAATCTCTCAGGGTATCCCATGTAATTTTTGCTTTGGCAAATTGACAAACCTGCATCAAAAAACCAGATTCCCCACGATAATTTGAAAAGTTGAGTAATGTTTCAGCGGATTGCCTTGGCGTTTTGTCGTATTTTTTGACATAGTCTTCTATTTTCTTATCTTTTACAGTATCCGGCAAAAGCTGACGAAACACTTGCTGTGCTGCTAATATTGTCATTTCATGAATCTCTTCATAGGTGAGATTTCTGACTGTTCCATAAAAATAAAGCATATCCAGTATCGAATGTGCATCATATCCCTCATCCCTGAAAAGGTTAATCATCAATTTTTTGGTAACTTCGGAATTTTCAGCCAATTGTTCAGGGGTATAACGAATTTGCTTGACAGGAATCAGGCGCAAAGAGTAGACAATTCTAAGCAAAGTGCTATGATTAGGGGATTCATAGTTAATGGAATCCCCACTCAAAACATTTTGCAGAGATTTTGAAACGCTCCATGTGCCATTTCCAACCACTTTATTCCCATGTGTCAGGATTAACCAGTTAAGCATTTTTTTGGTAAGAGCGTGCAACAACTTTACTTCTGCACACATTAAAACAAAAACCTCCCAATCTTCCTGACGGGTTCGATTATTCGCCCATTTCATATAGTAAATTCTGGCAAAATAATTCTTTTGTTCCTCTTCTGATAAGCTTTGATAAAGGTAAGCTTTCATGCTATTTTCAATATGATTCCCCCGAACTGCATCAAGGCATTGACAAATTTGTGTCATAGTGTGTGCATTCTGATAATCCGGCACCATACCAGAAACTTCTTGTTCGGGAAGATATCCCTTGACAACTGCATCCACTTTTCCATCAAATCTTCTCCATGAACATTTGACATCATGCTTGATTTCACTTAAATCTTTCTCTAATTGTTTGATTTTGTCCATATTCCAAGAAAAATACTGCTTTAAATCATTTTCAAAATCCTGTTTGTTGTATAATGACACAGGCAATCACTCCTATCATCTTTGTGATATCCCTATTATAGCACATATTTTAGCAAAAGTCAACAAAAACCCAAAATATCTTAAAATAATATAAGTGATTTTCTACATTTCTTCCTTTGCGCCGTCATGAATTATGATTTCTTATCCTTTTTCACAAAGTCGAATAAGTGTCGCTTTTTTTCCGGCTTTTTTTCAAGGGAAGAGTCTTGTTTTTGCTTTTCATCCCTTTCTTTCTGGGAATTTTTCAGAAATGTTTCCATTAAAATCACAAATTGATTCATTTCCATTCGTAATTCTGAAAAGGGTAGCCATCCATGGTGAAAAATTTGGTTCATGGCATTGGTACTTAAAGGATTCATGAATGGAAACGTTTCATTTTTTACCACAAAATACCATATTTCATCATAAGGGTATGCTTTTAATTGTTCTTTGAGGTCAGATTTCAATTTTTTCATCTCTTCATGTTCGCCAATGGCACTGATTCTCTGATGATAATATTGTTTCTTGCTTCCGTACTGTAAGAAGAGATTGGGGAAAAATCCCCCCATTTCACTGGAATATTGCTGAATTTTTTGCTGAACAAAATTTTCAGAAATGGTAATCATATTGACATCATTGGAAAAATCCGTCTGCAAATTACTGATTGCTGTCGTGCGGAATGTCAAAGGGAGATATTTCAGGGGAAAATCCGTCATTGCAAAGCTGAAGGGCGTTTCCGCTGAAAGCATTTCCTGACTCACCAGCACAAGCTTTTTCTGGTATTCTGGAGAGGCTTGCAATGAAAGGGCGATTCTGTCAATTTCTTCTATCAGGAGATAATTGACCCCCTTCCGATTCCATCCAACTGCACATACAAATAAAAGCTTCCAGCGAACCATCCGCCATGCTGTGCGTAAACTTTCATTCATCACAACAAAACCATTCAATTGAATACTCCGGTTCAGTGTATCCGTTGAACATTTCAGCATTGCCATTCCTTCTTCCAGACAACAGCAAAAAAGACTACCTTCCAACATTACCGCCATATGCTGAGGACTTCTCGAAGATGCCATTTTCACGGAAAGTTCCTGATAAAGAGAATTCAGCAAGTCAATACTGGATGTGCTGAGTTTCTCCCATGTTTCGTCAGTCTCATCTTTTGGAAAATGCAGAGAACCCAAACAAATCGAAAATGCATGATAATTCATGGTTAGTCCTCCTTTTTGAATGTATACAATTGGTGTGCTTCTGCGGTATCAAGGGAAGTTTCCCATTGCATTTTTTTGGCAAAGTCACGAACGCCATCTGCTTCCCCTAAAAGCTGTATCATGGGAATTCCCTGTTCCGGATTGATAGAAGACCATGGACTTTCCAGAATGTCATTTTCTTCTTTGCGTTCATAGATTCCCCATCTTCTCGCTTGGAAGTCCCTGTTTTTTTTATGTTCCATGGTAAGATGCAGGCGCAAATGATAGGTATGCTCCATTCTTTCACGGTCTTGTTTCGCAATCAAATTCATTTTTTGCAGTGGGTCACTAGCAGGAGGATGCTCCATTTCAGGAGAATCAGAGGAGAAAATTTCTTGAATCTGATACTCATGAGCAATCTGTTTCGCAAACTCCTGCGCAAGTTCCCCATATAAAAATTGAAATGGCTGTATGGAAAGATAAATTTTTTGACAAAGGGCAAGCCAATTCCATTTTTCGTTTTCATTTGCAAGAATCACATCCAATAACTCCGGCGGTGTTGCCTGTGAGTAAGGATTGAAAATTAACTGCTCTGGTAACTCTAATGTTGTGCTAATTTCTTGATGCTGTAATCTGTGGTAGAGGGAAGTATGATTTTGCTCCATCCAAAGTATCAAGGAAGGAAGCAAAGGAAAAAAATAGTCCCTCTGTTCAGGGCGACAGCACCAACCCTCTAAAGACCAGATTTCACGGTCTTTATCATCGGAAAGCCATGTGTTTGGAGTTTTCCCCTCTACACGCACACAATGCAGTAATGTACAGCAATAAGGCGGAGGCAAGCACACAAATAAATACGTTTTTGACCATGCCTCTGGTTTTTTGGTCTCATCATCAATATCAGACCATAATTGACTGAAACTTGTCAAATACATCAACATTTCTTCTGTCCAGTAAGAGGGAGAAGCAAATAATTGGTATCCGTCCAGACGTTCTACCCCTCGCCCATAGACAATTAAATCAAATTTCATCAATGCTTCACTCCTTTCTTATGTATCCTCTGCTAATGGTTTTCCTTCTGCTGATGCAAGAAGTTGTTCTACTGCATACATTCCCTGCACTGCCATAGAATAAATTCCCCTTGCCTGATTTAATTCCATTCGTCTGCGCAAAGAATTTTTTTGGAAGATTCCACTTCTTCTTTGAATCATTCTGCCTTGTTCCTCTGCGAGTTTCTGTAAATAATTCATACGCATTGTTGCAGAAATTCGCATTATGCTCCAAAAAATTTCCTCTACTCCATAAGGGGTAGCATCTCCCAAAGGCTTCCTTGTTCCATCAGATTGAAACCCATAGGGATGATACCAATGGAATGAATGCATTCTTTCCACTGCAAGCGCATACAAAGAATTTGCCTGATTTTTCAGATACTCTTCTGCACTTTCTTTGGCTTGTTCAGGGGAATTGTTGACGACTATCATGCAGACACCCGCATCAGTATTTTGAATCCAATTCTCTGTAAAAGGTGTCGCTTTTTCATCAATGATAATAACTATAGTATCAATCATATCTTGATACTTTTGGATTGGTGAAGAAGGGAGAACACCATAAAAATGAGCTGTTCCACAATATTGTTTATTTTCCCGAAGGACTAACTCCATTTCATCAGGAATTGTATTGAGACTGAGGAAAGAGAATGCTCTTGCTTTGTCAGAAGCTTTCATTCCTTCTGCAATGTCATCAGCTCCATTCAAAATTTCTTTCCCACGTTCACGCATACTGATATTGAAGTTTCTTTGATGATGGGTTACATAGCCATTCACCATCATTTCTGTGATGGAAGCAAAAAAGAGCTGGAATTGTTCTGCTTGTGGGACGGCGACAGCGATTCTTTGAATTCCGGATGGTTTCATGTTTTGTCGCCACCTTTCAAAATCTTCACTTCTCCAGTATCTGCAATTGCAGTGAAGGCGGAATATTGCAAGCCGATTTCCTGAAAAAGTTCTGAATTGCTTGTCAATGCCATTCGCAATTCATTCAATTGTCTTTTCTCACTGCGCAAAAGTTTCAATTGTGTTTTTTCCTCGGCGGTTTTTCCAAATTTTCTGGAAAGTGTCTCAATTTGTTCCTGTAAGCTCATCATATGACAGAGTACCGCATTATACAAACAAAATAACACCGCAATGTCAACATTTTCCTGATGAATGTCAGCTTCAGGAAGAATTTTATTATTTCCGTCAACATTGGGCTGACCGTCTCGCCTAGTACCAATTACGGTGACAGGGGTCATTCCCGTACTCCAGTTTTTATTTTCTGCGGTAATGAAAGCCGGATGAAAAATATAATTTTTGAGGTCATGTTCCGTTCGTGAGAAATGGTGCGCACTGATTCGGGCATCTACCTGCGGACTGTCCTTTTGTGTAATTGCAAGCAAAAGAGTGAATTTATCTTTTTCCAGAATGTTGAAAAGATTATTGATATTATCTGCGGAAACTTCTCTTTTCGTTTCCAATTTCTTAAACATACTTTCATCAGGTACAATCACATCTTGAATATTTTTGCTGAGGTCTCTGGCACTGACAAGAATCACGGCAGCATCACTGGAATTCAAATGCTTTGCAAGGGTACGCACACCACGCTTTAATGTATTCGAGCTATTATCAATCAATTCGCCGGCATAATCCGTAATGACAAGCAAACATTTTGGCTTCCCATTCACCAATACCCGAAAAGTGATATGTACATATTTTACCGTGGCAGTATTCGCTTTAAATCCCTTTTGGGTACTGATGGCGAATGCTTTTCGTAAAGCATCTGAGAGAAACATTCCTTCCGCAATTCGGTCACTTCCTGAAACTTTTCCCATATTATAGGAGTCAACTTTTTCATCATCCCTCAAAGAGGGTTTGGGTTGTATTTGGGGTTGACTTCCGGCGGAAAATGCTAGAAGCTGTGCAAAGGAATCATTGACAGAATTTTGATTGACGATTGCTTCATCTACTCTAGAAATATTTGTTTCCTGAATGACTTCATTTTCCGCATTGTTGCCGTTTTCCTGTACACCAAGACCGCTGTCAATTGCAATGGGCTGTAATCGAATATTGAATTTTCCATTTTCATCAATGACATAGGTATCATCAATCAATGATTCTTGTACTCCTTGAAAAAAAGAAGTTTTCCCCGAACCTGACCCACCAACCAAGGAAATCACAATTTTTGTTAATTCCGGTTCTGGTTCAGGTTCTCTTCTAAAAATTAAAAGTGCCATAAATGTTTCTCCTTACCATAATTTTTTTAGATTGTTACCAATATCATCACAATCAAAAATATCACTGCACCTGTCAATACAAGTATTCTTGTCAATCCTACTCCATAACAAATCGCCATCAATAAATGACGAATCAATTGAATGATTCCGCCAATGCATCCTATCATTGTGAAATATTTCAGAATCACCCAGCTGAAAGAATCCTCTATATCACCAGTTATCCCAATCGACAGACATAACCGCATTATCAGGCACATAACCCCCCATATTGCTACGTCGTGAATGATTTGTTCCGGCAATAAGTAGGAAAGTGGAAATTCATACCCACTTTGGGGACGTTCTTTTTTCAGAAGCCTATCATTTTCAAGGGATTCTGCCGGACGAAATTTCACAAAAATGTCCTCATTATCATCTTGAATTGCAACATTTCGATTCTTTGCTGAATTCTGGTAGTATCGCTGATAACATTTTTCACATAATATCAAACTGCATTTCTTTCCATAGGCTTCTTCACGGATTTTTCTGCCATCCGTGAAAAATTGCCGGCATATCGGGCATTGTTCCCCATCCGCCTTATATTTGTCTGAAAATGCCATAATTATACCTCCTGTAAGTCCGGAACATCTTCCGCCGTGAAAAGATACGCATTTTCAGGAATTGCAACCGTATGCATTGCACGAGCCGCCGCCACACGGTTGCGCTGATAAGGGGTATCCTCTCCATAAAGTGAAACTGCCATTTCCCCCATAATTCGGTGATAGCGATTCTGTTTCATTTTTTCATGCAATTGACGAACAATTCTAGCATTGCCGTTTTTTGTCCTTCCTGAATCATACATCTTTTGTAAGAGGGACTGCACCGCCCTTTGACCTGTTTCGTCAATCTGGTCTTTGGATTTGGTACACATATTCTGGAAGATACGGAACAACTGTTCAGCATTATAATCAGGGAATGTGTAGACTTTGAGACGAGAAGCAAGCCCTGCATTTTCATCAAGGAATTCCTGCACTTTATCTTTATAAAGTATCAAAATGATGTTGAATTTTTGTCGGTCTGTTTCCATCCGGTTCAACATGGCATGAATGGCATCTTTTCCGCCTTTTTCCAGAAGCTGGTAAGCCTCTTCAATCACAAGGATAGTATTTTTTTGACAAGCCTCATCCATTTTTTTGCGGATATTTTCTGCACTCCCTGAAACGTAGGAACTCACAATTTCCGAAGCATCCACATAAATTGGCTCTGTTCCGCCGAAAATCCCCAATGTATGATACAATTCTGCTGTCAATTGTGCTGCTGTTGATTTTCCTGTACCAGCATTTCCAGCCCATATCATGTGGGAAGGTCCTTGATAGGGCAAACCCTTTTCTTCGCATTCGATACGGATAGCCAACTGGTCATTAAACATATCTGCCAAAAATTCCAGCCCTTCATATTCATAAAGTTTCTGGTAAATATCCTCCGCAGTGTAGCCACGTTTCTGAAAAAGTGACTGTCTGTCCTCAAAGTCCACTTTTTCAACAGTCACTGTCAAACGTTGTTCTTTGGTGGGAGGCTGTGTCTGATTTTCCAATTCCAATAAATGGCGATAACTTGCACAGCGTTTCACTTCACTGACAAGGTTATTCACATCTCTGGCATTTCCGAAATTTTTCCGGTCACGGTCTGAAAAATAATTTTCGAAAAATACGGGAAGTTCCTGCTTCACACTATCAGAAAGAATGGTCAATTGTCCGCTTGTGCCTTCTGGTTTTCCGAACTGCGATTCAAAAATTTTCCGCAGTAAATCGGGCTGGTATTCATGCAATGAAATCACATTCGACGCACCAAACCGAGAATACAACCCCTCATTCATTTCCCAAACTTCATGCATTCTGTCCGCATATCCGGCAAAAATTACACAAAAATGATAATTGGGGTTGGTCATTGCTGCCACAATGGTATTAAATACCTCATCACAATAGGAAATACCCCCCTCATGCTTTTCAGCAATGGAATATACCTCATCCACCAATAAAACGCCTTCTTGTGCTTCTTCAATCAATGCAGCAGTTTTGATTGCAGTTGAACCGACATATTCCCCAACGAGTTTATCTCTTGAACCAATCACCGTATGACCTGATTTCAAGACATTTTCCTTTTGTAAAATTCTCCCAATCAATCCAGCGATTTCCGTCTTTCCAACCCCCGGAGGTCCTTGCAATACAAAATTTGGCACTTTTCCTCTGTGTTTCTCTGACGAATGCCCTGTTTCAAAACGAATCACTGTCATTTCTGTTTTTGTTTGCTGGTGGGTTTCCTGTACCTCAGAATACAGCATATGATAATTACTTACAAAGCTATTCAAGACATGGTATGCCGATTCCCAACCCTCTGTATGTTTGAGAATGTCCATAGGGTCTTGTTCATCCTGAAAATGCTGGTTAGATTCCGGATAACATTCCCGAATATCCTGCATTGTCAGCCAAACTTCTGGAATGCCTTTTTGTTGCATGAATTTTTCAAGGATTTCTTTCATGATTTTCAGCTGTGTAAAGCCATTACTACGGTTGTAGAATCCTAATGCACGAACCAACTTTTCAAAATCCTTCCGTTGATACCGCAAAAAAGCCGTCATCATATCTCCATTGGAATTGCGATAAGTTATCCCTTTCAATCGCAGAATTTCCAGCAGATTTTCAATTTCATCATGCATAGGTGAACCAATGGTCATGCTTGCATTTTGATTGAATTCCGCATTCCTCAAAAAGAGAGATTCCAGAATTGCAACCCGATTTTCATGAAGCATATTCTGCAAACCAGAACTATCCAAAGTTCTGGAAAGAAAAATGCAAATATTCCGGTTTTCATTGGGAAATGCTTTCCATTCCTCAAAGTATTCCAGCAATTGTCTGCCTTGGTCAGTTTGATTGAGTTTAATCAAGTCTTCAAGGCTGGTGAAAACGAGGGCTTTGGAATGTTCCGTATCTCGCATGAAACGATTGACAGCAGTCACAAATTCATCTTTCTGGGCTTTCAGGGTATAGGAAAAATCAGCCCCTTTTTCGGTGGATTCCACTGTTGGAGGTTGAGACTCTGCAACAATCATTTCGTCTTCGTCATCATCCGCCAGCCAATCAAACCCCATTGCACTAACAGATTGTTTGGGCGGTGCAGTTTTGGGAACTTGTGGGATTGATTCGGGCAATTTTGGGGAGGGCTTCTTTTTTCCGTTCAAAATATCAAATGATTTCGCACCGGAAAAATCTAATGCATAGAACATCTGACGTTGACTTGAACAAAATACAACACTCTCATAACCAATTTCTTTCAGTCTCTGTACAAGCAATTCCTCAAAATTCAATACCCATCCATTAGGGAGACAGAAAATATCACTCAATTCCCCCGAAATGCAAAACATTCTTGTGGAAGTATTCTTAAAAATGGATGCCATAAAAGCAAATCCCCTTTCTTAACATTTTCAGAATGATTGCCATGTATCCAGCACGTCAGGATTCAGACATCTTTGTTGCAAGCGTAAATTTTTCCCGATACTGGTATTTTGAATAGCATTGCAATTCTCCGCACGAGCTTGTATTCTTGCCTGTTCAATGTCATCATTTGACCCCTCATAATGGATATGGTCTTGCATCTGAATATTCATTGTGATATGTCCATCAGCATCCGGCACGGCATTGAATTGCAGTGAAATTTCCTCTCCTGTTTCGGAATGTCGAAAATGCATTATCAAGCTGTCAAGGGTGGAAACATTTTTTTCCGCTTCTGTCATGGGTAATAATTCGTAGCCAAGAGATTGGTAACGTTTATATAACAATTTGCCTGTTTCCATGCGTAATAATTCATTATGCAATCTTTCATAAGCGATTTCTGTTTCATGCAAAAAATAATTCTGCAATTCTGAGAGGTGATTCCATATATCCTGCAAATTTTCCGGCAGATAATCACGGAAATCAGCCCCAAATAATTGTGCTTCATATCTTGTTAATTCCTGCTGTATCTGTTCCCATTCGCCACGGTAATAGATACTGAAATCAGCTACTTCCTTGATGATTGGTTTTCCGTTTCTGGTTTCATGAAAAGGGTAGGAAATGCTTTTTTGTTCCTGCATCAATTCTTTTAATGTATCCAAGGTTGCTTTGGTATCTGCATATAATTGACGATTCCGGCATTCTGTCTCCATCATTTCAGAAACTTTCAACAGTAATGCATCTTTGGCAGAATAGGCAGTCACCAGCGCAGATTCAAAAAGCCCTTCTTCAAGGAAATGATTCGCTTTTTGCAAAGTTGCTTCACAGGTGGAAAGCGCATTTTTGGCGATTTCACAATTAAACCCACTATTTCTGAAATCTTCAATCATCGCAGTAGCTTCCTCAATCTGTGATAGTGTAAATTCTTTTGTTTTGCTTTTTCGTTCCATATCATCTGAAATTTGCTGAATGGAAGTTTCAATGGTTCTGCGGTGGTGTTGCATTTCAGATTGTACGATTTGCAGTTGGTGGCGAATTTGATGGATTGTGCCTGTTTCGAGTTCGTGGCGTTTCTGCTGAATATTCTCATGAAGGATTTGCTGTGCATTTTGGCATTCCTGCAAAAAAGCGGTCATATCAGTACTTTTGTCAAAGTTTTCTTTCAGCCGTTCCAAGGTTTTCTCATAATCAGAATAGCATTGCCCCACCATGGCTTGCATATTTTGTGCTAACTCATCATTCAAGGTCAAAGCTTCCCCCATCATGTTTTTCAAATCGCCCTGCATATGATGAATGACCGCAGTCTGTACCGCAGAGCGTACCAAATCCACACCAAAAAAAGCCTTTTTCCCGACTTTTTTCATGACATTGACAATTCCCCCCAATGTATATTCTGCAATTACGGAGGCTGCAAACATCGGAACGGCTACAATATCTCCTGTATAACTCATAACCACATCACTCCTTTTATTTAATTCAATCTACCATTGATTTTCATTTTCATATCAGCAATGGCAATATTCACACGTTCTTCTGTTTTTTGATTGGCATGAATGGTTTGATATTCCGGTTGAATTTCCGCCTTGATGAGTGTTTCCGCCAAAATATGGCGCAATTCTCCAAGCCTTTCCGAACTGCTTTCAGAATCTGTGAAACAAACTGCCTGATTGACCCAATGTTCATCAATCCGGCGCAAAATCGGAATCAGCATCAATTCAAACTGCAAATGATTCATGCTATTACAAAAGCAAATCAGCAACGTTTCTGAGGGTTGTTCATGGAAAAAAGAAACACTTTTGATTTGATAGCCTCGCATTTTAAGTACATTCCGGACGGATTTCATCAATTGCAATCGTTCATGAAAAGCGGACATTCTATCATGAATTTGATGCACTTGTTTTTCTGCTTCATGGAGTTGTTGAGCGGTTTTCATTGCATTGCTATAAAGTGCGAGTTCCTGATATAATGCCGATTTTTCGGGGTGTTTTATCATATAATCAAGCATTTTCGGCTTATCAAGGAGCGGTTCACCATTCATATGAAATTGTGCCAATGCTTCACAAGTTTTGGCATATTGTGACAATAGTTTACTATACCCATTGTCAGACCAGTAATCCATAAATGAAACATTCATTCGACCATCAACAATATTTTCATTTTGCCGGAATTCTGTAAAATGTTCCGGTACTTTGACAGCTGTATCAAAAAGCAGTTTCTTTTGTGCCTGTAATGCTCCATGCAATACCGTATAATAATGAAACCATTGCTGAAAGCGTTTTTCGGCTTCCAATTCATCCAGATGGAGCATTAAAACCAAATTTTCAGCAATTCCAATGGTACTTTCATAAAATCCATTTTTCATCCAATGGGCGATTTCCTGTAATCTGGTGCGGTATAAGTCCATATGCCCAGATAAAAACCATTCAATGGGGATGGTTTCTGTGGCTTGTCTGATTGCAATTTCAGCCATTTTTTTGGATTCTTCCGCACGTTGCCTGACAAATTCCTGTCTTTGAAAATAAGCCTCTTCAAATTTTTGTTGTCTGAGAAGGATTTCTTCATTTTTTTGTTGTTCCTCTGCCAGAACCACAGAAATTTCAGAATTCAATTCTTCATATTCTCTTTGGTACTTCTGAAATTCCTGTTCAAGAATCTGTTCTTGTTGTGAAGTTGCCTGATTGAGAATTGTCTCATAAGATGCAAGCATTTTCTGTTCACGTTCCTGAACCCATTGGACGGACTGCAATTGTAATTCTTCTAATTTCCGTTGATTTTCGGCGGTTACTTCATCCCTGACCTTTTCGAGTTCGGTTCGGGTTTTCTGCAACTTCCGAGAAACTTCACGCTGTTTTTGGCGAAGTTGTGCAATATCTCGATATGATAGAGCCATATAATTTCCTCATTTCCATCATGATTTTTCTAAAAAAGCATCTTGATACTTTTGTACATCTTCCTGTGTTCTTGTGATGCAATGGGTTAATTTTCGTTCTTGTTCCTGAAGGCTAGAAAGAGCGTGTTTCAATGGAATTTCTTGTAAGCCATACAGCAATTTTTCCAGATTCCGTATAATTTCCCTTGTTTCGGTGCTATTGTAATAGCAAAGTATCTGCAAATCTGCTTCAATATCTCCTTGCAGGTCTTCCCATGTGAAACGGACATCATTGGGAGTTTCCGCCAATTCATTTGTGATTTCGGCAACTCCTGAATTTGTCATATCCACTGAAATTTCATCATCTTTCACGGTGAAAGTCAAGCATTCCTGAAAAAGCGGAACATCCTCCCAATGGATTTTTTTCTGGTAAGCGTCCAAGGAGTCCGAAAACGCATATTCCAAATGCAATTGTTGAATTGTTCCCCTGTCGCTTTCCAGCTTCAAAGTGAATCGCTTGACAATTTTTTCACAATCTGTGGGGTCAATTCCAAGGTATAATATTCCAACTCCATCCGCCATGGGGTCAATGTCAATTAAAAGCCCATCCATGGCACTTGTTCCATCTGATAAATCAAGGCTGATTTCATTGGTATGTCCATCTTCAAAAGAAGCCGTCAACTGCATATGCAGACTATTGGAACAGACAGCCCAATTTTTCAAGCAGAATATTTGTGTTTTCTTCATTACATGATTCATGTCAAATCCTCCCTTTTCAAGGTATCAATCATCAGTTTCACAGCCTTTGAGGGAATTCCAATCACCCTGAAATATCCATTCGAAAATTGTACTTCATTACTCCGAAAATTTGGCATTTCCCATTCATGATAGCGGTCTGTCAAAAACAAAAGCCTTTGATTGGAAGAACCCCTCATGCCTTTTCCATCATCAAGGGATGAAATATAAGCCCCATCAATCAGCAAATCGATTTTTTGCAAAAGATTCCTAGCCTCGTCATGTTTGAGCCATTCTTCATAAAGCATTCCTGTATACAAAATAACCCCCAATTCTGGACGGATTTTTTGCACTTCCTCAATCAATTCTGTCAAGGCAGAAGCCTGTAAAAATGGCTCACCTCCGCTGATGCTTAACCCTTCAATATTTTCAGCGTTCACAATTTCCGATACCAGAAACGAAACAGCTACCTCCTGACCACCTTCCAAATTCTGGAGCGGTTCAGCAATACATCCTTCACAGCGTTTCCTACATCCCTGAACCCATACGGCGAAACGATTCCCCACACCAAGACAATGTGTTCCGTTCAAATACCATGCAATGCGGAGCATTTTCACAAAATATCCCCTCTTTTCGTTTCATTTTATCAGGATAATGGAAAATATTGTGCTGAAACCTCTGTTTCCAAAAGATTCCAACTTTCTTTGTTGTCGTTGGTGACTTTTTTCAAAAGTTTCATAATGGGACGTCGAGAAACATCCCGATAATGCGAAACGGTCACAGATATTTTTTCGTGAATATCAATCGTCATATCACATACCAACTTATCAGATTTCATCACATATTTTTCCGGCAGTAAAATGACAATATGCCCGATACAGCGGATATTTTCTCCATCCGGTTCAAGGGTATTCCTGACAGATTCCATTCCTTTGGGTCGTTGGTATAACCTCAAAACACAATGTTTTTCTTCATCAAGGTCATTTTCCGTAATCAATAAGTGATATTGGAAATGTATCACATCATTTTCAAATTCCGTCCCTGCGGAAACAAGCGGTTGAAATACTGGTGAATGGTAAATGGTATCTGCTGTGATAATTCCCAAATCATCTGGAAATTCCGTTAATTTTGCTGTCGATTGTGCAATATTTGAAAAAATTCCTGCAAATAATACCGCCCCATATGCAACAGAAAATTCATCATTACAATACGTTATCTTGCAATTGGTTTGTGAAAAGAAATTCTGTATCATTTCATGAATCGCAGGTGTCAAGGAAGCACCACCAACCACAAGAACAGTATCCACCTCTGAAACGGTGATATTTTCCATTGCCAAAACCTGACGAATGGCATTTTCTGTCTCCTGTAGGATGGGGAAAAGCAGATTTTGATATTGTGACTTCGTAAAACCAATTTCCACCGTTTTTTGATGAAAATGGTCAGCATATAAATCAAAACGGCTTACCGCCTTTTCACTGAATGAAAGTGTATGTTTCATCCTGTCAGCTTCTTTTCGAATTTTCCTGACATTTTCCAAAAATTGTGTGGCGTTCAAATTGGATTGTTCCTGCTGATAAAAATTCAAGGCATATTGTGTATTGAGTGTTTGCAAGATACTTTGGTAGAGGGTTTCTGACATGGCATTACCAGCCTTTGCGCCTTTTCCGTTATGCCAATTTTTAGCATATTCAGGCATTTCATGACTGCAATGGTCTTGTGCATCAGAATGCACCATGCAAACATCTGTTACACTCTCACCGACATCAATGACCATCACATTCCCCTGCAATGGTTCACGCATTCCATGAAAAATAATATTCGCCATAGCGGACGAAATCAACGCCACAGAAAAGCCAACTTTTTTCATACATTTTTGCAAGGTATCACGAAATTTTACAGGACTACTTGACGGAATTGTCATGACAACTTTTGAAATGTCCTTTTGATATTGAAAATGATTTTCCATGCGGTAGTGAATGTATTTCAGAAATTTCAACATCACAGATTCTCTTGTTTCCTGAATCATACTACCATCAGAAGCCATCAGCGAAAAACCTTTTTCCGATTCTGAAAAAATGTCGAAACAATGCACGAAATCAGCATTTTGATTTTCATACAATTGCATTGCTTCCGTACCACATACATAATCATGTTGATTCCGGTAGGCAATCACAGAGGGTATTTCAGGGAGTTGCACCAATGTTCCATTTTCATCAAGTCGGGAAATGCGTGTTCGATAAGTCCCGAAATCAAGACCAAAACATAATTTTCCCGATTCCGGACGAATTTCAATATTAGGAATGGTCTGACGTTTGGCACGAAGAAAACAAGGATACTCCAACGGTTTCAGACGATAGGGAAAACGATATTCCGCAGATGTTTCAGGAAAAAATTGACATCCGTTATACTCTACCATTGCCGGAGGTTTCCAAGAGGTCACACCCGAACGCAACGGAATGAAAAGCTTTTCAAATTGTACCCTTGTTTCCTGTTCCAGCATGAGAACAATGGCATTGGAAGGGAACTGTTCCGCAAGCCAATTTAAGGCTTCTTCTCGTGAAATTCTTGTATTGACATTCATATCCGTCATTTGTTCTAATAACGGATTCAAGGACGAATTTTTCACAGATAAAAGCGGTACTTGCTGATGTTCCACAGCTTGTGCAAGCATCAATTTTGCACGTTTGAGATTTGGCAATTCATACCCCAACATCTGATACAACAATAGCCCAATCACAAAAATATCGTCACTTTCATCATTCATCACTTTCACAGGAGCGATTTTCTCATCAAATTGTGTCGCCTTTGCTTCTACCAAGAGGGTAGGAAAAAGGGGGGAATCTTCATCATCTGGAAATTCCACTGAAAAACAATTCGGATTTATCACACCATAATTTTCACGAGAATAATCGAGTAATTGTGCCAGCACATCAGGAATTTGTTCTGGTTGTGGTTGATGCTGTATCCATTCCATAAAATTGATTTTCATGATTTAATTTCCTCCAAGTCGAACATCAATATTTGTCGCTGTGCCGTCTTCCTGTACAGCTGTCAATTTCAATATTTTATCTTCTGTAAATGAAGCATTCAAAGTCAATTTGGTAGGATTGGAACGAAAAAACACATTCCAAAATTTTTTCGTTGTGGGTAATCTTGTCAGCTGGATAGTTTCAATTAAAATGGTTTTGCATTTTTTCAAGGAAAATTCCCCGAAATACTCCACAATTTCGACATTCACAGCGGTAGCATTGGGATTATCTGGGAAAATTTCAGCACGGAAAATTTCACCTGATTGAATGACAGAACCTTGCTTGATAATGGGAACAACATCAGTTCTCCCATTTTTGAGCAATCCAACAGAAGTATAGGCTTTATTTTCAATGTGCAGTTTCTGATTGCTGTTACAAATGGCTGCCCCTTTCGAAACCAATGTCATGGAATCTTTTGGAACAATGACAGCTTGCTTTCCGAACATCTGTTCAAGAAGATACAAAAGGCTCAATTCATGCGCCATTCCTCCCACTACAAGCACATGGTCAGTATCTGAAAATGTATACCCTGAACCCTGATAAAGATTTTCCAAGGTATTAGAAAAGCGTTCTGTTAAGTCCGCCATCTCTGAAAGATATTCTTCTTTGGAAATGCTGAAATCTAATGCAATTCCATCCAATAAATTGGGAATAAATACGGATGCTTGTTTTCCAGTATCATACATTTGTGATTTCAATGGAAAAGCCTGTGAACGAATCAAAGCGGAAGCATTGGTTTCCTCCTGACGTGGAAAAACAGAACCCGAAATAGCATATAAATCTTTTCCGCCGTCCTTCATAAATTTTTCCGTCATTTTCTTGACGAGAATCTCATCCACATCATTCCCCCCAAGATGTAACTCCCCGTTCCATGCAACGGGTTCTAATCGATTGGCACTGGTTGCACTTCCTACAATGCTTGTTTTCAATAACGACAAATCAAATGTACCACCGCCAATATCAACCACAAGTACCAGCTTATCATCTTGAAGCAGAGAACTATAAGCCACCGCCGCTGCAATGGGTTCATCTGTCAGGCAACAATCATCTGTTTCAAATCGGGAATGCATTAAGGCTGATTTGGTAGTTTGTCGAGCTTCATTGCCAAATCTCGCCGGAACAGTGACAAATGCATTGAAAGTCGTTTCATTGGGGAATTGATTGCTCAATTCTCGATAAACCTCATTTAAAATGTATTGTGCCGCTCCCTGTGGGGTGATGTTCAAATTTCCCAAATGATACACTACACCATTATTCCCCATATCATATTTTGTATCACACAGAAACATATCTGGATGTTCTAAGCTGTCATCTAATGCCGGCTGTCCCACAATAATTGTACCATTTTTAAAAGCCAAACAAGAGGGGAGAAAATAAGGTTGTCCCCTCCTGCCTGAACGCTTAAATTCCAATAACTTCCATATTCCGTTTTCATCAATATAACTTACTACTGTATTGGTTGTTCCTAAATCAATTCCTACACGCACAAGCATTGCCCCCTTATTGAAAAATACTAGCTATCCATTTGATAGCCCCAATATGAAAAAATGAACCCCATGTTGAATTCAATGCCAAAATGATAAATTGTAATATGAACATTCTCGCAAACCATGCAAAACTTTTCGGAATTGCTCGATAAATTGACCGTTCCATGAAAGGAATATCATTATCATTCCAAAGCAGAACAGTATATTTTGTGATTCCTTTCCCCATATAGTTTGCTTCAATTACATCTCTTTCAGCTTCTCGCCACAGCATTTCTGTCTGAACCACTTTATAATGATAAGTCACAGCATGATGAACAATTTTTCCGCTTTTTCCTTGTAATGTTGCACCTGTTGACATTTCAGCGAATACATTATCAGCCATTTCACGAATGATTTTCATTGTGGTATAGTTATCATAAGCAATATCAATGCTTCTTTCCACTTCAACATTTAAGATAGTTTCGCCTTTCTCTAATCGGTCTTCTTTTGAAGAAACCTGCAAATAAATCGCTTTTCGATAAAGTGACTGATACCAGTCAATGACAACCATCACAACCCATCCAAAAAATGGGATTCCATAAGTCCATTCTTTCCCTATCAACATCCCAATGATACACGTCAAAATCACTCCTGCCAGTTGCCACTTTTTCAATGGAATTGTATAGGGATAAGGCTTTCCATTGTCGAAAGAATGCTTTTTCGATAATACGAAATAGGGAATGAATGACCCTATCCAGTAAGCAACCGCCCCTATGACAGGAAACATCAAAATAATGCAGAGCCATACCATTGTATGGATACTATTATGACTGTGGTAGTAATCAGGACGGATAAGAGTTTTTTCATCCATGATGATACAAGTTATGATTGTACTTATCAGAAGTAAACTATCAATGATTGGAATATAAATCGGTAATTTCGTAAAAAATCCAGTAATTTGGTAAGTTTTGATAATGGATGCAATGTCCGCTAACATGAAATTATCACCTGCTTTCCTTCCTCTTTTTCAATATGAATAATGCACATACTATCTTGATTTATTATACCAGAATTTGTGAAAAAAGTCAAGGTATATTTTCACCTTTCTCAGCTTTTTTCAAAAGAAAATCTTGCTGAAAATGAAAACCGCCCCGATAAATTTCGAAGCGGTTTGCGATGTTCCTGTCTTAACGCTGATTTTCATAAGTATGGGAAATTTTTTCGAAATAGGAAATATATTCCTTTGTCGATTTCTTTTTACAGTAATGTGAAACGATTATCAAAGCATCACCTTGCACCATATAAAGAATTCGGAGTTGAATCTTATCTACTTGGCATTTGTAGACATAAAACCGCTTATTGATAATATCATGAATCAGAATATCATCATTGAAAATCGTCTCAATGGTCATATGGTTTTCGAAATACACGGCTAGCTTTTCTGAAAGCTTCATAATTCCCCTGTCAATCGAACGTTTCGTTGACCTATCTTCTTTCTGATAAGTCCTGTCATTTTGTATGATTTTCATTATCACGACTTCCTCTCTATCAAAACATTGGAATTTTAACTATTTTGATTCTAGCATGATATGAAAATCTTCAGAAGGCTTGATGGAAACAGCAGAAAAATTTTTACCTTTGTTCCCATGCAATGCAGAAGCCCCCCTGAAAATCAGGAGGACTCCGCATGATTATTACAGCATGAGTGCTTGGTAAAATCAAAATCAATTTTCTGATTCCAAATCAGATATCATAATTGAGTGTGCGCTCATCAATGATACGCTTGGACTTATGCTCAGAACGTGTATCCAGTCCACCATCTGGATGAATCTTCACTCTGGCAGGCTTTACACCAATTCTCGCTTTCAGTGCAGCGGACAAAGCTTCTGCAACCTGTTCATCAGTCTGCGGATTATCAGCATTCTTTTCCACTTCAACAGCATAACGGCAGGTAAAGTTCTCTTCAAAGATACGGATGAGATATTCACCAGTGATGCCGTCCAGCTCATGCACAACCGCCTCAATATCAGAGGGGAATACATTCACAGCGGAAACAATGAACATATCATCTTTACGTCCCTGAATATGAATTCTGCCGTGTGTACGTCCGCACTTGCAGGGAGTCTGGTCAATCCAACCAATATCACCAGTACGGAAACGAATCAGCGGTCTTGCCTTCTTCTGGAGCGTCGTGTAAACCAATTCGCCAACACTACCAGGGGGAAGAATTTCACCTGTATGAATGTCAACCGTTTCCACAAGAATATGGTCTTCTGCAATATGTAAACCGTCATGATATTCACAATGTGCTGCACAAGCACCGAAAATATCAGAAAGTCCATAGAAATCATAAAGTTCTGCGCCCCAAAGGTCTTCAATTGCCTTTCTGGTAGCCGGAATAGAACCGCCCAATTCACCAGCAACAATGATTTTTCTGATGCTTAAATCTGTCTTGGGGTCAATACCTGCCTTCTTTGCCTTTTCGCCTAACTGCCATGCATAAGAGGGAGAAGTCCAGATAACAGTAGGCTGGTAGGTTTTCAGGACATACAGCAGTCTCTCACTCGGAAGTGTACCGCCCCAAATGCAGAGCGCACCCAAATTTTGCGCACCGATAACATCAGGACCACCAACATAAAGGGAGAAATTCAATGCGTGTACATAACGGTCATTCGGTCTCATGCCAATTTGCCAGAACCATCTTGACTCTGTATCCTGAAATGCATCAAAATCCTGCTTTGTGAAAGGACTCATTGTCGGAACTCCAGTAGAACCAGAAGAAGTGGAAATAAATACCACATCTTCTTCCGGAACAGCGCAAAGTTCACCAAGGAATGAACCAACACCCTGTGTTTCACGCTGTGTAATCTTGTTGATGAATGGGAATTTCTGAAGGTCTTCCAGCTTCTGAATATCGTCCGGATTCAACCCTGCTTCATCCCATGTACGCTTATAATAGGGAGCATTTTCATAGGCATGCTTCACGATTTCCTTCAACTTTTCCAGCTGAAATTTTTCCAGCTCTGCACGAGGCATTGTTTCAAGTTCCTCATTCCAATATTTTCTTTCAGTCCAATTGCTCATTTTTAAAGCACCTCCATAATAATCACAACAGTCCCGAACTTTCTGCCGATTGCAGTGTTCCGTTCACTGTTTCTGTTATTATTATACACCTATTTCACCTACTTGTCAAATATGTATTGCAAATAGCTTATAATAGATTCAGTCTATAACAAATCGTTTTCGTAATTGAAAAGTATCCAAATATAAAAAATCTCTGGCAGTCGTGAAACTACCAGAGAAATTTTGATTTCATCAATTACTTTACAGTGAAACTCTGATTAACCAGTGTAGTGGAGCTATTACCGCCATTAGTAGCAATTACCTTATAGGTATAGCTACCAGCAGAAAGCTTATCGAAGCGTACGGAGCTATCCAGAGAACTCAGATTATAGCTCTTTGCATTCGGGGAAACAGTCTTTCCAGTTACCAGTTTCCCATTTGCATCATATACACCAACAGTCAAAGAGGTGATATTGCTGGAAGAATCAACCGTACCACGAACAGATACGCCCCTACCCTTGGAAAGGCTGGATGGTACAGAAGTACCGCCGGAAACCTTGAGAGAATCGTCAGTTGCACTGCTTGTGCCTGAACCGCCATTACCAACAGTGAACTTCTTACTTACCAGTGCATAATTATTGTTTGCAGCATTGGAAGCAATGACAGCGTAAATATAGTTACCAGCAGGAAGCTTATTAAATGCTACATAAGCATCCAATTTACGCAGGTCATAAGTTTTCGCATTCGGGGCAATGGTACGACCAGTGATAAACTTACCATTGGAATCATAAACACCAACTGTCAAAGCAGTCATGTTAGAACTTGCAGAAGTGACTGTACCAGTGACATTCAATGCCTTACCTACTGCGAGATTATCCGGTACATTTGTACCACCGGAAATTTTCAGTGCATCCGCATTGGAAGAAGTACCACCATTGCCAACAGTGAACTTCTTGTTCACCAATGCATAGTTAGTATTTCCAGCATTGGTAGCAATAACAGCGTAAATGTAATTACCTTCCGGCAGTGTATTAAATGCTACATAAGCATCCAATTTACGCAGGTCATAAGTCTTCGCATTCGGGGCAATGGTACGACCGGTAATGAACTTACCATTAGTATCATAAACACCAACTGTCAAAGCAGTCATGTTAGAGCTTGCAGAAGTGACTGTACCAGTAACATTCAAAGCCTTGCCCTTAGCGAGGTTATCCGGTACATTTGTACCACCGGAAATAGTCAGCTTGTCATTCGTTGCAGGAGTAGTGCTGCTTCCGCCGTTGCCAACTGTGAACTTCTGATTTACCAGAGTATAATTACTATTGGCAGCATTTGCGGCGATAACTGCATAGCTGTATTCACCATCACCCAATGTATTGAATGCAACATAATTGTCAAGTTTGCTGATGTCGTAGCTCTTCGCATTTGGTGCAACCGTACGACCTGTTACAAACTTACCATTTGCATCATAAACACCAACTGTCAAAGCGGTGATATTAGAGCCGGAAGAAGTAACAGTACCCGTTACACGAACGCCCTTGCCCTTAGCAAGATTACTTGGAACAGTTGTGCCACCTGTGATAGTCAGCTTATCCTTTTCTGGAGTGACAGCATTACCAACTGTGAACTGAGAATCTACAACTCTGTAATCCTTACTTGCAGAATTGGTAGCAACAACGCAATAATTATAAATGCCATCATCCAGCTTGTTGAATGAAACATAAGCATCCAGCTTGCTTAAATCATAACTCTTGGCATTTGGTGCAACCGTCTTACCAGTTACCAATTTACCCTTAGAATCATAAACACCAACTGTCAGGCTTGTGATATTGGAGCTTGCGGAAGTGATTGTACCCTTGACAGAAAGGGTTTTGCCCTTTGCGAGATTTGCAGGAACAACTGTGCCATTGGAGACAGTCATTTTGTCTTCTGTGGCAGATGTACCATTACCAACCTTGAAAACAGTCTCTGTTACAACAACGCCATTGGGATTAGCTTCATTAGAAGCCATTACATAATATCTGTATTCACCATCTGGGAGCTTGCTAAATGCAACATCAGCATCCAACTTGCTCAGGTCATAAGTTTTCGCATTGGGGGTAACGGTCTTTCCGGTCATGAAACCGCCAAGTGCCGCATCAGCGACAGCAACAGTCAAACTTGTGATATTGGTCGGGGAAGTGATTGTACCCTTGACATTAACAGCCTTGCCCTTTGCGAGAGTTGCAGGAATCACTGTGCCATTGGTAACAGTCATGTCTTGACCAACTGTCTGGCTTCCACCATTTCCAACAGTGAAACGCTGTGCGCCATCTTCAGGAATTACCACACCCGATGCCGTTGTCACCTCAACACAATATGCATACTCACCAGCAGGAAGCTTTCCAAAAACAATAGAATTATCAAGGTTGTGCAAATCATAACTCTTTGCATTAGGAGTAGCTGTGCCAAATGTTACCCAGTCGCCAACAGCAAAGCTATCAGCTTTTCTTACACCAGCCTTAATTGAGGTGATGGTTTCTGGTGCGCTGACTGTTCCTCTGATAGAAACGGACTTACCAACTGCAATATTTGCCGGAATGGTTGTACCGCCGGAAATCTTGCAATTTTGGGCTGTTGTTGTCTGGCTTTGACCATTGCCAACTGTAAACTTCTTACTTGTAACAGTGAAGTCCTTATTTGCGGAGTTTGTAGCAACAACCGCATAAGTATAAGTACCATCTTTCAGAGTATTGAAAGAAACGTAAT
>JAZAUD010000020.1:0-43935 GCA_036373775.1 Oscillospiraceae bacterium | reverse complement strand
CTGTTCATAGTAAGCAGTTTCAATATGCCAGCGAAGAGTATAAATGGTGAGCGGCAGCAATGAAACAGCAGTCTCGACATAATGTGCTGCTTTGCCGATACTGTTGTTTTTCGGCGGTAATGTTCTGAATTTTCAATCCGTTCTTTTGTGAAACGCTTGTCGAACCTCTTTTGAAATAAGTCAAAATTGATTCTCATGGTTCGGAAAAAATCGGGGCTGACTTTTGTAAAGTGATGAAACACAGACTTGATTTTTTCACATAACAGTGCTATAATAAAATATATTAGCGATAGCTAACTCTGGATGGAAGTTCAGAAAATGCAGACATTCAATGATATTGGAATCAGCAGTCACCTCGACTGGAAACGAATCAGAAAACTGTTCATCATCAAGATTAGGAGGTTTTATCATGATGAAATATACTGGAAAATATTGGTTGATGCTTGCGCCTCTTGTCAAGAGGTCATTGAAATGGCATTACGAAAAAGGCTTTGCAGAGGATATTATGCACAAAGCAAAGCCGATTTACAGGGATTTGTTGAATCGTATGGATGATATTGGCGCAGATAATCCGATGGCTTCCAATGTCTACACAAGTTTTGTATTTATCGCCGTCTGGAAAGCCGCTGAAGGAAAAATTACTGTCAAGGCTTTGCGTGAGATTTCAAAAGAAGTCATGCAGTTTAAACCGCTGAAATTAGCAGGATTGTTCATCAATGCCAATCAACAGAAAGGCATTGAGTCTATCAAAAATACAATGCTGAAAAATGCACAGTGGCTGGAAGAACATCCGCAGTATCAAAAATATTCATGGGATTTCAATTTTGATGAATCCAAACATAAAGACGGCTATTATTATCATTTTACACAATGTCCTCTGAATACTTTCGCAAGGCGTGAAGGTCTGCTTGAAGTTCTGCAAGTTATGTGTGATGTGGATTATCTGTCTGCCGAACTGATGCACGCTAAATTATATCGAGAGTATACACTTGCATCAGGCGGAAAAATTTGTGATTACTGGTTTGTTGGTGATAAAATCGAAAATCCGGAATAACTGAATTGGAGTAAGGAGAGAAACTCATGCTATGAATTATCAGAAAACAAAAAAATTGCTCTGGATTGGCATTTTCGGAGCATTTCTGACATTGATTGGTGATATGCTGATTGGGTATATCCAATTTCCGGAAGGAGTCAACATGATAGAAGGCTATTTTGCAGCAGCGTTGGAAATGCCGGTCTGGCGACCAATTTTAGGCGGTCTGATTGGTTGTCTGGGAATCTGTCTTGAAGTTCCGGCACTCCTGACAATTTATCCTCTTATCAAGGAAGCAATGCCGAAAAGTGCGAAATTCTACCAATTATCCATGTATGTTTATCTTGCACTCGGAGGCGGTGCAGTGCATCTTCCGTGCGGAGTGTTCATGTGGCTTTATCATACCGTGACGGAAAAAGCCGGACAGGATATCGGACACGAAATAGCAATGCAGTATCTGTTGTATTTCCTGATTCCAGTATCAGCAGTATTCATGCTGTTCTTCTTCGGAGCGAATGTGATACAGTTTATTGCATTTTTCAGGGGAAAAACGCCATTTCCAAAATGGTACTGTGTGTTCAATCTTCTAATTGGACAGTTGTTATTCAACTCTGTCAGAAAGATGGGAAATTATGCCATCACGAACGGAATCGGCACTTCCAATAAAAGTCTTGGCGCAATCATCATGTTCACTGCATTTCTGATTGGCTCCGGAAATATGTCTTCCATTCCGATACAGCCCGAAAATAAGAGGTTACTATGAGTTTGATTTACAGCGTATTAAAACCGGTTCTGCGTGCAACAAAGCCGAAAAGAGCCTTGATGACAAGAAATGACTGCATAATACAAGCCCGAAAAATTCAGTCAAATTTTTCTTTTGTACTGCCTGAAATTTCAGGCTATGAAGTGCATGAAATAATATGTGAAGGCTGTCGGTGTGCGGTCATTTCCAGACCTGAAAATCACCATCAGAAAGCAGTTGTATATTATGCCGGAGGGGGTTATATTCGTTACCAGTTGCCAAACGTGAAAAGCATTCGGCATTATATCGAGAAAACCGGAATGGATATGTGGATTCCATTGTATCCGCTTTTTCCTGATAACACCATGTTTGATGCTGTGAAATTCGGGTATGCAGTGCATCAGAAAATGCTTGAAACATATCCTGCTGAAAATATTGCATGGCTGGGATTCTCTGCCGGAGCGAATCTCATTATGGGGCTGGGGCGGTATCTCGTTCAGAAAAATTATGAACTGCCAATGCCAGATATCATTATTTCAGTATCAGGCTGTAATCTTCACATTTCGGAGGAATCCCGAAAACGGATGGAACAGCTCGAACAGAAAGATGTGATATTCCCCAAAAATCAGATGGAACTTTTCAAGCCGATTTTTGACCCTGATGGAACACTACCACATTATATTACAGGCTGTGCATCAGAAGACGATTATTCCGGCTTTCCAAAAACAGTTTTGGTGTATGGCGGAGATAAAATATTTTCCGCCGAAGCACCAGAATATGAAAAGGCATTTCGTCGCTGTGGGGTAAGGGATTATAAAATTCATATCGAACCAAATGCATTTCATGCCTACCCTGTTTTTACATTCACACCAGAGGGAAAAAAGGGAGAGAATCAAGTGATTGCATATCTGAAACCACATCGGCATAAGTTAGCCAAAACTAATCAAAAGGAGAAATTTACATGAAAACAGAAAACAACCCCAATATTATGAAAATTTTAAATGAATATGCTGGAAACTTCCGGCATCTTATCACAGTCGGACGTATTTTAGCGGCATTGAGTGCCTTTGCCGGACTGCTTCCGTTCTATGACATTTGGAAAATGATACGTATTGCTGTCAAAGGCGAAGCATTATCACAGATTCCATCAATCGCTTGGCAGGCGGTTGGAATGACTGTCCTCGCATTATTGCTCTATATTGTGGCACTATTTTGTACACATATCGCTGCATTCAGAGTGCAGGCAAATATGAGAAGCCGCCTGATGCGCCAAATTCTGACACTTCCGTTAGGTGTATTTGATGAGGACGGAACAGGAAAAATCCGCCGTACGGTCAACGATTCCACAGCAGCAACAGAAACGTATATTGCACATAATCTGCCAGATAAAGCAGTTGCAGCAGCCACACCAGTTGGCTTGTTGGCTCTGCTTGTCGTGTTCGATTGGAAAATCGGTCTGATTTGTTTGATTCCGGCTTTAATTGGCTTCGCATTCATGATGAGTATGATGGGAAAGGGAATGCAGGAAAAAATGGCAGAATATCAGAATGCACTTGACACCATGAGCAGTGAGGCGACGGAATATGTCAGGGGTATTCCGGTTGTGAAAGTGTTTGGACAGTCCGTGCATTCATTCCGGCGATTCAAGAAAGCCATTGATGATTATGGAAAATGGGCGACAGAATACACCCTCATGCTTCGGATGCCAATGGTAAAATTCATAACCAGTATCAATGCCGTTTTTGTATTTCTGGTGTTATCAGCATTTTTATTTTCACGAAATGGCATTACTCCGGAAGTGATTCTGAACATCATGTATTATATTATTGTGACACCACTTTTCACGGTCACATTGACGAAAATCGCCTATTCTGGAGAACAAGAGATGGTTGTTGTGGATGCACTCAAACGCATTGATACCATTTTCGAGATTCAGCCATTGAAAAATGCAGAAAATTCAGAAATGCCGAAAGATAATTCTGTGACATTGTCTGATGTGAGTTTCCGGTATCAGGATTCCAAAACAGATGCTATTCATCATTTGAATCTTAATATCAAAAGTGGCGAACATATCGCTCTCGTTGGTGCATCTGGTGGAGGCAAGACAACAACAGCAGAATTGATTGCAAGATTTTTTGATGTGACAGAGGGTTCTATTCAAATTGGTGGTGTGGACATTCGCAATATTTCACAGGAAACATTGATGAAGAAAATTTCGTTTGTTTTTCAGGATAGCCGACTGCTGAAAAAATCAATTCTGGAAAATGTTCGGCTTTCTCGTCCGGATGCGACAGAAACCGAAGTCATGCAGGCACTCGAAATGGCACAGTGTATGGATATTATCGAAAAATTGCCTGACGGTGTGCATACTGTCATTGGTGCAAAGGGCATTCATCTTTCCGGTGGTGAACAACAGAGAATTTCCATCGCCCGTGCGATTCTGAAAAATGCACCGATTATCATTCTTGATGAAGCCACTGCATTTGCTGACCCTGATAACGAAATGAAAGTGCAAATGGCATTTTCTGAACTTGCCAAAGGGAAAACGCTCATTATGATTGCACACAGACTCAGTACAGTCATTCACACAGACTGCATTTATGTCTTGAAAGATGGTACTGTCTGCGAAAGCGGTACACATGAAGCTCTCATGCAGAAAAACGGTCTTTACAGTCAGATGTTTGAAGATTATACTCGTTCTATCAATTGGAAAGTAGGTGCATAACATGAAGATTATCGAAACATTACAGCATCAATTTGCACTTTCACATGAAGGTGCTGTGGATATGGTGAAAGCTTGCATCAGCGTAACAGTGACAAATATCGCATTGATGATGCCGGCAGGAATTTTATATATGCTGATTCAGGATTTATTGAACAATACCCTAACAAGGGAACGCATTCCGTTTTATATTATCGGTTCAGTTGTGATACTTGCATTGATTGCACTGACGAATTTCATTCAGTATAATGCAACATTTCTCTCAACCTATAAAGAAAGCGGAGTCCGGAGAACAGCTCTTGCTGAAAGACTGCGCAAACTTCCGCTGTCATTTTTTGAAAAGAAAAATATTGCTGACCTGACAACAACCATTATGTCCGACTGCGCCCAGATTGAAACCGCTTCCAGTCACTGGATACCGGAATTGATTGGTGCATTGATTTCTACTGCGATTGTTGGAATTAGCTTGTTTTTGTTTTTCGATTGGAGGCTTGCATTGGCGAGTTTTTGGGTGATACCAGCATCATTTCTGACGGTTTGGGCATCTGCTAAAATCCAGAAACAGGCAGTCCAGAAAAACAACAATGTCAAAATGGAACTTGCAGACGGTATTCAAGAGTGCTTAGAAACCATGCGTGACCTCCGTTCCAACAATGCACAGGAAAGCTACATGAAAGAACTGGACAGCAAAATCCAAAATGTCGAAAAACAGGCATTTTTCACAGAATTGAAACTTGCTGTATTTGTCAATTCGGCGGCAATCATTTTGAAACTTGGCATTGCAACCACGGCACTGGTCGGCGGAACGCTGTTAGCATCCGGAGAAATCACACTGCTGACGTTTTTCATGTTCCTGATGCTGGTTTCCCGATTGTATGACCCCATGCAGATTACACTCCAGAATTTTGCGGCGATTATCGCAACAACAGTACAGTGTGAACGTCTGGACGAGGTACTTTCTCATGAAATTCAAACTGGTTCGGAAAAAATGACAAATCAGGGTTATGACATTACATTCAATCATGTTGCATTTTCTTATGATGAGGAAACAGAAGTTCTGAAAGATGTATCTTTCACCGCAAAACAAGGGGAAGTAACGGCTTTAATTGGTTCTTCCGGCGGAGGAAAAACAACCGTTTCCCGATTAGCTGCCAGATTCTGGGATGTCACAAGCGGAACTATCACACTTGGCGGAATGGATATTTCTCAAATTGACCCCGAAACGCTGTTTTCTGCCTATTCGATTGTATTTCAGGATGTGACATTATTCAATCAAAGCATTATGGATAATATCCGTATCGGCAAAAAAGACGCTTCTGACGAAGAAATTTTGCAGGCGGCAAAATTGGCAAACTGTGATGAATTTGTCTCTCGTTTGCCTGACGGTTATCAGACAATTATTGGCGAAAACGGAAGCGAACTTTCCGGCGGGGAACGTCAGAGAATTTCCATAGCAAGGGCATTTCTGAAAGATGCGCCAATTATCCTGCTGGATGAAGCCTCAGCAAGTCTGGACGTTGAAAATGAAACTGCAATTCAGACGGCATTGTCACGGCTGATTAAAAATAAAACTGTTATTGTGATTGCACACAGAATGCGTACTGTCGCCGGAGCTGATAAAATTGTCGTTCTGTCAGACGGTATTGTGAAAGAATCCGGCAAGCCCTCTGAATTACTCCAGAAAAATGGCATCTTCGCACAGATGATGAAAACACAGAATGCTGGTCAAAACTGGTCAATCAGATAAATTTATCATTAAGGAGGTAAATCATGAAACGAATTCAATCTTTATCTGAAGAAAAACTGAATGAAATCTCTGCCCTTATCGGCGAATCTTTCTATGAATATCCTTATGAAAACGGTGAAGGCGGATTACGTGCGCTGATTCCATCCCGTCAGGCAATGAATGAGTATATGAAAGCACTTGTCATTGCTGGAATTGAAAGCGGTACATTTTACAGTACCGACGGCGGTGAGGGGTATATTCTGCTGACCGATTCCGAAGGCAATCACCCCAAAATGATGAGCATTCTAAAAATGATGAAAAATATTAAAAATGCACTCGGTGGATGGAGAAAACTTTTCACTTTCCTGAAAACTGCAAACAGCGGAGGTGAAACGCTGGAGCAGTCCATGAAAAAACAGAAAAAGTCATTTGTGAAAGTAGAAATGCTGATTGTCACAAAAGAGCATCAAAAGCAAGGCTATATGAGGAAATTGATGCATTTCGCTTATCATATGGCATCCAAAAAGAATGCCTCTTTGATTCTGGACACAGATGCAAAAAGCAAATGTGAACGCTACCAACATCTTGGAATGCAGTTGGAGCGCACACGACAAGCGGCAGGCTTCCCAATTTATGACCTTATTTGTGAAGTGGGTTCGCAACATTTGACCAAAAGTTAGCAAAAATGCAAAATAAGTTCGCTAATGCTATTTAAGTGCATATTCTTTCTCAAAAAACTATTGACATAAAGGGAATAATATGGTATACTATTACTGTTAGCGATAACTAACTATATTGTTGAAATGAGGTAAAATCAATGAAAAAATCCAAATTGCGCAAAAAGCAAATTTTAAGTGCTGTACTTTCTGCGGCACTGCTGACAAATTCTGTTCAGCTTGCTGGTGTTGCGGATTCACCTGTTTATCATGATGGAACTTATACAGGCACGGCATCAGGATTCAATGGAGATGTCACAGTGTCAGTTGCTGTCACAGATGGAGCAATCACAGATATTGAGGTCGTTTCTCAGAATGAAACCCCATCAATCTGGAACAATGCATTAGCAATCATTCCAAATATCATTGAGGCGAACCAAACAGAGGGCGTGGATACCGTTAGCGGAGCGACAATAAGCAGTACAGCGATTAAAAATGCCGTCGCCAATGCCCTCGCTAACAGTGTTGACCCTGAATTATTTGCAAGCGGAAATGGAACGGCTTCCAATCCCTACATTATCAGTAATGCTTCACAGCTTTCTAAATTCGCTGAAAGTGTTGACGGTGGGGAAAACTATCTCGGCAAATATATTGCATTGGATGCAGATATTGACCTGTCAGGGATTGAAAATTGGAATCCGATAGGCGCAGAAGGTACTGCAAGTGCTAATTTAGATAACATTTTTGCTGGTGATTTCGACGGAAGAGGGCATATCATCAATGGGCTTACCATCACAACGAATGAGGATGCTCCCTATGCAGATGAACACAATGTCGGCTTATTCTCAACACTGTTGAGTACTGCAAAGGTATCCAGTATCAAGCTGGAAAATGTCAATATCAACGTTGCAGGTGAAAAGGTTGTCAGAGTCGGAGGAATTACGGGCGACATCACAAGCAATACCGTTTCTGGAACAGAAGGTCATGCAAGGGTAGACAATTGCATTGTGAGCGGGTCTGTATCATCAAAAACAGATTCCGCTATGGTAATGACTGGCGGTATCGTGGGGAGAGCATCAGGAAATGCATATATCACGAACTGTATTTCTGATGTAACTGTCAATTCGTCATCCAATACGAAAATTGCCTATGGTGCTGGAATTGTTTCCATGGCTGGAAATGATACCTATGTTGTGAACTGCGGAAACAGAGGGGATATTACTGTATTAACAACAACGGGCTTCTCTCTCTATGCTGGCGGTGTTGTAGGAATGATGACTTCCGAACAATATAACTGCTTTTCAACGGGAAATGTTACGGTTGGCACAATTGCACAGTCGGATGCTGTCAATAATGCTGGTATCATCAACGGCGCACTGATGCCGGCTGGTTCGGGAAGTTATGATTACTATGTACCAGATGCAGTGATTTACTACATGGATGAAGCATCCACTACAACTGCTGTTGAAACTGTATCTCACGGAGCAGGCTCAATGAATGCGGATGGCTCATTCACTCCCGAACAGGTAACAGCAGAACAGTTAAACAGTGATGAATTTGTGAATACGCTCAATGAAAATCTGTATGCAATTTCAAAGACCTTGAAAAATGAAAATGTCGATATGGAGCTGAACCTCTGGAAAGTTTCAGATGCTGGAACACTCGAACTTTCAGACGAAGTATATGTGAATGATACAATTGATGCTTCTATCTTTGAATCTGGAGACGGTACGGAACAGTCACCCTATACCATCAATACCGCTGAACAGCTCCGTGCATTTGCAAAATCTCTCTCTGAACATATTGATTATTCCAATACGTTTATAGAGCTTTCCAATGATATTGACGTATCAGATGCAGAATGGACACCCATTGGCGACAGTGATTATGTATTCAATGGCAACTTTGACGGAAAGGGTTATACTGTATCTGGCTTGAATATCGGCACAGCAGAGACCGCCAAAGAGTTGGAAGCCGGAAAGAATTATATTGGATTCTTTAGCGTTCTCGGCACAAATGCCGTTGTGAAGAATTTGAATCTGACTGACATATTTGTCAACGCTTCCTACAATGCGAGTGCCTATGCCGGAGGAATTACCGCAGTCATGGACTCTGATGACAGCGGATACAAAGGCGCAATCATTGACAGCTGTTCTGTCAAGGGAAGTATCACCATCACAGCCGAAACAGGGAATAATTTCGTTGGCGGTATCGCTGCATATATGTACAAGGGCGCAATTATCAACTCTAAAACTGATGTTGAAGCCTCTTGTACTGTCAAGACTGGCGGTGCATACGGCGAAACAGGCGGTATTGCTGGACTTGTCAACAGGGGTCTTGTTGCAAACAGCTATTCCCTCGGCAATGTCTACGGAAGCGGAAACCGTGAAGATGAAGGTATGGCGGTTGTTAGCTCCCTTGTTGCTGTGAATGCCGGATATTTGGTGAACTGCTACGGAAACGGACAGCATGAAACAAATGATTATTCCGTTTATACAGGTGCATTATCCGGCTGGATTACTGGTATCGGTCATACTTATGATTGTTATTATAATAGTGAAGCATCTATGAAAATTGGTGAAACCATTGTTGACCCTGTAGCAGATGTCGGAACGAGAGTTTCTTCTGGTGTCAGTGATGATGGAATGGTCTATACAGGCGGTGTGGTATCTGGCAATGAAGCTTATAATTCCCAGAATTACAGCGCAATTGCTGAAAAACTCAATGCAAATTTTGATGCATTCCCTGCTGAAATCACACAGTTTGGATTGACAGCGGATTCTCTCAAAAAATGGGCTTACGACAGTGAGGTAACTTTTGCCGGAGACTATGCAAGCGCAACCTATGTACAGCCTGAAGCGGAAATTGTCACAAAAGAAGAACTCTCTCTCAATGATGGCACATGGTATGGTCGTGACAGTGCAAAGAATGTAATTGTTACCATTAAGGTCAAAAATGGCGAAATTACAGAAATCAATTCTTCTGACGGCTCAACGGACGGCGATTCCTATAACGAAGCCCTCCAGACAGCTAAGGAAAAATCCACCTACAACGACAAGACAACCTATGCAACTGCTGATGTGACAAAATTCTCCGGCGGTGAAGGTACAGAAGAAAAACCCTACCTCGTCAATTCAGAAGAACAGCTCCGCTACATTGCCGAAGCTATGAATGAAGATGTTGATTGGGAAAATACATGGTTCGCCCTTGATAGTGATATTACGCTCACAGGTGGCGACTGGTTGCCGATTGGTCATGCAATTCAGGCAGAAATCAACGGACAAAAAGAGAATTTTGCAGTATATCCATTTAGAGGAAACTTTGACGGCAGAAATCACACCATATCCGGCTTGACAATCGGCAGTGAGGATGCTCCTGCAAATATTTATCTTGCGGGATTGTTCGGTCTGGTTGCCGGAGACCATGATACCAATGTCACCCCAACTGCTGACGAAAGACAGGTCAATATCAAAAATGTGAAGCTTGAAAATGTTGCTATCAATGTGGATTCACGCTATGAGGCAAATGTTGGCGGTCTTGTGGCATGGGCGCAGAATGGCTTTGTGATTGATAACTGCTCTGTTGAGGGTACTATCAATGCCAAAACAAAGGAATCTTTTGCAAGAATTGGCGGACTTGTCGGAAGTACCCTCAGAGGTGTTATCACAGATTCTTACACCAATGTTGCAATCAATGCCGGAACAGAAACTTCCTCTGTCTATGCCGGAGGACTTGCCGGAATGACAAACCGCTCCGCACAAGTCAACTGCTATACGCTCGGCAATATCACTGCCAACGCAGAAAGCAACAACAAAGCAATGGTTGGCGGATTGACTGGTATGTCAGGCGGTACGAATATCAACTGCTATACATACGGAAATGTAGAATCCCTGATTACAACTGTTGACGTTGGCGGTATCAACGGCAGAAGTGCAGGTATTGCAGTGGATTATGAATGCTATTTCAATGACAATGCTGTGTATAAGATGGCGGGAAAAGAAATCGCTGAAAAATCCGCCTCTGGTACGCTCGTCGGCGGTGAAATCAATACATCTGCTACAGACGTGACTACAAAGGATTTTGCAGATGTTTTGAATGCCAATAAAGCCAACATGACAAAAATTCTGGAAGAAGTCAGCGCATATTTGGAAGATATGACCGAAAATAACAAGGAAGGTCTTTCCCATCTGCTGTTCTATACCAATGACGGAACTGACCTCAATGCATGGGTAATGGGCGGTACTGCGCCTGTATTTGGAACAGAGGACACTACAGAACCTGATACCACTGAACCGACCACAGAAGAAACGACAGCAACTGATGCTACTGAACCTACTACAGTAGAAACTACTGCAACTGATGATACTGAACCTACTACAGTGGAAACTACTGCAACTGATGCTACTGAACCAATTACAGTAGAAACGACAGCAACTGATGCTACTGAACCCACTACAGTAGAAACTACTGCAACTGATGCTACTGAACCCACTACAGTGGAAAATACTGCAACTGATGCTACTGAACCCACTACTAAGCCCACTGAAAATAAGAATATTGCATCTGATGAAGAACTCCTTAATTGGGCAAAAAAAGACTATGAAGACAAAAACGGCACTTCCAATACCAGTGCTACCCTCAACAAAAAAGATAACGGCGATTATGAAATCATTATCACAGATGAAACTGGTAAATTGCTGGATACCTACACCATTGACCCCAAAACTGGAACAGGCGTTAATTCTTCCAATGAAGAAGTTAATTTGCCACAGACAGGAAATAATTCACTTAAAAATGTTCTTGTGGCAGCTTTCGCATTGATGCTGTCCGCACTTGGAACACTCTGCATCAATGGCTCAGGGATGCTGCGCCGTAAAAAGCGTGGAGAATAAGCGCAGTCTGTCAAACATCCGTAAATACAAAAAGCAAAAAGGGGCTGTTGCACCATTTATTTCGGTGCAACAGCCCCTTCAACAAAAGTTAGCAAGGAATCCCCCACCTCTATAGGTGGGGGAGGAATTGCGTCCCACCCTCTTGACAAATGCTAAAAAATATAGTATACTAAACTTAGAGTTTTGGAGAGAATAACAGGGTGTTATCTCTCATGGTGTGCCTGTACTCCGATAGAGCGATAACCAAGCCGTGAGTACAGAGAATAAAGAAAGGAGAATGGATTGGGGGTAGTCATTCCGCCCATGATAAGGGATTCTGATAAGTTGACCTCTATGACCTGTAGCCAATCAGGAATGAAAAGTGCAAAGTCAGTGTTGCCGACAAACTTATCATAAAACCGTGGGACACACGGGGTTAGCTTGTTGATACTTAGCACATTAGTGTTATTGAGCAAGAACCGACTGCCTACTTCTTGTAGGAGGAAGCCCACGCCTCTACAGGCGGGGGAGGATGTCACGGTAAATCATTTGTGGCATCATGATGCAAGGAAAAATGGGTCATTCTCAATTTGTTCCAGAGCTACAAGTGGCATTTTAGTGGCTTTTTTCTTGTGTATTTTGAAGATGACAACTGCCAGAATCACCAGAAACAGGAAAACTAATACCGGAGCTGATTTTTGCAAAACCAGATTCCGAATTGTCGAAATTTGCAGGAGTGCCGGAATTTTAGCAACCAAAGAAAGCGGATTTGCAGCATAGTGATGAATTGCCTCAACCGCTCCCTTGGTATCATAGGAAAACTGTTCCTGCAAAAAGATATTCAATACACTGGTAATCATTTCGGCATTCAGTTCGGGTTTGAGCGAAGCAAAATCAGCCAATGCGGACAAATGCAATCCTTCCGGAATCACTAAATTTTCTGCATGGTTCTGTTGTCCCTGCAAAGTTGACGGCAAACTGCCATTCAACTGTTTGCGGACACTTTCCGAACGATATTGCAGATACTGTTGCATGGCTTCTGCACCCTTATCGAATTGTTCTGTTTCATAGAAGGTTAGACCTTGTGTGACATAAGGACGGATATTTTCATAAGTCTGTGTATACAGTGATGTATACTTTCCGTTCTCGAAACATTCTTTTAACAGCTGGTCATAAAATTGATGATATTTTTCAAGTGTTTCAGGCTCAGAAAGAAGTGCATTTAAAATTGGTCTGTCTTTCATTTCAATACTATAGATAGGTGTATCAATCGGATAGTTAATCATGCTTGTTTCGATGTCCATAGCTGCACCTGTATCAGGAATTGCGTTAAAGTTACTGCCTTCAAGAATACTGGAAACGACGGTTTCATAGGTGAAAGAACCAAAAGCAAGGTTATAATCCCACGGCACCATGGAAAGTATTCCCTCCTGCTCATGCAGGTAGAAATTATGAACAAATAAGCTAGTGTAACCATCATAGTTATTCACAAAACTGTGGACTGCAAAATATTTCAGCAATGTCTCCACATCCAAAACTGACTGCGGATTTTCTGAAATATTCAGCGTTTTGATTGATTGCATCAAGCGCATTTTGTCAGCAGATTTCGGCTTGAAAACGGCTGTATCCCAAAGATTTGCATAGTCTTCTTCTGTATCGCCGACATATTGCAAAGCGGCAACGGCTGTCTGTTCTGGTGTGAATACACTTTGGAGCATTGTTCCCAAAATGTCTGCACGTTCTCCGGAAACGGTGTCCTCATAATAAGAGCCGTTCATAATCTGCTCAATGTTTCAGAGAGAAGAACCTTCGCTGTATTCCAGCATAGCACTGGTATCAAGCGTATCCATAGAAAAGCTGTCCGGCTTATAGAGCTGCCCCTTTTCCTCGCCATAATTGCGGTAGCAGAACGCATCCTCGACCGCTTCCACTGCCAGATATAAACCGAAGTCATGACCGTTCACTTGCATGAGTGTATAGCTGGAAAGTGGTGCAGCAACACCCATATCCTGCATTAGATGATATGCCATAAAGTCTTTCATACAGCTTGGGTCTTGTCCTAAATTGTTCAGACAAAGCTTATCAAGTCCGTAATAGGTAACAGCAGGGTCATTATGGTCAAACTCAATCTTGAAACTGAAATGTGTGCTTCCCTGTTCACTGATTGAACTGAGAGAAGAATTTCCCTTTGGACGGATAGCAACATTTTTCAGCAAGTCGCCGTCAATTTCTACGTCACATGTCACATACTGTTCTTCCGTTGCATGAGAAATCATATCATTCCAGTTTTTATCACTGATATGCACGTCAATGGTATGTACAACATCACTGTCAAACAGTTTGCCTTCCTGTGTATATTCAACAGAATCACTGCTTGTTTGGGATGCAGGTGCTGTTACAGCGTGCGTTTTGGCTGCATTGTACTGACTGACTGGAAACAGTAAAGAAGTCATTGCAAGCAATACTCCCATAAACTTAGCAAAATCCTTTGTTTTCTCTTGTTTCATAAAGATTCCTCCTGTCTGATATTGTATCTTTATCATACAGGAGGAATGTTTTTAAAATATTTGAGAATTGTTTAAGAATTGTTAAATTCCTTTTTCGATTTCCTCAATCAAACGGAGAATTTCAGGAGCGATTTGTTTTCGGCGAATTTCCGCTACCTTCCGAAAGACTGGCAATGCTACAGCCATTACACATAAACCCAGAATTCCAAGCAGGAGACCTATCAAGAAAAATTGAGTTTTGAGAATAAGTGACAATCCAGCACCAAGAAACAGCGTTCCCACAATCCCAACACAGACAGCAATCAATGTACTAGAAAATTCTGCCTGCTTGTCAAGCCGTTTCAATTGAGCGAGCTTATCAGAAGTCTTTTCGGGAGCTGCATATTTTTTGCGAATGGCTTCCATTTCAGCTTGTTCTTTTGCTGAATAGGTATAATTAAACTTCTCACTCATTGTTTTCCACCTCCCTCATGACTTTGACCGTAAATGTGCTGCCTTTATCAATTTCACTCTGCACAGAAATTTCTGCATTTGTAATGTCGATAATCCGCTTGACGAGGGCAAGCCCCAGACCATTTCCACGACAAGCATGGGATGTATCACCCTGATAGAATTTATCAAAAATATGCCGTCCGGTTTCCGGTGCAATACCACAACCAGTATCCCTGACTGATACTACTGCAAAGTTCTGTTCTTTCCGCAAAGAGACACTGACTGTTCCGCCATTTTCAGTGAACTTCAACGCATTAGAAAACAGATTATGCCATACCAGACTCCACAAATCAGCATCTGCATTCACAAGGACAGTTTCTTCAAGGTCTGTTTCAATCTGGATGTTTTTCTGTTCCCATGTATTTTCAAAGTCAAGCAAACATTCGCAAAGCTGTTCTGACAAATCGAAAATTTTCACATCTGGATAGATTTGCTGGTTTTCCAATTTGTTCAATTTCAGAATATTTGTAATCAATTCTGTCAGTCTCTTAGCAGCTTCAGAAATGGAAGCCGCATATTCCAAGCGTTCACGTTCAGTAATATCTGGATATTGCAGCAGTTCCGCATAATTCTGCATGACGGCAAGCGGTGTTTTCATCTCATGAGACACATTGGAAACAAAATCTGTCCGCAGTGTCTCAACGCCTGAAAGTTCCTCAGCCATTTTGTTGATATAGGCAATAATTTCGTTATAATCCGCCATACCGGAGAGGTGAGATACTGGTTCGATTCTTGTCTTAAAATCTCCGCTTGTGAGTTTTTCAAGTCCTTCTGTAATTCTTCGAATGGGTCTTTCCTGAAAAAAATGTGTGCGAATGGTATCCAAAACCCAAAACAGCAATGTGATGAACAGAACATTCCCAAATGTAATAGGAGCTGCTGCCTGAATATCCTCAGCAGAAAAATGCAGGAAATGCAGAAACAGAATAAAACAACAGCTCACAACAAATGCAATCAGCAGAAAAAATATCACAAATTTGTATAATCCCATCAACTGTTTATGTTTCATTTCAGCACCGCCTTATAGCCCAGACCATGTACGGTCACAATCTCAAAATCTTCACAATCCTGAAACTTTTCCCGCAGTTTCCGCATATAAACATCTACTGTCCGTAATCCGGAAGTGCTTTCCATATCCCAAAATTCATCCATCAAAGCCGAACGTGTAAACGTCTTTTTCGGATATGATAACAGCTTATAAAGCAGATTGAATTCCCGAACTGTCAACGGAATTTCTTCGCCGTTCAATATGGCAGTACGTTCATCAGCATTCATAGTCAATGCTCCAACTGTTAGCTTTTTTGCACTGTTAATCTTCGCACGGCGCAACAAAGCACCAATTTTTAGTAAAAGCTCTTCCAATTGCACAGGCTTCACCAGATAGTCATCAATCCCAAGCCGATAACCTCTTTGTTTCGAGGAAAAATCGTCTTTTGCTGTCATGAACAAAATCGGAATTTCTTGATTTAATCCCCGAATCGTTTCCGCAAATTCAAAACCATCAATTTCCGGCATCATAATATCAGAGATAATCAGGTCAAACAAGTTGCCATACATCTTATTGTAAGCATCGTTTGCATTCAAACACCCTATAGCTTCATAGCCGTTTTTATTCAGATAGGTGCAGACTGTGCGGTTGAGGTCTCTATCATCTTCTACTACCAATATTTTAAACATAAGCGTTCCCCTCCTTATGATTAGTATAGCATCAAAATGTTTGCGTTTTGTTAAAATTTTGGACGTTCACAAAAAATTTACAAATTCTTTCTGACTGTGCGGTTGAAAATTAAGCAGCAATAGCAGAATCATTAAAAAAATGAGGTCTTTCGTTGTTCAGTGTGGGCAACTTGCTTTAAAGTATGAAACTTTTTATTGGTAAGCGATGTTTTTAGGATGTAATATTGAAGCTTTTGTAATGTGAAGGGGAAAATATCGTCTCATCTATGCTTGATATTTTGAATGATTGAAAGAAAAAAGCATCTAAAAATAGGGATTATTTTATCAATTTCTTTTTCAATCAGGTTTAAATCCAAGAAACAGCCAATATACGGTAATTGCGCAACTTTCATGATTTAAAGTGCTTTATCCACACCAAATAGCGAAAGAACAAAAAAATTTGAAATTTTTTTAAAAAAACACTTGACAAATCATTAAAAGTGTGCTATAATATATCTTGTTGAAGCCGCTGTGGCGGAATTGGCAGACGCAGCAGACTCAAAATCTGCCGCCAGCGATGGTGTACCGGTTCAAGTCCGGTCAGCGGCACTTCTTAAATGAATACGGCTAGGCAGTTGCTTAGCCGTTTTTATTTTTTTAGGAACGGATATATATTTTTTTGATAGCGATTACTAGAAAAACAGAATTTGACAAAATCCCCTTTCGGTGGTATGATGAAATTAGAATTTCATTACAGAAAGGATTTGACAGCATGAGCAAAGCATTACAAAATGCAATCATCCAAAAATACATTGTTCCCACGGAACGCAAAGCAACCGATTTGATTGGGGTAGAATTTGAATTTCCTCTTGTGAATTTGAAAAAAGAGCCGGTCAATCTTCCAGAAGTGCAAAAAGTGGTCAAAGCATTTTCAGAAGCATTTCAGTTTACCGACCAAAAGAAGGATGCAGACGGAAATTTATATTCTTTGACCCAACCGCAGACAGGGGACAATCTTTCATTTGATTGCAGTTATAACACATTAGAATTGTCATTCGGAACAGAAGATAATATTCACAAATTAAATGAACGATTCCGTGTTTATTTTTCAAAGTTACAGGAGCTTTTGAAAGACGTTTACCACGCACTCACAGGGATGGGCATTCACCCCTATTCCCAGTATAATGAAAATCAGCCCATTGCAAATGACCGTTATCGAATGTTGCACCACCATTTATACTCCTATCAAAAGTATGGGGATGTATTTTACCATGATATTCCCAACTTCAACATGATTGCAGCAGCTTCCCAAGTACAGTTAGATGTACAAAAAGAGGACATTACCAAGACACTGCATACTTTTAATCGGTTAGAGCCATTCAAGGCGGTGTTATTTGCAAATTCCTATTATGACCAATTGCCTAATCGAATTCTTTCAAGGGATTATCTTTGGCGGTATAGTTCGCAGGGGTATAATCCGCATAATTTAGGAATGTACGAAATTGATTTCCGCAATCTGGACGAATACGTTGACTACATCCAAAGTCAAAGCATTTATTGTGTTCAGAAGGGTGACAAATATCTGCATTTCAAGCCAATTCCATTATATCGGTATGTGAATCTGGATTCCGTGACAGGGAGTTATTTTGATGGGACATGGAAAACATTCACATTTCAACCGGAAATTGAAGACATTGCACATCATCGCAGTTTTAAATTTTCCGACCTCACTTACAGGGGAACGATTGAATTCCGCAGTGCTTGTGAACAGCCCATCAAGGAAGTATTCACCCATGCAGCATTTCATGTGGGACTTTCCAAAAAATTGGACGAGCTGACAGATTTGCTTGACAATGATTCTGTTTTATATGCGCATGGATATACCGCCTCTGAACTGCGTGAACTCTTTACCTATCGAAATATTCCGGAATTTGTCGATAAGCAGAAACTTTCTAAATTGCTCCTGCAAATTCTGGAGTTGGCAAAAGCTGGACTTCTCGAAAAAGGCTATCAGGAAGAAATTTTCCTTGCTCCTCTTTTTGAACGTGCGGAACGCTTAACCAATCCGGCACTGGATTTCCTGAATGGAATCGAAAATGGCGATACCCTTGAATCGTGGATTTTCCGCTATGGAACGTGAGAATACAAAAAACAAAAGAAGTATAATAAGAATATGAGTAAGAGTATAGATTTAAGAGTAGCGTCCCTAAAAGAGTGAATGCGGAAATGATGCTTTTTCTGCTAACAACTCTAAGCCATTATTTGAAGTTAGCGAACAGGTATAATTAAGAAAACAAGGTGAGAAAATGTTTTGAAATTTTTCATTACTGATACAATTGCTACAACATTAGAACGGTATGAAGAAGCCGAACAAGAAAGCAAGGATTTTCCGGAAGATTTGTTTAAATCTGGAAAGGCTTTAGCATATCAAGAAGTAAAAGAAATTATTGAAAATCGACTTGCAATTTACGAAATCACTGAAAAAGATTTAGAGTAAATTATGAAACCGCTCTCAAATGAGGGCGGTTTTCTCATATCTGAAAAGAGATGTGATTTTGTTAATAATACTTGACAACTTTTCCTCAAAAAATTCAAAAAGTTTAAACGGCGATTTTGAGATTCTCATAATACTCTTTGGAAGCTCTGGCGAAGTTTTAATCATTTATTGACAAAATGACAAAAATATGCTATGATAAAGATGTTGCATATAAACTTTACAAGGATACTGCGGATGTAGTCTGAAAAAAGGAGGAAAAAACATGAAATACTGCTGGCATTGCATGAACCCCATACAGGAAGGAGCAAAAATATGCCCGTTCTGTAAGAAAATACCAGAATTCATTGTTCCAGAACATCATCTTCCGGCAGGAACAATCCTGAATCATAAATATCTTATTGGAGAAGCCATCGGCGAAGGCGGTTTCGGCATTACTTATATTGGTAGGGATACCGTGCTAGATATGAGAATTGCTGTCAAGGAATATTATCCCTGCAATACTGCGAACCGTTCTTCTCATGCTTCACTTCTGGTTCACAGCATTTCTTCTGCGGAAGGACAGAAATTCTTTGAAAACGGAAAAAGGAAATTTCTGGAAGAAGCACGGATGCTGGCGCAGTTTTCCGGAGAAACAGGGATTGTGGATGTTCGAGATTTTTTCGAAGAGAATAATACTGCCTATATTGTCATGGCATATCTGGAAGGAGAAACCCTGAAACAGTACATTGAAAGAAACGGCAAAATTTCTGTTGAGGAAACGCTTTCCATGCTGATGCCTGTCATGCAGTCGCTCCGGAAAGTGCATTCTTCTGGACTGATTCACAGAGACATCAGCCCAGATAATATCATGTTAAAAGATGGTCAGGCGTGGTTGCTGGATTTCGGTGCTGCTCGGAATGTGACCGGCACAGGAAACAAAAGCCTGTCTGTCATCTTGAAACAGGGCTATGCTCCAGAAGAACAGTACCGCAGTAAAGGCGTGCAAGGTTCACCAACGGATATTTATGCACTATGCGCAACAATCTATAAATGTATTACAGGGATTACACCAGATGATGCTGCACAGCGCATTTATCATGATGAACTTGTTCCGCCTTCCCAACTGAATGTTACTATTTCATCTGTTCAGGAATATGCACTCATGAAAGGTCTTGGCATTACCAAAGAAGAACGCTGGCAAACCATTGATGAATTTCTTGATGCGCTTTCCGGTCGGACTGTTCCTGAAACCAGTGACAGTGAGAAAACACAGTATTATCCTTCATCTGGGACAGTTCCGGACAGTCTGCCGAATTTTACTGACAGAACACATTATGCTTCTCATGGTGCTGAGCCGGAACATCCAGAAGAAATTCCGGAATACAAGCCACAGCAAAAAGAAATTCCAGAGTACAAGCCACAGCAAAAAGAAATTCCAGAGTACAAGCCACAACAAAAAGAACTTTCGGAACACACACTGCCATCTGCACCGCCTCCAGAACAGTACACGCCGGTTACTTCTTATGCCAAAAAATCAGACAAGAAAAAAATTGTTAAAATTGCCGCTATCGCTGCCGCTGTTCTGCTCATTATTGGCATTTCTGCCTACAGCATTGCGCATAAGCCGTTAAGGGTTAGTTATGGAGATAACGGCATGGTGATTAACATTGAGCCGGAGGATAAAACTGCAACGTTCAAAAAAATAGAAATTACCAGTGAAATTATGGAATATCTCAAAAATATGCCGAATCTTCATAGAATTGATTTTTACGAATGTACCATCGGTGCAGATGTATCTCAGCAATTCAAAGGATTGTCAAATATTGATAATATTTGTCTTTCCAATTGCAGTTATGATGACACGCTGTTGTCATGCCTACCATTAGAACTTTATGCTCTGGCAATCAAAGATGATGAAACATTTTCTGATGAAAAACTCAATAAAATTCCTTTTGCAGAAATGGAAAAATTAGGGATACTCTCTTTCTCTGAGGACTCTGCACTGACAGATTTGTCAGCAATTGCGCCTTTGGCGCAAACATTGACAACTCTAACAATATCGGGGTGTCCTGTAAAAGATTTTTCTGTGCTGGATGATTTCTCCGCTCTGGATGCTATCAATGCCAACAACTGCGGACTGGAAGACCTTTCTTCCCTGAAATGTACAAACATCAGAAATCTTGACTTGAATGACAATGCCATTTCAGATATTGAATTTACCCGAAATATGGAAAAGCTCTATCAAATAAAAATAAGAAATAACCGGATTTCAGATATTTCTCCCTTGGAAAACAAGGAGATTTGGTATTTTTATGCAGAAAACAATCAGATTCAAGATATTTCTGCACTGGCATCTTCAAGCGAAAGCTTGCAGGAGATTTATTTACAAAATAATCAGATTACAACGCTTTCCCCACTTGCTTCCTGTAAAAAATTAAGTATACTTGATGTCAATGGCAATCAGCTGGAAAATCTGGACGGGCTGGAAAGTGCGATAAAATTAGAATCTATTTCCTGTTCGGACAATCAGATTTCAGATATCAGCGGTCTGACAAACGCTACCATTCTGAAAAACGTCAGCATGAATCAGAATCAGATTTCAGATATTTCAATTCTGGCGAAAAGTGCCGCAACTCTGAAAGTACTCAGTCTGAATCAGAACAAGATAACAGACATTTCCGCTCTTTCTGATACGGTCAAACTTTGCTATTTGAGCATAGATGATAATGCTGTCACCTCTCTTGCGCCACTTAGTGCATCAAAAGAATTGATGGCGGTTTCTGCGGAGAATAATCAGATTACTTCCCTTTCCGGTCTGGAGAATACTTATCAGCTGTCATGCATTTATTTGCCGAATAACCAAATTTCCGATATGAGTGCCTTATCACAAATCAATTCCGAATCTGGGACTTCAATCAAAATTCTCAATCTCAGCAGAAACAAGATTCAGGAACTTGTGCTTCCCGTAGATAAAGCCTATGGGGTACTGGCAGTCTATCAGAACCCAATTCAAAATTATGATGCAATCGGTCAGGTTAGTGGCTCACGGCTACAATTTACCTGTCCGGAAAATCCCACCAATGCAGAAGGGGAAAGCATTGCTTCCGGCTTCAGTTGGGTAACTGCTGTGGACTGTTCGCTGGATAAGCAGGTTGCGGCAGAAAATGCCATGAAGAGAGTCGGAAAAACTTACATGGTAGATTTCGCTTCTAGTGAGGAAACAGATGCGGAAAACAAAAAAACCAAAAACGACATCTTCGGCATTTCCGAAACAGAGGAAGAAAATCAGGAAGAAACGGAAACAGAAGAAGAAACTCAGGAAGCAACAGAAGAAACATAAGGAGGGTTTGAGCTTGTCAGAAACAAAAATAATGAATCCCGAAATAAAACCGCCAAAGCTCCTGCTTGTTCAGAACGGACATACTGTATGGCAGGAATTGAAATCAGAAACAACAATCGGCAGAAATACAGCAGACTGTCAGTCAGATATTCATTTTTCTGCGGTCTTTGTTTCACGGCATCACGGCATAATCTCTCAGGATGCATATGGATTTTTCTATATTGATACCAACAGTACCAGCGGTACTTACTGCAATGGGAAGAAACTGGAAGCCGGTTATAAAAAATATCTTGCTGATGGGGATGTTCTGCAAATTTTCAACCAGCCAACGGCAACAGCAGCGGATGTGATTCTGATAATTTTTTCTTCCAGTTATGCCGTGCAGGATGAAGAAAAAACAATCATGATTTCACAATCAGCCGCAGAAATCAATATCGGAAGGGCAGTCAAAAACGCCGTCACACTCGGAGAAGATACTGTTTCTGAAAATCATGCTTCATTTTTTAAAGCCGCTTCCGGCTGGGCAGTGGTTGACCATCAAAGCAAAAACGGCGTATTTGTGAACAATCAGAAGATTCCCCATCCTGTCTATCTGAGCATAGGCGACTGTATCCGGATTTCCAATGCGTATTTTATTTTTCTGGGAGACAGATTCTTGTCTCGAATGCCTGTTTCAGTCAGACCGCAGACAGACACTGCACCTATGAAAAATAATGATTTTTCAGGGCTTCCGGAACTGAATATTCACATCATGGAACGCAGTGTATGGCAGAGGACTAAAAAGTTAATGCTCCTGCAAAATATTCAGATGACAGTAAAAGCCGGAGAAATGGTGCTGATTCTGGGCGGTTCTGGTGCAGGAAAAACAACGTTCATGAATGCGGTAATGGGCTATGAAAAAGCACAGGGAAAAATTCTTCACGGAAATACAGATATTTATGAAGATTATGAATCTATGAAATATAAAATTGGCTTTGTTCCACAGCAGGATTTACTTCGGGAGCATGATACTGTATTCTATACGCTGGAAAATGCCGCAGAAATGAAGCTACCGCCTTCTATGAGCAAATCTGAAAAGCTCCAGAAGATGGAATATGTTCTGCAAACACTTGGTCTTCAACGTGAACGAGATAATATGATTTCCAAACTCAGCGGCGGTCAAAGGAAACGTATGAGCATTGCCATTGAGTATATTGCAGACCCAAGTCTTTTCTTTTTAGATGAGCCTGATTCTGGTCTTGACGGCATGATGGCGAGACAGCTCATGCACCATCTGCGAAATATTGCGGACGAAGGAAAAATTGTCATGCTGATTTCTCATGCACCTGACAGAGTCGCTGAATTATTTGATAAAGTGATTGTTCTCGCCAAAAGTGTGCATGATAACTGCGGACATCTGGCATTTTTCGGCACTGTCAAGGATGCCTGCCATTTTTTCGAAACCGATACTCTGGAAGAAATTGTGAAACGAATCAATCGTGAAGACGAAGGCGGTGACGGGCTTTCTGATTACTATATTGAGAAATATTCCCGTTCCATCAGTTCGTAAGTCAAGGAGGGCAAAAATTATGGAACATATTTCAGGCTGGAAACAGACAAAAATCTACACACAGAAATGTTTCCGGATTTTCCGGTTTGAAAAAGGATGGAAGACGTTTATCAGTGCCGCAGTTATCACGTTTCTGATTTGCATGGTGACAAGTGAAAATATGTTCGATTCTTACACGGATACCAGAACCGGCGTATTTGCCATAGTCTGTGCGTGTATCTGGATTGGTATTTTCAATTCTATTCAGTCCATCTGTAAAGAACGAGATATTATCAAACGTGAATATCGTTCTGGACTTCAGTTATCTTCTTATTTGAATGCGCATTTTCTGTTTGAAATGGCATTGTGTGCAGTGGAAAGCGCAATTGTAGACGTGATTATCTGCATTGCGAATATTTCCAACTTGCATCCTATGGGAGTGATACTGCCATTTTTTCTGGAACTTCTGATAAGTGCCTTTTTGATTATCTATGCATCTGATGCGTTGGGAATCATGATTTCCAGCATTGTAAAAACACCCAATACCGCAATGACTGTGATGCCCTTTGTGCTGATTATTCAGCTTATCATGGCAGGGATGATTTTCAAGCTGGAAGGGCTGACGGAATGGATTTCCTATGTTACAATTTCTAAGTGGGGACTTTGCGCCATCTGTACCAGTGCAGATGTGAACAGTATGTTTCTGCATGACAGTTCACTGACATCAGATTATGATTTCACACCGCTGCATCTGCTGGAAATCTGGATTATTTTCATTATTTTTATTGTGATTTACCGAGTAATTGCTCAGATTTTCCTGAAACGTGTGGAACTGGATAAGCGTTAAATACCATGCACTCGGTAAGAAAAATACGGTTTGCCTGAAAGAGAAGCATGGCAACCAACAAATTTTATTAGATAGGAGTATCATTATGAAAAAAATTAAAAATTTAATATTAGGGATAGCCCTAACCATTGCAGTTACAGGAATGCCGTTGTTTTCAACAGATACTGCATATGCAGAAGAAACAAAACTGATTGCATTGACATTCGATGATGGACCTAACACGACAACTACCAATGAGGTGCTGGACATATTGGAGGAATACAATGCTAAGGCATCATTTTTCCTGATTGGTGACAATATCAATGCAGAAAGCGCAGTATCTGTGAAACGTGCCTATGATATGGGCATGGAGATTGACAATCATTCAAAGACACATTCCAATATGTCAAAAATGACACCCGAAGAAATTCAGGCTGAAATTGCCTATGTTGATGAAAAAGTTACGGAAATTATCGGTGAGCCGACGAAATTCTTCCGTCCGCCGTTTATTGATACAAGTGATACTATGTATGATGCAATTGAAATACCGTTTATCTGTGGGATTGACTGTCAGGATTATATGCCAAATGTTACTGCTGAGGAACGTGCGGAATATATCCTGAACGGCGCAAAAGACGGCGTGATTGTACTCCTGCATGATGCTGCCGGAAACAGTCAGACTGTAGATGCCCTGAAAATTGCCATGCCCGAACTGGTCAAACAGGGGTATGAATTTGTGACTTTGACAGAATTGTTTGAACGGCAGGGAGAAACACCGAAACATCACATCTTATACAGCAATGTTGCAAAATATCCGTGTGCCAATTATAGCCTGTATCAGAATCTTAGTTCAGATACATCAGATAGAATTGCATTAGATACCGGACTGTTGGAACAGCTGAAAGACAATTATGCAATTGAAGTGAATTATACCAGCAAAGAATATGCCCCTGTGGTTGCACTTCAAAAATGGTCTGGTTCACCGACAATCTGGCAGGCAGTACAGCCGTTTTATTTCAATGGCGAAAAGGCTGTATTTCTTGCATCGGATATTTTTTCTGAGCTGGAAAAGCTGGGAGTCAGCTATGCAGATTTAGACGGCATTTCCATTAGTGCTTATGGCGGAGAGATTACGCTTTCTGATGCGAAAGTACTGGTAAAATCTGAAAATACAGAACTGCTCATGGGTGACGTCAATCAGGATGGTAAATTTAATGTCTCTGATGTGATAATGCTCCAGAAATGGCTTCACTGCAAAGGAACGCTGACGAACTGGAAAGCAGCAGATTTTACAGGGGACGAAATCATCAACATTTTGGATTTGGCACTGATGAAGCGTGAACTTCTGCAACAAATGTAACATCAAAATACTTCCTGCCTGTACAGATTCGGGCAGGAAGTTTTATTTGCATAAAAATTGATTTATGTGATGATTGTCTCTTTTTCTATTGCTTTTTTCTTTTTTTTGTTGTATAATAGAATTATAACACAACAACGGACAGTAAAAAACTGCTGTGGGAGGGAAACATCATGAATTTTCAGGAATTAGCAGACCATTTTTATGCACCAACTTGTATCATTTCAGTGGAAAAAACACCCGATGGCGGATATGGTGCGATTCGTATTGTTACAGGAAACCAGAAATATCTTGAACCGTTTGAACATCCTGTTCATTTTCATAATTCAGCACCAATCGCCGAAAATAAATTTATTCTTAACTCCTTATATGAAAAGTACGTTCCAAAGGATTTGGGCTTTGAGGACATTTGTTATCGTGCCTCCATCCAGAAAAAGCCACTTCATACCTATGTACATCTGAGTTATATCAATTTATGGTTTGATATTTTTGCAATGCCCCTTGATTATGAAGAAGATAATTTATGCTACTGCGTTTATACGGCAACCCCATGCAGTGCCAATGAAGTTAGTCTGAGTTCGGGGGATTCCGGCAGAGCTTACGAAGATGTTCTGAAAACCTGCATCAAGCTCCACCAAACAGACGATATGAAGAAAATTATGCAGGAAGTAGTACAGGATATTCGTTTCATTTGCAGGGCGGATGTATGCTCTATTCTGCTCCAGAATGACTATGATGGTACATTTTCTGAACTGACAACTAGTTTCGATAAAAATAATCCTCTCAAAAGAGTGTCACAGTTTGTCAATTTTAATGATATTACGGCTTCATGGGTGGATACCATTGGGGATAAAGAGTGCGTGATTATCAAAAATGAAGAGGATATGGAATACATCAGTAAAGTCAATCCTTTATGGTATGGTACATTGATGGAGGCAGGTGTGAAGAGTGTCATCCTGTTTCCGCTTCGGTATGAGCGTGAAATATTAGGATTTATGTGGGCAACCAATTTCGACACACAAAATACTGTTCCCATTCGGGAAACTCTCGAACTGACAGCTTTTTTTATCTCCTCACAGCTTTCAAGATATAAAATGATGGAACGGCTTAAACATATCAGTTATACTGACCGGCTGACTGGTCTCCCGAATCGTTTCGCCTGTCATGAATTTATCAAGGACTTGATTCAGCAGGAAAATCCATTTACTGTGGTATCCATTGACATCAATCACTTCAAAAGTATCAACAGTACCATGGGGCTTGATGTCGGCAATGATGTACTGACTGAAATCGCTTCCCGCTGGAAAACTATCGCAGATTCCGGAAACTCCGGAACAAAGGATTTTGTTGCACGTCTGGGCGGAGATGAATTTGCTCTTGTTATCCGTGACTATGATTCCAATGAGAAGCTGATTCAAACTATCCAGCAATATGAAGCAGTTCTTGGAAAGTGCCTGACCGTTGACGGATGCGATTTGTATATCACTGCAAGTTTCGGATATGCCGAATTTCCCTCTGATGCTACCACCAGAAATGGCTTGCTGATTGATGCTGATACCGCTATGCATGAAGTAAAACGTGCTAACAGCAGTAATCATATTCTCCGCTTTACCCCTGATATGCTGAAAATGGAACGTACTCTGGAAGTGGAACGTAAAATTAGGATGGCACTGGAAAATAATACCATTTATTTCAATCTTCAGCCACAATATGATATGTTCCATCGGTTGCGTGGTTTTGAAGCCCTTGCACGCATGAGGGACGAAAATGGTAATTTTATCAGCCCAGCGGAATTTATCCCTGTTGCGGAAAAAGTAGGACTGATTGACAAGGTGGATGGTACTGTTTTTAGAAAATCTGCCACATTTTTCGGCGAACTTCTCAGGAAATCCGGCATTGATATGACATTGAGTATCAATGTTTCTGTAAGGCATCTGATGAAAAATGATTTTCTTGAGGAAATACGCTCCCTTCTGGAATTGAGCGGAATTCCTGCACATCAGCTTGAAATTGAAATTACGGAATCTATTATGATTGATTCCGCTGAAAAGGCTCTGCATTGTATCAATGATATTCGCAGTATGGGTATCAAGCTTGCAATTGATGACTTTGGAACGGGATATTCTTCTCTGAGCTACCTGAATCATTTTCCAGCAAATTTGCTGAAAATTGACAAGTCTTTTATTGACGAAATGGAAAAAAGTGAGTCTTCTATACAATATGTGTCAGCGATTATTTCTATGGGGCATATTATGGGATTTGATGTGATTGCAGAAGGTGTTGAACACCCTGAACAGCTCGAAACCCTGCGAGATATTGGCTGTGATTTTGTACAGGGCTTTATCTGGGGTCGTCCTCTTCCAGAAGAGGAAGTGGAAAAACTGGTCATGAATATCTGTAAGAAAGAGTGAAATTCGTGTTAATGTTATTATCATAGAAAGGAACATTCCCATGAAACCGAAAGTATCTGTCATTATTCCGGCACATAACGAGGAAAAATATGTGAAACGCTGTATCATGTCGATTCGCCGTGCAATGGAATATTATCAGGGAGAAACAGAAATCATTGTTGTTTGCAATCGCTGTACTGACCGTACCGAACAAATTGCAAAAGATTATGGAACGATTACCATTTCCAATCAAGAGCGTTGCATTGCTTCCGTGAGAAATACCGGAATTCTGGCATCAACAGGGAAAATCATCCTGACAATTGACTGTGATAATCGTATGACTTCGGGAACAATTCAGGAAGTGTATCAACTTTTGCAAACAGGAAAATATATCGGTGGCGGTGCGCCGATACGGTTTGAACGATATTCTCTGCCGTTATATCTGAATGATTGGCTGTGCCGTATTGGGTTCAGAGTCACAGGTCTGTACTGTGGGATTTTCTGGGCGGAAAAATCCACCTTTGAAGCCATTGGAGGTTTTGTGAATCAGCGTGCCATGGAAGATATTGCAACTGCCAAACGGCTGAAACAGTTCGGGAAACGTCAGGGAAAGAAATACACCTGCCTGAAACATAATTATCTCATCAATTCCACCAGAAAATTTGATGTTGGCGGAGACTGGCTGTATTTCAAACTCATAGTGCAGAATGCGGATGCCCTGATAAAAGCTGTTTTTGGCGATTCTTCCGCCTATGACAAACTAATCGACAAGATGTTTTATGATTATCAACCAATCAACCTTTAACAAAATGCGGAGCTGTTCAATCAGCCCCGCATTGTAATTATTTCCTATCTTCCAAATTCTGATAATACGCTTCCAGTTTGGGACGTGCATTCACATACACCGTTTCGAGAGAAGGGTCAAACTGACAGCCCATCCCCTCCATAATAATTTTGTTGGCTTTTTCGAAATCAAATGCTTCTTTGTACACACGTTTGCTTACAAGAGCGTCATAAACGTCAGCGATTGCCATAATTCTTGCTTCCAGTGGTATCTGTTCGCCGGATAATCCGTCAGGATAACCAGAGCCGTCCCAGCGTTCATGATGATAATGTGCAACGTTTTCAGCAATTTGTTTGAAGAGAACATCATCTGTTTTCATGAGAATTTCGTGTATGACTCTTGCGCCTTCTTCGGCATGGTGTTTCATTTTTGCATATTCTTCGTCAGTAAATCGTCCCGGTTTGCGGAGGACAGCATCATCAACCGCTATTTTCCCAAGGTCATGCATGGGAGCAGCTTTCACGACAGCACGGCAAAATTCCTCTGACAGTGACAAAGTACCCTCACTGATAATTTCCTCAATCAAAATGCGTACCCCCTGACTTGTACGCTTGATATGTCCGCCGGTGGAATTATCTCTGCTTTCCACCATCATTGCAAGGCTCATAATGAGATTATCATGCATTTCCACAATATGCCTTGTTTTTTCTTCCACTTCCTGCCGGAGTTCTTCGTTGTAGGTGTCAAGCAATTTAATATATTTGTGATTGGGGGTATCATCCGTGAATGTGACGATATACCCCCTTTTGCGGTCGTTGTCGTAAAGGTAATTGACTTTGACATTGAAGATTCTTTCGTCATCAGGAGTTTCACCAGATACAGGATAGGTAAAAGTATTGTCTTCTGGATTTGCTTTGAAGCGGTCAATAAAATGACGTATCTTTCTTTGCGTGGGTTGATAGCCAAACTGTTCATCAACTGCCGTATCAGCCAATTCAGGTACAAGCTGTTTGGCAGTATCATTACTGCCAAGGTATCTGTTATTGAAATCAATTGAGATATAGCCTATCCTTTGTTCTTTCACCATGGAATCGATTACGGTGTCACTCACATCATAAAGATTCACCCTATACACAATAATCAGATACATGATTTCGGTAATCACATAGCCAACCGGTAAAAATTCAACTTGTGCTACCAGCTTTCTCAGCAGAAAATAGCTTAAAATACAAACAATATAGGGAAGAACTGAAAGCCCGAGAACACTTCTGGGGACTTGTTTCTTTTTTATCCATGAGTAAACAACGGTTATCATGCCTGTGGCGAAAAATACAATCCATGCCAGATAAACAACAGTATGCCAGATTCCGTATTCTTTCGTCAAAACAGCATTACCGTCTTTGATTTCAAACGATACACTTTTATAAAAGGAATTCCCATATCCAAGATTCACAATGGGCATATAGAGAACCGAACAGATGATAAACAAAGCGATTCTTCCCCATTTGGTAATATTGATTCGACAAAGATTGAAAATGTTAAGAATCATAAATAGCTGTAAAAAACAACCGCCAATGTATATCATCTTCATAGAAAATACAGCCTCTTCAAGACTTCTGGAAAGCGAAGAGAAAAAATATCCAAGGCAAGTGATTGGCACAAGCGTAAATATCATGGTGAAATTGACATCAAAATGTTTGTGCCACATAAACAGGTAAATTGCAGTACAAATAAACGAAAGCGCAAACATACCACAGTAAAATAATTGTATCAAATTGCATACCCTCCTTATATTCACAGAAACAGTCATACATACAGCAGAATGATTCCGCTGTATGTATAACATGACATTGACTTTTTATTGCACTTTGATGCTAATATCTCCGGTATCTGTCGTGATTTCGCATCTTCCACCTGTAATCGTTTTCGGAACATCTACCTCTCCGGTATCGGTTTCAATCAAGAATACCTTTTCACTGAGCAATGTACCGTTCACGTGTCCTGTATCGGTGTGAATATAGATTGTTTCAGCATCACAGCCGTCAAATTCAATATCTCCTGTATTGCGTTCAAGGCTGAATTCCTCTGTTGCAATGACATTTGACATGGTAAGGTCTCCAGTACTTCCGTTTGAAATGAACTTTTTGCAGGAAACATTTTTCATGTTGACATCTCCGGTGCTTTCTTTGATGTTGATTGTTTCCGTCAGTGTCAAGCCAGACAGTTTCATTTCTCCTGTATCAGAGGTGAGATGCATATCATTGGCAGATACCCCAGAAAGGGTAATGTCTCCGGTGTCGGTTTGTATGCTGATATTCCCATTCGCAGAAGCTAGGCAGGAAATATCTCCTGTGTCAAGTGTGATATTCATACCCTCAAATGAAAAATTCTCTGGTATCATCACATCGCTGGTATCAGAATCGATTGTGAGCAGTTCATATTCATTTTTCGGGAGATACACAGTAATTTTGGGAGTTGCTGTTGAAATGCTAAAATTCAGGAGCTGTAAACCATTTTTTTCGATTGTTTCAATCATCAATGTATTGTTTTCGACAGTTACATGATGTGGCTCGTTTTCTTCCTCATAACAAATGACCTTACAGTTTTTATCATCTGTTGGAACAAAGCTGATTTCCTCAATGTCCGCCACAATGTTGATATTTCCGAAAGCTTCACCGACTTCATAAGTATTGGATGCATACTTGACAGTGCTAAGCTTTTTGAAATCAAATCCAAGAACAACAAAAGCTATTGTGCAAATCAGCACACCAATACCAGCCAATACAGCTCCCAATACCATCCAGTTTTTTGGGTTGTTCATCATGTTTTCCTTATTCATCATATTTCCTCCTTACCAATGAATGAAATTTTAATGCTTAAAAGCAATTTGTTTGTCGCCTTTATCATGAGCTTTGTAATCCCTATGCAGGCAAAGAACAGCAATATTGCAAGCCCTGCACAAGCCACACCCAATCCAAATGAGAACAACGCTCCAACAGGATTTCCGGCTTTTAAGTATGCGAAAATTCCTATCAGTCCAGCAATCGCACTCACCGCCAAAGCGAAATTTGTCGCATAGATACAAATGATAACTGCCCAGATGACAACATACACAGCAAGCACAACTGATAAAACAGCAATCACAAGCGGTATCCAGACCGGAGAACCAAGCACCAGCAACACGATTTCCCACGTTTTCAGTTTTCGTTTGGGTTTCACTTTTTCTTTTACGAGCTTTGAAAGTGGGATTTCAGCCATGATTTGCTCTACAATAGCATCAATGCTCCCCATCTCTGCAACGGCTTCTTCTTCAGTCAAGCCGTCTTCTATCCGGTCGTTGATGATTTCATGATAAAATGCAATACGTTCTTCAATCTCGTCTTGTGGCAGACCAAACAATTTCTCTCTTAATTCGAACAAAAATTCTTCTTTAGTCATGGCGAATATCCTCTCTTGTGATAAAATCATAGATGGAAAGTATTTCTTTCCAGTCTTCCTTAAATTCCTCAATGCGCTGTAAGCCTGATTCTGTAATGTGGTAATACTTTCTTAGCCGTCCATCATGTTCGATACTTCTGACCGTCAGCATCTTTCCTGTTTCCAGCCTTTTCAGTATCGTGTACAGCGTTGATTCTGAAAGTTCCAGATACGGTTTCATTTCTTTGATAATCTGATAGCCGTAGGAGTCTTTGTTCTTTATCGCTGCCAGTACACATACATCAAGCAAACCACGTTTTAATTGAATATCCATGCAATACCTCTCCTTTCAATATATATCATATCACGAAGTATATCACTTGTCAAGGTATTATTCAATAATTTTCATTTTATTCATAATTGATATATATTTTGTTAATATTTATCTGAATCTATTGACTTTCATTCCAATCAATGGTATAATATCAGTAACATTTTGAAATTTAGGAGGAATCTATGACAAATTTTGATAATATTGCAGCAAAAAGCCGTTCCGATGACAAAAGCAAATGGATTTCATTCAAAGTTCATTCTTTGGATACAGCTGGAATCATGAGAAAGTTATATCATCGATGGCTTTCAGAAAATATCAAGTTCTATCTGATAAAAGAACTTAATTTAAGCAATGACAATGAAGAGGCAGAAAATGCCGTTGGTCATTTTTGCGAACTGATAGCCTTGTTGCATGACATTGGAAAACTGACACCAGCATTCCAAAACAAAATTTCCAAAAACATTGAAAATTATGATATGGGGCTGGAAATTGAACATATTCCCGAACGGAAAGAGTCTCCTCATGCCCTTGCTGGACAGGTCATTCTTGAAACCTGCGGATTTTCGGAAGAAATCGGAAGTATTATCGGTTCACACCATGGGAAAAGCGAAAAAGCAAACTGCAAAAAACAACTGGGAGTATACAAAGATAACTATTTTGGCGCACTCGGAAAGCAGGAACAGCAATGGAGAAGTCTCTGGAATGAATGGATTGCATATGCACTTGATAAAACCGATTTCCATTCCGTTGAAAATCTCCCTAAACCTAATGTGAAGGTACAAATGTTATTGACGGGCTTATTGATTATGGCGGACTGGATTTCCAGCAATGTCAAATATTTCCCATATGATATGGAAGGCGAAAAAGAAAGAATTAAATACGCATGGGCTAAATTAGGATTGCTTGATACATGGGAAGCAAAGACAGATAATGATTTACAGAAATTTTTCAGCGAACGATTTAATAATGAACATTTTAAATTTTTGCCGAATCCCGTACAAAATACTATCATGCAGACAGTAGCAGAAAATTATCAGGCTGGAATTTATATTTTGGAAGCCCCGATGGGTTCAGGAAAAACAGAAGCCGCCCTTGCTGCTGCTGAAATTCTTGCTGAAAAATTGGGCTGTGGCGGTTTATTTTTCGGATTACCAACACAGGCAACCGCCAACGGCGTTTTTGAAAGAGTCCATGAATGGACGAAAAAACTGGATGATGAGAAACATTCTGTCCGGCTTGCACATGGTATGATTGAACTGAATGACGAATATCAATCTATATTTCATGGAACAGCAAACGATTCCGGAGACGAAAGCGTTATCATTCATGAATGGTTTGAAGGTCGAAAACAAGCCCTTCTTGCAGATTTTGTGACAGGAACTGTTGACCATTTCTTGTTAGCATCTCTCAAACAAAAGCACGTCATGTTGAGACATTTAGGACTTGCGGGGAAAGTGGTCATTATTGACGAGTGTCATGCTTATGATGCGTATATGAATATTTATCTTGATAATACTTTGAAATGGATGGGGGCTTATCATGTGCCTGTTATCATCCTTTCTGCCACACTCCCACCACAGCGAAGAAACGAACTGATAAAAGCCTATCTGAATGTGAGAAAAATTCCGGAAATCCGTCAGCAATGTGATGAAATGGCATATCCTGTTTTGACGTGGACAAACGGTCAAAATGTCATGCAAAAAGCCATTCCAACACAAGAAGAGGAAAAACAAATTTCCGTTGTAAAAATTCAAGAATCTGACATCATTACACAACTTTCCGAAAAGCTTTCAGATGGCGGATGTGGCGCAGTCATTGTGAACACCGTCAAACAGGCGCAGAAACTCAGTCAGGAAATTTCAGAAAAATTATCTCCATCTGGATTTGAGGTCATTTGTTTCCATAGTCATTTTATTTCGGAAGACAGGGCAAAAATTGAGAAAACAATTCTGGAGAAAGTCGGCAAAAAATCCGAACAGGAGCGAAGAAACCATTTGATTGTGGTCGGAACGCAGGTTCTGGAACAGTCGCTTGACATTGATTTTGATTACATGATAACTGAACTTTGTCCGATGGATTTACTGCTTCAAAGGTCAGGCAGACTGCACCGCCATGAAAGAAAGCGTCCGGAAAAATTGCAATCTGCGGAATTGGCTGTTACCCATCCAGAAAAAAACGCTATCTATGACGAATGGATTTTGCAGCAGACAGAAAAATTGTTACCGGACATTTTGACGATTCCGTCATGTATTCCCCATCTTGTCAGTGAAGTCTATGCGGAACACAAAGAAGATTCACTGTATCAGGCATATGAAATGAAAATCAAAGAGAAAGAGAAAAATGCAAAAAAATACTGCATTGATTCCAGTAAACTTGAAAGTAAAAGAAACAATACTCTTGATTATTTCCTGAATGATGATGTGGGAAACGACCAGAAAGCCGAAGCCTCCGTTAGAGATGCAGATGAAACAATCGAAGTTCTTGTACTCAAAAAAATTTCGGAATATCAATACAGCACAGTATCAGAGGAATTTCCGTTTGACATCACACAGACACCAGATGAAAATACTGCTAAACAAATCGCACGCCAAAGGCTGAAACTTCCGGCAATATTCAGTTATCATTTCGAAAAATTGAAACCATATCTTGATATGATGCCGAAACAATGGCGATTTTCGGAATGGCTCAATGGGGAATGGTTGTTACTTCTGGATGAAAATGCTGAAACGGAGCTGTTAGGGCTGAAATTACAATATAATTCACAATATGGTTTGACGGTTTTCACCAATACACAGGATTGATTCTTAAAAAATCTGTGATAAATTACTAAAAATAGAGGCTAAATTTGTGCTATTTATCAATTGACAAATAGCACAAATTCTTATATAATAGAAGTGGTTAATTTGTTAAAAAGGAGGGAAGAACATGGAACATGAATTTAACCTGATTGATGAACCTTGGATTTGTGTGCGCACAAATGATTGTCAGATAAAGGAAGTCAGCCTGAAAGAAGTATTTTTGAATGCACATGAATACATGGGACTTTCCGGCGAAACAAAATCGCAGGATTTCGCTATTTTCCGGCTGATACTTGCTGTGATGTATACAATATTTTCGAGGTATGATACAGAAGGAGAAAAAATTGACTTGACGGAAGAAAGCCCAGACTATCCCGTGGATGTATGGGAGAAAATCTGGAATTCCGGACAAATTCCGGCTGAACCCATCGAACGCTATTTCGAGGAGTGGCATGACCGTTTCTGGCTGTTTGATGAGAAGTATCCGTTTTATCAGTCGAATGCTGTCAATGGAAAAGGCAAAATTTACAGCACCGCCAAAATGATTGGTACATTGTTTGAAAGTGCCAACAAAGCAAGACTGTTTTCCGCAAGAATAGAAGAAGGCAGGGTGCTTTCCTATGCAGAATCCGCAAGGTGGCTTTTGCACTGCAACTGTTTTGATGACATTGCTGCGAAAAATCCAACCCCAAAACGGACATGGGTCGGAAAATTGGGAATGATGATGCTAAGGGGAAATAATCTGTTTGAAACTATCATGTTGAATTATTGTGCTGATGTGGATATAACCAATGATGCATTCGAAAGTAAACCATCATGGGAACAGGATGCCCCCACAACGGAATTTAACAGGATAATTGCTGTCCCAGAAAATCAGGCGGAATTGCTTTCGTTGAGGTCAAGACAGATTTATCTTTACAGGGAAAATCAAACTGTAACCGGATATTATATTTCCGGCGGTGACTATTTCGAAGATGATGAAGTCTTTCAGGAACAAATGACACTTTGGAGAGGGTATCAGGAAAAAAAGAATTCTCAAACCAAATTCAAGCCGAAATTGTATGATACATCAAGGAAAGCTTGGCAGGAGTTCGCTAGTATTGCAGTATTGGCAGAGGTTGACAAAGAAAACGATAAAGCCCATCAATACCGAAAAGCCGGAGTTCTGGAATGGCTTTGTAAATTGATAGGCTGGAATATTCTGGATGAAGATTATTTTGTCAGAATTGATACTTCTGCTGTCATTTATGATTATGGACAGGCAACTTCACTCCCTGTTATGGACAATGTCAGCGACAATCTGTCATTCAGTGCAGAATTGCTGTTAGAAAGCGGATATGAATGGAAAGAGCGCATTCTTGAGGAAATCGAAAAATGTGATAAAATCGCCAATTGTGTCTATCATCTGTATAAAAATTTACAAAAAGCGAACGGCAGACAGGATAAGGATAATAAAACTTCTTTATCTGGAGAAACAGATGCAAAAGTGCAATTTTATTCCAGCATTGACCGCCCGTTCCGGCTTTGGCTTGCGGAATTGAAACCGGAAGTTCATGACATGGATTTGTACACTAAAGAACTTGAAAAACAGCTCCTGAAAATTGCATTGGATTTCGGAAGAGAACTTGCTTCACAGTCCGGTGATAATGCCATTTTCGGGCATTACGACAAACAAAATCAATTTTCCTCTGCAAAGGCGTTGAATGAGTTTGAATCCATTGTTAGAAGTATATTGAAATGGGCAGGTGAAAAAGATGAGCAAAAGTGATGAAATTTATAAATATACCGTTTCAAAGCTGAAATATCTTCAAGATAAGGCAGACACCGGAACTGTAAGGGGAATCATGGCGAACCTCCGGAGAGGAGTCGGGAAACCAGTCGGAGAACTCCCCGAAGTATGGGGGATTGTGTTTGATAAAATTTCACCGGAACTGCTTGGAAAAAATCAGGCTTCTAATGCGGAATGGGCAATTTATACAGCATTAACATTATATGCCGTCCATCAGCAGGGCAGTGATACCAGTATCAACCAAGAAAAAATTTCCCTCGGTCACGCATCTGCACGGCTAATCAAAACCGAAGATGACACTGACCGTATTCTGAAACGGCTGAATTTGGTAGTGACTGCGGTATCTCCTGAAGATTTGGCATATCGGTTAAAGGAGATAATTCAATTATTGAAACAGGAAAATATTCCTCTCGATTATGCAAAACTGGCAGAAAAATTGTATTTGTTCTGTGATGAAAAATATGCTCAAAATGTCAAACTCCAATGGGGAAGAGATTTTTGGAGTGAGCGCAATCGATTAGAAAAAAAGGAGAGCGAAAATAATGGTTAAAAGATTATACGTTGATTTTCATGTAATTCAGACCGTACCGCCGAGCTGTGTCAATCGTGACGATACCGGCAGACCCAAAACGGCAGTTTATGGCGGTGTCAACCGTGCAAGAGTTTCCAGCCAGTCTTGGAAACACGCAATCCGTGAAATGTTCAAGGAAATTTTTGAGGTTGACAGACTGGGATTCCGCACGAAATATGCTGTTGATTTAATTGCAGATTATCTGAAAAAGAGTGGTATGAGCGAACAAGATGCCAATAAAAATGCTGCAAAAGCCTTGACGGATGCCGGAGTCAAAGTCAATGAGAAAAAAGGCAATACAACAGGAGCATTGTTTTTCATTAGCAATGTGCAGGCGAAAAAATTAGCAGAATTGGTTCTCAATGGCGAAAAAGAGAAAAAGGAATACAAAAAAGTCCTGAAAGAAAATGCTTCCATTGATATGGCGTTATTTGGCAGAATGGTGGCAGATGATGTTGATTTGAATGTAGATGCTACCTGTCAGGTGGCGCACAGCATTTCTACTCATGCGGTTCAAAGTGAATATGATTATTTCACCGCCGTGGATGATTACTCACAGACGGATAATGCCGGAGCTGGTCATTTGGGGACGCTGGAATTTAATTCTGCAACATTGTACCGCTATGCAACTGTCAATGTGACTGATTTATTCCAGAAAATCGGCACAGATACTCCTGATGCCGTGAGAGGCTTTGCAGAAGCATTTATTTGCTCCATGCCTACCGGAAAACAGAATTCTTATGCAAACCGAACCTATCCCGATTTAGTTTATGTGACTATCCGGACAAATCAGCCTGTCAATCTTTCCCGTGCATTCGAAACCCCTGTCAGAAGTAAGGAAGGTTATGCAAAGAAATCCATGGAGGCACTTTTGAAATATGCCGAGCAGGTTTATGCGGATTATTGTGATGAACCAGCACAAAGTTTCGTCATTGGACAGGAACAGTTCCTGAATGCAGAAAAAGTGAATTTCAATGAACTTCTTGAAAAACTGCAAAAATATATTTCGGATGAGGTGGTCTGATGGCAACTTTGCTGTTGCGCCTTTCTGCGCCACTCCAATCATGGGGTTCAGAATCGAAATTTGAAACAAGGAGAACAGAAAAATTTCCCACCAAAAGCGGAGTCATTGGACTGATTGCCTCCGCTCTGGGGTATTCAAGAGAAGATTCCCTCGAAAAGCTGAACACCTTGAAATTCGGGGTAAGAATTGACCATGAAGGGGAACTCATTCGGGATTATCATGTTGCGAAAACAGAGAAGGCTTCTTATGTTACCAATCGTTATTATTTGTCAGATGCTGTCTTTCTTGCAGGAATTGAAACAAGTGATACTGCATTTCTAGACGAAATCGAAACCGCCTTGAAAAATCCCGTATTTCCGTTGTTTCTTGGAAAGCGTTCCTGTCCGCCGACAATGCCCCTGTTTCTGGGAATTCGACAGACGGATTTATTGACTGCTCTTCGGAATGAACCTCTGCTCTATGAACAACGCAACGATTTTGGAAATGCTTCGGAACAAAAAGTCCGCATTATCATTGACAGCGATTCCCCTGCGGAAGTCATTCGAGACGTGCCAATTTCTTTCAGCAAAACAAACCGGAAATTTGGCTTCCGGAACGTCCGGAGCGAATATGCCGAAATCCCCTCACAGCCGGATTTCATACCGACAACACATAACCCATTCTGAAAGCCGAGGTGAAATCATATGTTTTTATCAAGAGTTCCTCTTGATGTTTCCAACCGGAACACCTTGTTAGCCCTCAATTCTCCTAGTAAATTCCATGGCGCATTAGAAAGCAGTTTCGCCGGAGAACGGAAACGAAATCTCTGGAGATTGGATTCTTTCAACGGTCAGTTGTATTTTTTGGTAATGACAGAGGAAAATCCCGATTTTTCCAAATTCTGTGAACAGTTCGCCAAAGAGGGGGCTTCATGGGAAACCAAACCTTATGACAGCTTTTTGCAAAGTATCCAGAATGGAAATCAGTTCCGTTTCCGCTTAACTGCAAATCCCACAAAACGAGTTTATCAGGGAGCTGATTACGGGAAACGAGTTGCCCATATCGCAACAGAATCCCAAAAAGAATGGCTGATTCAGAAATCCTCTGCTTGTGGGTTTGTTGTGAATCCGAACGAATTTGACACGGTTCAGAATCGGTGGTATCACTTTAAAAAGATGAATCAACGACCTGTTTCCTTTTTGGCGGTTACATATGAAGGAATACTTCAAGTAACTGATGCCGAGTCATTCCGAAAGGCTATGACTTCCGGAATCGGACATGGGAAAACCTACGGTATGGGACTGCTTACGGTTATGAAGTGAAGAGGTGATGATAATGGCGGAAATTGCTGGTATGATAAAGCCAGAGCTTCAGGCTCTCCCTCAGATTTCGGATAGAATGACGTTTCTTTATTTAGAACACTGTAAAATCAACCGTCAGGACAGTGCCATCACCGTACTGAACGAAAACGGAATTTTTAATATCCCGTCTGCAACGATTTCTGTACTTCTCCTTGGACCTGGTACGGAAATTACACACAGGGCTATGGAACTAATTGGAGATTCAGGAATTAGTGTCTGCTGGGTGGGGGAACATGGTGTGCGATACTACGCAGGTGGCAGAGCGTTGACACATAGTTCACGTCTACTCCTGAAACAAGTGGAAGCCATTTCTAACCAAAGAAAACGTTTGGAAGTTGCCAGAAAAATGTATGTTCTTCGTTTTCCAGATGAAGATGTTGATGGTTTGACACTCCAACAGCTCCGTGGAAAAGAGGGTACTCGTATCCGGAAAGTTTATAAAAAAGCCTCAGCAGATTTCGGCGTTCCGTGGAATGGTAGAGAATACGACCCTGATGATTTTACCGCTTCGGATGCTGTCAATCAGGCACTTTCAGCAGCTCACGCTTGCTTATATGGGCTAGCTCATGCGGTTATCTGTGCTTTGGGGTGTTCACCTGCATTGGGATTCGTCCATACAGGACATGAACTCTCTTTTGTCTATGACATTGCTGACCTCTACAAGGCAGATGTCACCATTCCGATTGCCTTTGAAATTGCCGCTCAGGAGACAGACGACCTTTCCGGAACTGTCCGCCGAAGAGTCAGGGATGAAATGGTCAAACTGCACCTTGTGGAAAAAATGGTCAAAGATATTAAGTTTCTGCTCATGCCGGATGAACCTTCCGAACCAGAAAAAGTCATGTATCTTTGGGATGATAAAACAGGTGTTGTCGATTTTGGGAAGCAGTACGGAACGGGTGATACATCATGATGGTTGTGATTACAGTCAGTAATTGTCCCAAAAAATTAAGAGGTGACCTCACACGTTGGCTCATGGAAATTGATACCGGTGTTTTTGTCGGAAATCTTAATGCCAGAGTCAGAGATGCCGTATGGGATAGAGTGTGCGAACACATCAAAAATGGTCATGCTTCAATGGCTTTCAGTACGAATAACGAGCAAAAACTTGATTTTCGGATTCATAATACTGCATGGAAGCCTGTCGATTTTGATGGAATACAACTTGTTTGCCGGACTCTTGATGCTCCTGTCAAGGAAAAACAGCTTTCCAAGCCTGAAATCTGGCATATGAACCGTATTTCACAAATGAACTGCAAACCTTCAAAGGAGGGGGATTCTTATGTAGTGATAGATATTGAAACTACTGGTTTACAGGATGATGACGAAATCATTGAACTTGGTGCAATTCACATTGTGAATGGTGAAATACAGGATTCTTATTCTGTTCTCGTGCAATGTTCAGCTCCAATTTCTGATGAAATACAGAGGCTTACTGGTATTACCAATGAAGAAGTACAAAATCAGGGAATTCCTTTGAAAACGGCATTAGGAGAATTTTTAGCCTTTTGTGGAGAAAGTGAACTTGTTGGATACAATCTGCGCTTTGATATGCAGTTTTTGCAAAGAGTTTGCGCACAGAGTGGATTTCCTAGTATTAAAAACAAAACAACGGATGTCATGAAAATTGCAAAGAAAAAACTGGATTTGGATTCTGGGTATAGTTTGTCTTCGGTTGCAGGTTATCTGGAGATTGAGCAAGAGAAGCGTCATAGGGCATTAGCGGACTGTATGTTGACTTATTGGGTCTTTGAAAAGTTAAAGGAAATCTAAGAAGTGGTTTCATCCAAACCGCTATTTTCCATAACTTTTTTAATCTTTTCCCCACGTATGTGGGGGTGATCCTGGGGTGCATTTTGTCCGTAAACACGCAATATCCTTTTCCCCACGTATGTGGGGGTGATCCTTACCTGTAATTGCATTATGGAATTCCATTTTCCTTTTCCCCACGTATGTGGGGGTGATCCTTTTTCCATTTTCTACATAACCATCAGGAGCGACTTTTCCCCACGTATGTGGGGGTGATCCCTCCAGCGCAATATTGTATTGTTTTACTTGTAGCTTTTCCCCACGTATGTGGGGGTGATCCGTGTTCTGTAGCATCAGCAATATAACAACCATACTTTTCCCCACGTATGTGGGGGTGATCCTTAGTATTATTTATTTTAGAATAATCACCCGTTCTTTTCCCCACGTATGTGGGGGTGATCCCCTTCTGGAGTTTTATCTTCCGGCTTTATTTGCCTTTTCCCCACGTATGTGGGGGTGATCCTACACCCGCTGATGTTCCATAATAAACGCCTTTCTTTTCCCCACGTATGTGGGGGTGATCCCTATTACTGATGCTATAGAAAATTTATCAATCAACTTTTCCCCACGTATGTGGGGGTGATCCTTTTGCCACCACCACTTGTACCTAAAATTGAAGCTTTTCCCCACGTATGTGGGGGTGATCCTATAACAACCATAACTCATAATAGTAGACCATACTTTTCCCCACGTATGTGGGGGTGATCCTTTACCACAAACTAAAATTGGCGATATTATCAACTTTTCCCCACGTATGTGGGGGTGATCCCAGATGGTACTCCGAAACAAGGTAGTGATATAGACTTTTCCCCACGTATGTGGGGGTGATCCTTGATTACCCGAACTTGTAGTAGTTGCGTCAGCCTTTTCCCCACGTATGTGGGGGTGATCCTCAATATCTGCTTGTATTCGTCAACGTGTTCTGCTTTTCCCCACGTATGTGGGGGTGATCCTTTCAAACTGTGGAGTTGCTTTCTTGCCAATTTCTTTTCCCCACGTATGTGGGGGTGATCCTAACCGCCGTATTTTGCCACGTTATAAGTCAAACTTTTCCCCACGTATGTGGGGGTGATCCTTTTGCATCACGGTACTGCTCCACCTTTGTCCGCTTTTCCCCACGTATGTGGGGGTGATCCCAGTTTGATTTTGGAAGCTATCAATACAAAGGACTTTTCCCCACGTATGTGGGGGTGATCCTATGCATTATGTGCGATAATGGCGATACAATCGCTTTTCCCCACGTATGTGGGGGTGATCCTCGAATTTGTGGAAACAGTCAAGTCAAGACAAGCTTTTCCCCACGTATGTGGGGGTGATCCTGCCCTGTCAATCAGTTCTTTTTCCGTCTGGGACTTTTCCCCACGTATGTGGGGGTGATCCTGATATACCATTGCGGGAATGTGTCGTCATAAGCTTTTCCCCACGTATGTGGGGGTGATCCTAATTGATTATGTGCAGATATTAGCCCCAGCAGCTTTTCCCCACGTATGTGGGGGTGATCCCGGATGCACCAACCAGATTGACGGCAACCAAACTTTTCCCCACGTATGTGGGGGTGATCCTATTGGAGTAGAGCAAGTCAGAGAGACAGTCGACTTTTCCCCACGTATGTGGGGGTGATCCTGTGTACAGTCGTTATGCTGGAAATATCTTCATCTTTTCCCCACGTATGTGGGGGTGATCCTCCACAAGTAAGTGGTAGAAAGGATTTATTATGCTTTTCCCCACGTATGTGGGGGTGATCCTT